>JBDRLL010000011.1:0-53071 GCA_043813075.1 Candidatus Altarchaeota archaeon
ATGTCTTCTGACTCTACCAGGTGCTTGTGTGCCATGTCCCTTGCGGTATGCACCCTGCCTGTTATGTACACTACGTCCCCTACCCTAAGTTTTCTCACGTCCTCCTCGCTCAGTGGCGTCTCGAGATGATATTCCTTCATAGTATATTGTATATGCTCAGCCAGGTTTTTTTATCCTCACTGTACGTCCTCCTCACCAGCCGCATCCTGTTTGGATTGAATATGTTGGCTATTATGCAGTCCCTCCAGCCTCCAGCGTATTTCGCTCTGATGTCGTTGAAATCGGACTCTCTCGTCAGGATTATGTAAGCCCCCCTGTTGTCCCTCCTGCAGTCATAGTAGCTGAGGTCTCCTATGAAGCCTTTACTCGGATCTCCCTTGAAGTTCTTCACCCCGCTCCTCCTCGAGTAGCCAGACTTCAACTCCAAGTCCTGCTCTATGAAAGCCTCGGTCCAGACGTTCGCCTTCTCGTTCTCCCTGACGAACTCGTATATCTCCCTGTTGAACTGGTTGTACCTGGTGTACGTCCGATGATAGTCCCCCATTATGCCAGCCGACTGGTATACGAGCGCGGTGATTATCACGGCCACTATCATCCAGCGGGCCCTCCCATGTCCCCTGTTTTCCGTAAACCTTGAGAGTCCTCCAGCAAGTATTATCATGGACGGGCCTGTTATGATGGTGAAGTATCTAGGCTCCTTGTGGAGTGGCAGGTATTTCTGAGGGCTCATTGTGCCGAAGGCGAAGTAGGCGAGTATCACTGCCACCCAAAGCATCATGAAGTAGTATCTCCTGTCCCTCTTATGCGAAAGGTAGATCATGGAGAGGAACACCATCAGGTAGAAGCCTCCTGTCCTAGTGTACTTTTGCGTCCAGTGGAGGGAGTTGACGACGCGGTCGCAGTAGCCGTTTTGGATGTCTAGCAGAAGGCACGGCACGTACCACGGGTCCTGTGTGGGGTCCACCACATTAGGGTTCTCGTAGATGTGTGTCTGCAGTAGAAGACCGACATCATACCTCTGGAGAATGTTCCCTGTCTCGAGTTTGAGGTATGCTCCTTCGGCAGCGACGAATAAGAGGAATCCGGCCAGCACGTACATGTACTTCCACCGTATCCTCCTGCTGTACGCCGAGTGTATGACTGATATGATCATGTAGGCTGCCATCACCATTAGGCCTAGCTTCTTCACGTTATATACTATGCCAGCCGCAAACCCGGAAAGCAGCAGGAGAGTGCGGTATGTTCCTCCCATGTATTTTTTTGATACGGTGAACAGGAATACGCTAAGCATGGCGTAGAACCCTATCTCCGTGTCTCCTCTTATGGTGGTGGACACGAAGGCGTCAAGCGGGAACACGCTCATAAGCAGTGCGGCGAATAAGCCCGCTCTCTTGTCGTTGAATGCCGTTGAGCAAAGGGCGTATGCGAGCACCACCTCCAGCATGGATAGCGTGAATGTGGGCAGGAACGCGAGCCGGTAGCTAGCCCCGAAGATTTGGAAGAGGAATACTATGGGATAGTAGACGAACAGCCTAAGTCCCGCGTAGTGGTTAAGTATCCCGTCAAGGGAGTTATGCCCGTCAATCCACTTCCTCACCAGCATGAGGTACAGGAAGTCGTCGTGCATCCCTATGCCATTGAAGTAGTAGAGCCTGAAACAGCACGCCATGATTAATATTATCACCAGCAGGGCCGCCTCCTTGTTAAAAATATTCCCCCATTTTTCAGACCGCATAGCAAATCCCCCCTATTCGACCGGGATGGTCATCATATGCCTCCTGCAGGCCCAGCACATGAATGATACTGCCACGAAGAATGAGGCCGGATGGCGGTGCTGCTTCCCAGCCTTGACTGCTAGTGCCGTCGTCTTACCCCCCAATCCCATGGGGCCTATTCCAAGAGTGTTTATCTTATCCAACAGTTCTTCCTCCATCCCCCCAAGCCCCTCGTCATTGTTCTCATCATCCACCCTCCTCAGGAACTGCTTTTTGGAAAGTTCTATTGAAGTGTCCGCCAGGCCCCCTATACCCACCCCTATTATGTTGGGGCTGCACGCCTTTCCCTGCACCCTCACCACAGCATCCAGCACGCATTTTATTATGCCGTTTTTGTCTCTTCCAGCCTCAAGGCGGGTGTCGGGGAGCGTGTACAATAGTGTCGCGTTCTCTGAGCCCCCTCCCTTCAGCATCAACTCGACGGTCATCTCCCCCACATCCCCCTCATCGAAGTGGATGACCGGTATTCCGGAGCCTGTGTTGTCGCCGCTGTTCCTCCCCGTAGTCGTGTCCACGGCGTTGGGGCGTAATGGAATCAATTCGGTAGCTGTCTTGGTTGCGGCGATTATCTCCTCCCGCAGTTCTCTCTCACTTATCCCACAGGGTTTTCTCACGTAGAATACTGGCGTCCCGGTGTCCTGGCACATGGGAAGTGAGGATTCCCTCGCCATCCTGATGTTCTCGAGGATACCTTCTAGAATGCTGGCTGCAGTTCCCTCCTCCCCTTCACGGGCCTTCCTTAACGCATCTTCAACGTCCTTGGGCAGGTCTGTGGCAGCCTTCCTGTATAACTCAACCAGCTCCTCCCGCATTCGAGGGTGTGTCATTCTCACTGGACTTGCCTGTGCGCGGCCTCAACAAGCCTTATGGTGTTCGCCTCAACATCATTTGGGTCGACTTTTATCCTTGCGACCCCCGTCTCCATGGCAGTCTTCGCTACCGCCGCCGCGACTATTGGGGCGACCCTCTTATCTAATGGTTCTGGTATAATATATTCCCTGCCCAGCTTGTCTCCGACCACTCCCGCTATCGCGTTCGCGGCCGCGATCTTCATCTCGTCGTTTATCTCCGAAGCCCTGCAGTCCAAAGCACCCCTGAATATGCCTGGGAATCCTAGCACGTTGTTTATCTGGTTCGGGTAGTCTGACCTGCCTGTCGCCACGATAGCGGCTCCGCCGGCAGCGGCTTCTTCAGGCATTATCTCAGGCACTGGATTCGCCATCGCAAAGACTATGGCGTCTTCTGCCATGGACTCCACCATCCCCCTCGTCACTATGCCTCCAGCAGACACGCCTATGAATATGTCAGCGTCCTTCATGCCGTCCGCCAGCGTCCCCTTCCTACCTTCCTTGTTGGTGTACTTAACCAGATCCTGCTTGAAGGGGTTCATGCCTTCCCTCCCCTCGTAGAGTATGCCCTTGCTGTCGCACACTATTATGTCCTTGACTGGAGTGCATATTGTGTGGTTTATCCCCATGCACAACAGTAGTTTTGATATGGCCATGCCCGCAGCGCCCGCGCCTGAAATGCATATCCTCAGGTCCTGTACCCTCTTGTCCACGAGTCTTATCGCGTTCTTGACTGCCGCGTAGACCACGACCGCCGTCCCATGCTGGTCGTCGTGGAATACTGGTATGTCAAGCTCCTTCTTCAACCGGTCTTCTATCTCAAAGCATCGTGGCGCGCTGATGTCCTCCAGGTTTATGCCCCCATATGATGGTGAAAGCCATTTGACTGCCGACACGACTTCATCAACCTTCTTGGTGTTAAGGCACAGGGGGAAGGCGTCCACTCCCGCCAGCATCTTGAATAGTATGGCCTTGCCCTCCATCACGGGAAGCCCAGCCTCCGGTCCGATGTCCCCAAGCCCCAGCACTGCTGTCCCGTCCGACACTACGGCCACGAAATTCCCCTTGTTTGTGTAGTCGTACACCTTCTCAGGCTCCTTGTTGATTATCTTGCATGGTTCTGCAACTCCTGGCGTGTATGCCAGCGTCAGGTCTTTGATGGTGTTCAAGGGGACTTTGCTTGCGATAGCGACCTTGCCCTTGTTCTCCTCATGCAGCTTCAGGACTTCTTCCAGAGTGTACTTCACGTTTGGCATGCGAACACCGATGTTTCTTAATCTATAATCCCTCGATTATAAAAGCGCTGGGTTTCATATGTAAACAATTCAGAATGAATACGTTTGGCCGGATATTCCGGATGACTACGTGGGGCGAGTCCCATGGTAGTGCGGTCGGATGTGTGGTTGACGGGTGTCCGTCTAACCTGGAGATTGGACTTAAAGATGTTCAGTCCGCTTTGGACCGGCGGAGGCCGGGCCAGAGTAGCGTGTCCACCCAGCGTGAGGAGTCTGACATGGTGGAGATTCTGTCTGGCGTTTTTGAGGGCAGTACGCTCGGTACTCCCATAATGATGGTTGTGAAAAACACTGACGTTGACTCCAGCAAGTATGTTGAGCTTGTGAACACTCCCCGGCCGGGTCACGCAGACTACACGTGGCGTGTCAAGTATGGTCATGTGGACTGGCGTGGGGGCGGCAGGGCATCGGCCCGTGAGACTGTGGGCAGGGTTGCTGCCGGTGCGGTTGCAGGCAAGTTGTTAGGCAAATTCGGTATTGATGTTGTCGCCTACACTAGGCAGGTTGGGGGCGTGGTGTCTGAGGAGACCCTTGACGTCGGCATGAGGGGTGTCAGGGATCTGGTGGAGAGCAATCCTGTCAGGGCGTTGGATGTGGAGAAGAGCAGGCTTATGGAAGAGGTTATCATTGAGGCTCGGAAGATGGGTGATAGTGTTGGCGGCGTTGTCGAGTGTGTTGTCTTGAATCCTCCCGCAGGTTTGGGCGAGCCAGTGTACGGGAGGCTTGACGCTGACTTGGCTTCCGCGCTCATGGGCATTCCCGGAGTGAAGGGTGTTGAGGTTGGCGCCGGCTTCAGGATGGCTGGCATGCACGGTAGCGAGGCTAACGACGAGTTCATAGTGAAGGATGGTAAGGTAAGGACTAGGACAAATAACTGCGGCGGAATTCAGGGCGGCATATCAAATGGCATGCCGATAGTGGTTCGCGCTGTCATGAAGCCTACATCCTCCATAGCTAAGAAGCAGAATACTGTTGACTTGGGGTCTATGACCGACACTAACGTCCAGGTTGGCGGGCGCCATGACCCGTGCATAGTCCCGAGGGCTGTGCCTGTCGTCGAGGCTATGGTCAACATGGTTGTCGCAGACCACTGCAGGATTTCCGGAGTGATTCCCGGAAGGCTTTAAATTATCGTTTTTCCGTATATTATCTTATGGGAGCTGTTAAGGGAACACGGAAAAAGGATTTCAGGCCTAACAGGCCTGGCGTCGAGCCTCTGGGCGGCACTGAAGTGTCTTCAATAACCTCTGGTGGCTTGGGTGAGCGTCTTCTCATAGAGCAGCGTCATGATGCTGAAGCGCGTCTAGGCGGGCAGGAGCCTGTGTTAAGTGTCGGAGCCTCTGACGATAAGCTTGATTTGGCTGACAACAGCGAGCTTCTCGCACGTCAGAGAAGGTTTGCTGCAATATCACAGGATCCTAGCGTGCTGGCTGCGATGGATGATCTGCGCATCAAGGCTGCGAGGCGCGACGGGAAGAGAAGCAGGAGGTAGAAAATAAAGAATTCTGGGGAGATGATCTCCCCAGGAGTGTTTTCCTAATACACGAACAATAGTTCCCTGTATTTAGGGAGCGGCCATAGTGCGTCGTCGACAGTCCTCTCCAGTTCGTCCACGACTTCGCGCAGCTTGATCATGTCGCGTATCGTGGTCCTGGTCTTGCCGTCGTCCACGCTCTTCTCCAGGCCTTTTATGCTTGCAATCAGTCTTGACACGAGATATGAGACCTTGTCCAGCTCTGCCTTCACGCCTCTTGAGGCGGCAGGCTTCACTCCAGCGTGTTTCAGTCCTCTAACCGTCTTCGCAAGGTTTCTCTGGTGTTTTAAGGCCACTGGCAGTATCATCGTCTGCGCCATGTCCAGTGCAGTCTTCCCTTCGAGGTCTATGGTCTTGACGTAGTTCTCCATGTTTATCTCGTACCTTGCTTCAAGCTCTTTTTTGCTCAGCACATCGTACTTGCCCATAACCTCTATCGTCTCCTTGGAGATGATGGCCTTCAACGCCTCGTCGCTCGTCTTTATGTTGGGTAGGCCGCGTTTTTCAGCTTCTCTCTCCCATTCTTTGGTGTAGTTGTCTCCGTTGAAGAGTATCCTCTTGTGTTTCTTCACGACTTCCTGGAGTATCTCCTGCAGGGCCTCGTGCTTGTTCTTGTTTTTTGAAAGAGCTTCCTCTAGTTTGTCTGAAATGTGGTCTAGCGCTTCCGCGAAGGCGACGTTCAACACGGTGTTCGCTCCGGCGCAGGATTGGTTTGACCCTACCGCCCGGAACTCGAATTTGTTTCCTGTGAACGCGAACGGTGATGTCCTGTTCCTGTCTGTAACGTCCTTCGGGAATTCGGGGAGTGTTGTGACGCCCAGCCTTACTGTCTCGCTTGCCTTGCTGGTCTTGGCTCCTCCCTTCTCTATCTGCTCTATTATGTCTGTCAGCTGTTCTCCAAGGAAGATGGAGAGTATCGCTGGCGGGGCTTCGTTTGCGCCTAGCCTGTGGTCGTTTCCTGCCGTCGCGACTGCTGCCCTCAACAGTTTCGCGTGCTTGTCTACGGCCATCATGACTGCGGCTACCACGGTGAGGAACTTCGCGTTCTGGTGTGGTGTTTCGCCTGGCTTCATCAGGTTTTTCCCTGCAGGTGACGTGACGCTCCAGTTGTTGTGTTTTCCGGAGCCGTTTATCCCTGCAAATGGTTTCTCATGTAGCAGGCAGACTAGCCCGTGTTTGTCCGCGGTCTCCTTTAGTATCTCCATCAGGAGCATGTTGTGGTCTACCGACAGGTTCAGGTCTTCGAAGACTGGGGCAAGCTCGAATTGTGCTGGAGCTACCTCGTTGTGTCTTGTCTTTGCGGGTATGCCGAGTTTCCAGCATTCTGTGTCCACGTCCTGCATGAACCTCAGCACCCTGGGTTTTATTGCAGTGAAGTAGTGGTCTTCCATCTGCTGGTGCCTTGATGGCAGGCTCCCGAAGAGTGTTCTCCCAGTCAGCATTAGGTCTGGCCTGCTTAGGTACAGTTCCTTGTCCACTAGGAAGTATTCCTGTTCAGGGCCTAGCGTCGGGTATGACCTCTTGTCTGCCACTTTTCCGTCCAACAGTTTTATGAATCTTTTAACAGACTTGTCCAAAGCCTGCATGGATCTTAGTAGTGGCGTCTTCTTGTCTATGGAGTCTCCGGTGTAGGCCATGAATGCGGTGGGGATTGCTAGTGTCGGCCCGTCTTCGCTGTCTTTTATGAATGCCGGGCTTGTGGGGTCCCATACGGTGTACCCCCGTGCCTCGAATGTTGGTCTTAGCCCTCCTGACGGGAAGCTTGATGCGTCTGGTTCTCCTTGTATGAGGTTTTTGCCTGAGAACTTCATTATGACGTCGCCGTTTTTTGTCGGCTCCACGAATGCGTCGTGTTTTTCCGCAGTCATGCTTGTCATGGGTTGGAACCAGTGGGTGTAGTGTGTCGCACCCTTTGATATCGCCCATTTTTTCATTCCTTCGGCAACGTCGTCTGCTATTCCTTCAGGTATCGGCTTGCCCTTTTCCATGGTGTCTTTCACTGCGTCTAAGACTTTCTTTGGCAGGAATTTTGACATAGCCTTTAGCCCGAACACGTTTTCCCCGTATAGCATGGGGATCTTGTCTTCACCACCTTTTTTAACCATTTCAACACCTCATTTTTTGAGCATTTATTTAAATTATGGTTTATATTATTGCAGAAGTTATTTAAATATTTATCGTTTTTTGAACAAATCATCAATATAATCCTTTTTAAAACCAAAAATAAATCATTTTCTTATATTATACTGATTTTTTTGTGTGTTTGTGTTCTATTATTCTATAAAGTATAATATCTTCACCTAACCCCGGGGGTGTTGTGCGCATGAATATCGCTTGCATAAGCGACTGCCATATAGGCTATAGACACAGGTTCAAGACTCAGAGGCTATGGGATTACGTCTCATCATTCCACGATGCACTCGAGAAATCGCTTGAGAGAAAGCCGGACATAATCGTGTTCGGCGGCGACATACTGCATCACTCAAGGCCTGACCCTGTGAGCTTGAGGGCTGTGGTCAGGAAGCTGATTGAGGTGGCTGATAAGACGCCTGTCGTAGTGTCCATCGGGAACCACGAGATTGAGGGTCATCTCGGAACAGCATATGCTCCGATCTATTCTGACTTGCATGAGAACATACACGTCCTGACCAGCGAGAACCCCCACGCCACTGTGAGGTTGAAGGATGGTAAGGCTGACTTCTACGGGTTCGAGTACGTCAGAAACCGGGAGCGGGTTGAGGACATGCTGTTGAAAATGAGTGAGGGGGTTAACACGAGGGGCGCTAACATACTTCTGCTACATCAGGCGGTGGAGCATTATCTGGAGCCGCATGAACTATCAATCTCTGCTCTCAGGGAGGTGGCCGGAAAATACGACCTGATTCTTCTCGGCCACGTGCACAAGCATCAGCGGGTCGTGGAGGTGTCTGACATAACCCCCTGCTATTACATCGGCAGTACCGAGAGGATAAGCTTTAATGAGGCATCTAACCCCACTGGCATATTGTTCTTCAAAAACGATTTCTCGAATCCCGAGCACGTTAGGGTTAAGTCAGCTTCAATGAGGCATGTGAGGGAGCGGATGGGGGAGGCAGCTCCTGGTGATGTTAACAGGCGTGTTGAGGATCTGCTTGAGTCTAACCGGAAAGTGAAGCTTCTACGGGTGGATGTGGATGTGGAATTCCAAGGGGATTTGACTGAGGTGAGGAGGGACTGGAGCGCCTATGAGGGGGAGCACACCATACTTGAGGTTAGCGTGAATCAGCCACAGGTTTCGGATCAGATAGCCCTTGAGCGCATAACGTTCGACGAGGATATGATACGCGAGTACTTCGAGAAGTCTGGCATACGCGACAAGGAGCTCGAGGAACTATGCGTGAGATTGTATGGTAAATACTCGGTGGGTTCATGATAAAGCTAAGCCAGTATCCCGGGGTCTTGGACGAGCTGCTTGACGGAGTGCTGACTCAGGTTTACGGCCCGCCGAATTCCGGCAAGTCGAATCTCGCTATAATCTCGTCGGTAGCGGCTTCGAAGCACGGTAAGGTAGTCTACATCGACCCTGAGGGCGGCTTCAGTGTAGAGCGTCTCAAGCAGATTGCTGGCGCAGACTATCGTACTGTCCTGGAGAACATCCTTTTGATAGAGCCCACCACGTTTGACGAACAGAAGGTTGCGATAGGTAAGCTAGACGACATAGTCGTCCAGGATTCGGTCAGCCTGATAGTGGTGGACAGCGTCGCCATGCTCTATCGTCTGGAGGAGGATATAACCGCTAAAGAGCTGGCTAAGTTCATGGCAAGCCTCCTCAGGATAGCCCGCAAGTATACCATACCCGTGCTCCTCACGAACCAGGTGTACTCCGACTTCGAGACCGGTAAGAACAGGCCTATAGGCGGTGTGATAAACGAGTACTGGGGCAAGGTCATACTGGAGGCTGACATAAGGCCTGACGGCGTGAGGACCCTGATGTTGCGGAAGCATTTGAGCCGGCAGACGGGCGTCAGCATGGAATACCGGATAGTCAGTGAGGGTGTGAAACCCCTCTCCACGTCCTGCAGGATGCGGGTAGACCAGTTCGAATAGATACTTTCCAACCGCTCAGACAAGTCTTTTAAGCTAATAATACTTAGTTATTTCTACCCGCTTTTTTTTACGGCGGATGGGATGGTGGTGGATATGGATAAGTACAGCTGCGTTTACTTCGCGGCGCTTGCCACAGCCGTTTTCGCGGTTGTGGTATTATGAAGGCCGTTCAAGGGGTCTCTTAGGGGACCCCGGGCTTTCAATACACTCTACTCATATTCCCGTCTGTCTATTTAATTCTTGCGTTGCATTTACTAGTATGGACGTCGGCTTGTTCCATGATAACCTTATTTATCGTGGCGGCGCTGAGCGCATAATACTTTCTTTGAGTTCCATGTTTGACGCTGAATTGAATACTTCCGGATTCATGCAGTCATTGTTCTCTGACTGGGATACTAGCAGGGTCTTGGACATAGGCAACACGACTTCGCGTGTGAGCGGGATTTTTGGTTGTGGGCGGATGGGGTTTCATTCGGTGTTTAGGGTTGGTTATCTGGAGACGGCTCTTCGTTTTCATCTTCTGAGGGGCAGGCGGTCCTATGGCGTCAACATATTCAGTGGCTTTTACTCCATATTCTCTGCACTGGAGGATGGTTTCAACATGTGGTATTGTAATACCCCTAACCGGACTCTATACGACCTGCGTGACTCAGTTTATGCCGGCTTGAATCCGTTAGCCAGGCCTTTGTGGGATGCGTACTCTAAGGTATTCTATTCCCGTGACCAGCGTGTCGTGAGGGAGTGTATGGATGTTGTGATAGCGAATTCCAGGAACGTTAGTGAGCGTGTCCGTAGGTATTATGGGTTGGAGTCTGAAGTAGTATACCCGCCGGTGTCTGCTGGAAAGTATGTCTTTCGCGGTTTCGGAGATTTCTTTCTTACCGTTAACCGGCTTATACCCGCGAAGCGTGTGGACTTGATGGTAAGAGCGTTCATTGAAATGCCGGATAAAAAGCTTGTGGTGGCTGGTGATGGCCCCCAGATGAGTTACTTGAGGGGTCTTGCCAGGGATTCGCCGAACATATCTTTCCTAGGTAACGTGGATGACGGCCGGCTTTTAAGGCTCTACGGGGATTGTCTTGCGACGATATACCTTCCCGTGCAGGAGGACTTCGGGTTCATTCCCATAGAGGGTAATGCTGCTGGAAAGCCTTGCATATCCGTTGATGAGGGGGGGTGCAGGGAGACTGTGCTGCCAGGGAAGACTGGATTCTTCATCGAGCCCACGGTCGGGGCTCTGGTGGAGCAGGTCCGGTCTATGGACGAGAGGACTGTCTCGCCGTTGAGGGATGATTGTGTCTCATGGGCCCGGGGGTTTGATGACTCGGTGTTCAAGCAGAAGATCAGCGACTTGATAGAAAAGTACCGTTAGCCTTCTTTCTCTTCAGCTCCTCCAGCGCTTCATACACGCCTTTCGGAGCCCAAAGCGGTCCGTTAATCTCCTCGCTAGTGTGGCCTATCCTCTTTTCGAAGGGCGTGAAGAAGACCATCCTGTCCGTCATTGTCTTTGTCTTGCCTTCCAGGTCTATTTTTTCTAATGGTATGAATGCCTTCCCGCCAGGCCTTATGTTCACTCCAAGTCCTGAAGGGAAGACTATCCAGTCTATGAACGGCGATGAGGCATTGAACAGCCCTATCCTGCCGTACGAGTATTTTCTTGCGTACACTGGTTTTTCGTCAGGGAATCCTGTCCGCTCCAGCCTGCCGAACATGCTGTACTGCCATGGGAAGATGAATATGGAGAACAGCATGAATGCCGCAGGTATCATGCATGCCGCCATCAGGGTCATGTAGTATCCACGCCATTCTTTCGGCGGGAATCCTATGCTGCCTCCTCCCATCACCAGGATTGTGAGCAGTATCACGTATACGATGTACGCCCTGTAGACCAAGTACCTGTTGTGGTCCTTCTCCCTAGCCATCATTGATCATGGTTTGAATTCCTTAAGGATCTTCTCAAGGCCCTTAGTATTCCCCCCTCCAATCGCGAGAGTCGGGCTGCCGCCTCCCCCCCCGCCGAGCAGGGCGCACAATCTTTTGCATACGTCTCCAGCATTGTACTTCGACTTTGATGCGACGACTACATTCACCTTATCGCCTGACTTGTTGACTATTATCAACAGCCTGCCCTCTTCCCTTCCGACTATGCTTTTCGCGGCCTCGCTTAACGCCTTAACAGACATGCCTTCCACAACGTGCTTCACGGTCTTGCCTCCAGCGAACTTCCCTTCAACCCCCTCTTCCATGCCGCCTGCCTTGTCTTCCAGGATTTTCTCCAGCATCTTTTTCTGTTTCTTCCATACGTCGAACAGTTGTGTCACAGCATCCGACATGTTCTCGGATGTCCTGAACTCCGGGAGATTTTCGCCCATGTCAATCAGCTTATCCCTGTCTGCAGTGACTTCTGAAATGAATCTTTCAATGCTCTGGAGCAGCTGGTCCTGGGGGACGTTCAGCGCTTTGGCTGATGAGACAAGCTGCTCCTTGCCGTATCCTGTGTCAGTCACCTCTATGACCGATAGTCTGCCGAGAATCTCTGAGAACAGCTCCTCCTCTTCCGAGGATTGTCTCTCGCTTGCAGCCCCTGCCTTGAACTCGAGCCTGACGACGCCGTCCTGAATCCTTTTGGCTGAAACCATCTTGATTTTACCGACTTCACTGGTGTTGTGGAGGTGCGTTCCCCCGCATGCTTCAGCGTCAACATCCCTTATGTTGATGACCCTTAACTCGGTGCCTGGCACAGCCCCGCCTTGATACAGCCTGAATCCGAACCTCTCCTCCGCCTCATTTCGCTTCAGGACGAGGTGTTCAACCTCGATTCCAGCGTCAACTATCCTCCCCGCCTCGTCCTCGATCGCCTTAAGCTCCCCACCCCCAACACCCTTGTAGTGGGTCACGTCCAGTCTCGACATCTCAACGCTCTTGTGGGCTCCCGCCTGCCATATGTGGGGGCCCAACACTTTTCTGGCTGCCGCGTTCACTATGTGTGTCGCGGTATGGTGTTGCATTAGTTGTCTTCTTCTTTCGACGTCCACATTGCAGTGCACTTCACTACCTTCCCTTATCCTTGACGTGTCATCGACCTTGTGTAGGACGACGTTTCCTGATTTCTGCACGTCGAAGACCCTGGCATTCCCTATATGTCCGTGGTCTGCTTCCTGGCCGCCGCCTTCAGGGTAGAAGTGGGTTTTATCTAGGATAACGTATCCATCGAGTATCTTCAGTATCTTGGCCTTGAATTCGACTTCCTCAACGTCTTCATAGTATAGTGGTATCGTCTCCGGTATTTTGTCTGTTTCTGGGAGTCTTTGTTTTTCCTCTTGCGCCTTGTTTTTCTCGTGTCTCTCCTCCACTAGGGCGTAGAAGTTGTCTGGCACTTCCACGCCAGCCATCTCACTCACTACGTCTGGGGTTATGCCCTGGCTGTCGTATAGCTCAACCATCCTCTCGGCGTTTATCCCCTCACCGGACTCAATTATCCGCTCTATCATGCGTCTGCCTTTTTCCCTAGTCTCCTTGTATCTCCTTCCTTCAACGTCGAGTATGTCATAGAGGCTTCCTTTCTCCCGTAGTTCAGTGTACCAGCTGCCGAACTCTTTGACGTGTATGTCGAACACTTTCTCAAGGTCTATGTCGTACCCGAACTCGTCTATTAGCGCCCAACACCTCCTAAGGATGGTCCGCAGGTTGTATCCGCCCCCTACGTTGCTTGGTAGCGCGCCGTCATGGATGGCGACGAGCAGGCTTCTAGTGTGGTCTGCGATGGCGTAAAGCGCCCTCATCTCGTAGACCCTCCTCTTGAGGTCCGGCAGTTCCATGCTCATCCTACCTGCTATCTCACCCCACACGGAGTTGATGTCGTCCACCTCGTCTATGTCCAGCATTCCAGAGTAGCCGCCAAAGGTTTTCGCGAACTTGTCGTCGACATTGAATCCCGACGCCCTCCTAAGGTATTTCATGACTTCAGGGAAGACGGTGTCGTAGCTCATTGGTGCTCCCTGGCTGAACCAGCTCCAGCGTTCCAGGCCCGCGCCCATGTCTATCACCTTTGTCTTCAACTCCCTGCCGCCGCCGTCCGGCAGTACCTCGTACTGCATGTAAACTTGGTTGCCTAGCTCAAGGCCTCTGCTGAAGAATTCCATGCTTGGCCCGTAGTTCCCCCCTCCAGCCCAAACGTCCTCGTGGTAGAATATCTCCCTTGGGTGTATGCCCAGGCCTTTGGTGAGGAACTCGTGCATCTGGAGTATTCCCTCGTCCTTGAAGTACACGTGCCTGTCTTTTGTGTTGAAGGTGTGTTGTCCCACCATTATGAATCCGGTGTAGTGTCTCCCGGTGACGCCGACTGAGTCCATGTCCTGGAAGCGGAGGCAGAACTGGGGTTCAAGTACTGCGGGTGCTGGAGGCTCCACTTCGCCGGCGACCACGTAGGGCTGGAAGTCGTTGACTCCAGCGTTCACGAAGTAGAGGTCTTCATACCACCTGCATACTACCGGATATCTCTTGAGGGGTACGTAGTCCCATTGTCTGAACGTCTTCACGTACTCATCCCACGCCTCCTTGTATTTGAAGGGCTTCCTCGTGAGTTTCTCCCCGATGAAGCGGTATCCTCCAGAGCATGTGGGTTCGTCGCAGTATTCCCTCTCCTCGAGGCTCCAGAATCCTCTCCCGCATTTGCTGCAGACGCTCCTCTTGAATCCGATGCTTTCAAGCGACCCTACCGGATAGTATTTGCCGTAGTTCTTAGCGAATTCAGGCTTCTTCTCCTGCTTCAGTCTGCGGAAATCGAATGCCATGGTCTCTTACTAATAGCCTATTGGCTTTAAAATCGGTTATATTATTTATTCAATGGGCATGAAATACTATTTGTGAAAGCTGAGGGCCGCTCGTTCCTGGGTTATCCGCTAATCCTCTTTTCCATGGGGATTCTGGCTTACCTCCTGTTGGGTTTCAACCTGGAGGAGGGTGTCACGACAGGCGTTTCACCCATGTGCCCTGGATGCAATATACTGTTAGTCTCCATAGACACCCTCCGGGCAGATCACATGGGCTGCTATGGCTACGGATTGAACACGACCCCTAACATAGACTCTCTTTCCAGTAACTCGCTGTTGTTCACCCGATATTACACTGCATTGCCTTCGACAATGCCCTCCCATGCCACGATGTTCACGTCAAAGATGCCATACGAGCACAAGCTTCAGGAAAACGGTCAGGCCATATCATTGAACGAGACTACTCTGGCGGAAGTGCTTAATGGGGGTGGTTACAATACGGCGGCAATCACGAGCGCAGGCCATCTTAACACTGGCTCTGGTCTTGGCCAGGGGTTTGACTACTTTGATTCTCCTGGAGAATCGAATACGCGCCTCAGAAGGCAGATTGTGGGTTATACTAGGGGGGCGTCTGAGACCACTGACCTGGCTTTGGAGTGGTTGGAGTCTAATCCTGGAGGCAAGTTCTTCATGTTCCTGCACTACTGGGATCCGCATTCACCCTACACTCCCCCCAAGAAGTACGACGTCTTCAGGGGTGCTTCTAATGGCACTAAACTCGCTAGGAGGCGCGGTGGGTATGACGGTGAAGTCTTTTATGTTGACTCCGAGTTCGGCAGGATAATCGATTATCTTGAAAAAAACGAGATGCTCGATAATACCCTTGTTGTCGTCACATCAGACCACGGCGAGTCCCTTGGGGATCATGGAGGATATTTCGGGCACGGCCCCCTGCTGTACGAGCATCAGATACGCATACCCCTAATAATATACTGCCAGGGTGTCTTCAGGGAATACGACAAGCTCTCATTGAACACCCAGCTTATGCCCACTATCCTCGAAATGGTTGGCGTGGGGGATTCCGCATCGTCCTCCCCCTCCCTGTTTGAAGACGGCCTTCAGGCGTTGTTTTTTGAGAGCGACGTCTGCAGCCATCCTCGTGTCAGCGGGTGTTATCCCCCCAAGACTGTTCAAGGCAAGTTGATTGGCGTGAGGAAGGGTGACTTCAAGCTAATACAGACTCCGACTTCCACCGGATTTAGGAGTGAGTTATACGACTTGGATTCTGACGCAGGTGAGGTTAACGATGTTTCAGGAAGTCTTATGCTATACTACCGCAGGTGGGTGATGGACGGCATGGTGTCGGGAATCTCCAGTCAAGTCAGGGACCCGTCCAACAACAAGCGCTCTAATGACGAGAAGCTTATCAAGAAGCTTAAAGCTCTCGGCTATTCCCTCTGAAACATAAGCCATGACTGTACTGTTGGCATCTGGTATCGATATTTATTTATGCTACTCATAGTACTGTTCATGAGGCGGGCGTTAATACTCCTATCGCTATTCCTGTTCCTACTCCTAATCTCCTTTAGCATAGAGTATGTGCTCAACCCGTCTGACGTAGCTGACATTGAATACCCTCTAAACCCCCCAGTAAGTGCCGACTACGTTGATTCTGCCAAAAGAATGTATCAGTGCTCTGACTGCAACGTGATAATAATCTCCATCGACGCGTTGCGCGCAGACCATCTTAGCACATACGGGTACTCCCGGAAGACAAGCTCTTTCATAGATTCCATCGCCCGTAAGGGCGTGGTTTTCGAGAACGCCATAACACCCAGACCTAAGACGGTGGTAAGCCTCACGTCGATGCTTACAGGCCTATACCCCTATCATTCTGGGGTGAGGGGTTATGGTGAAAAGCCGGTCTACCTGCCGTCTTTGCTGAAGGAAAACGGGTTCACTACCGCCGCTTTCGTGAGCAACTGGGCTCTGCGTCCTGACGAGTCCGGTTTTGACAGGTACTTCGACGTCTATGACTATGACTTCACAAGGAGCTATTATCCCCGGCCGTGGGTTTACGAGAGGGATGCTGGCGAGACCAATGAGAATGTCTTCCGATGGCTTGATGAGAACCATGATAAACGGTTTTTCCTTTGGATACACTACATGGAGCCTCATGGACCCTACGACCCTCCGGAGGCTTTCAGGGGTGTATTCACCCATAAGACCCGGCGGATGATACCCCGGGACCTCATACCCGCGTATCAGGACGTCAACAAGTCTTTTGTCGCCGGCAACATGACCGATTACAGGGACTATCTCGACCAGTACGACAACGAGATATACTATGCTGATGTGGAGGTCAGGAATCTCTTCGATAAACTGGATACTCTTGGGATTACCGCTAATTCGCTGGTGATACTAACATCAGATCATGGTGAGAGCCTGGGGCAGCATAAATACTATTTCGAGCACGGTCATGAAGTGTACGACGACTCTGCCAGGATACCATTGATACTAAAGTTCCCGGATGACAAGGGGGTTAGGCCGATGCGGGTAGCCCCCATAGTCTCCAACATGGACGTCTACCCCACCATACTTAGCATACTTGGAATGGACTCTAGTCATGTCCCGCTCATGGATGGTGTTGACCTGCTTCCGTTGTTGGCTTCAAACCAGTCTTCACGCAGGGAAGTGTTCATCGAGCGGTATAATTTCGGCCATTTCCTGAGGGTTGCGGTTAGGACGGACAGGTACAAGCTCATACGGAATGCTAACTGCAAGGTGTTCTCCAGTGACGTCTGCAAGCTCCCTGAGTACGAGTGCTATGACCTGAGGAGGGATCCGAGGGAGATTAACCGGAGCGGGTGCAGGAACGATACTTTCGATTCGCTAAAGAAGATTCTTGATGATTACGTGTGGCGTTCCCAGGAGCCCATGCCTAACCCGCCTTTGGTCGTGGAGAAAGAGTTGAATGAAGTTGACGAGAAGATACTCCGCTCTCTCGGGTATGTTGACTAGGCTACTTGAGGAACTCGCATAGTCTTTCCACAGCCTTCCTACGGTGGGATGCAAGGCTCTTGTGCTGCGGGTCTTCGGCGAACGTCTTGTCATGGCCTTCCGGCTTGAATATGGGGTCGTAGCCGAAGCCGTCTCTACCTCGGATATCCTCTGTTATCACCCCCCCAGCAGAGCCGTCGAAGACGCGTGATTCTCTCCCGTCGGTGTATGCTACTGCTGAAATGAAGGTCGCCTTCCTGTCTTCAATCCCCTTCATTAGTCTTAGGATGCCGTGGTTCCCTATTTTTTTGAAGACGAAACTGCTGTATGGTCCTGGGAATCCGTTTAGCGATTCTATGAATAGTCCCGAGTCCTCCACTATCACCGGTTTATTCAACTTTGTGTGGGCGTGTTTGACGCCCTCCTCAGCTATCCTAAGCACCGAGTCATCCCTTATCTCAGGGTATCCTACGTCAGCCTGCCTGAATGTTATCCCGTATCTGCCGCTAATATCATTCGCTTCATCCACCTTGTGCCTGTTGGATGTTGCGAATAGTATCTCCATCTTAAGAAATCTATGGGAGCCTTAACTGCCCCTCATTACTCTTGTGCTTCTTGTATAATTCTATTAGCAGTGGCTTCTTCTCTTCGAACATGAGCGCCTGCTCCTCTATCAGGTGTTCCGCCTCCCTGTTGTTCATGTCCCTCGACTCTATCGTGAAGTAGGCGACCCTCCCCATCCACAGGTGCCGTAACACATCCAAGACCTCCTCCTTCCTCTCGTCTGGCACGAAATAGTATGTCATCACTATGTGCGAAAGGACTTCAACCCATAGTTCGCTGTCGAATATGAATTCCTCCACCATGTCGGGTATGGACGCTACCTCCCTGTAAATGTTTTGCGGCAGTATGCTCTTCAAGAGGTTCATGTACTTCGCTCTGCCGCCCAGGAATATGTTCATCATATTCCTAACGTCCACGTCGAATGGTTCCGGGTGGCTGAACCTTATGCTCCCCCTCACTCTGGGCAGCGGCTCGCTTCCAGAAACGTCCATCCAGTCTTTTCCGTAGTATTTCACGAGATTCAGTATGCTCCCTATGACCTGTCTGAACATGGGCGCCAGGTGTAGTGACGGGTCCTTGACGTCATGTATCTTCACTCCAAGAACCGCCTCGCATATGTTCCTCTTCTCTCCCAGCGCTGTTATGGTGAGGAATGAGTCTATACCGAACTGGGCTGTCTCCGGCTTGTCCCACAGCTTGTGGTTCATCGCTGTACGGTAGAACTCAGCGGACATGCCGAATTCCCCGCCTATCGGCTGCCTCACTCGTTTACCGAATAGCGTCCTAACTATCGGGTATCCTATGAAGTTGGTTATCGTGCCGTCGTACTTGTATCGCAGATAGTATGGCGAGACGAAGTCGTAGTTCCCTGAGAGTGTTGGCTCAACCAGCAGTTTGACCCACTCCTTGTTTATGCTCCTCAGGTCCGAGTCTATCAGCGCCACGCTCTTGGCGTCGAGTTCGTCGGCGATACTCAGTGCAGTCTTTATTCCCGCCCCTTTCCCGCATACTCCTTTGCATGGCTTGTCTGTGGCGGTAATCGTCCTCACCGGTATCTTTATGGCCTTCGTAACTTCTTGCGTGCCGTCAGTGGAGTTTCCGTCAACGTTTATTATCACAGACTTCTTGTCTGGGAAGTATTCGCTCAGTCCAGTAGCCACCTGGTGGAGGACATACCCGATTGTCGGGGCGTTGTTCCTGCTTGATATCACCACTGCAATATCGACTTTATCATGCATCTTACCTGAACTCATCGTGTATACTTTTTTAATTCCTCGTTAATAACTTTCCCAACACTATCTGAAAAGCCGTCTGACGGCATTGCTCCATCCTAATGGACCAACGCCCTCTGCCTTAATCATGTTGTCAAGCATCACATCCTCGTATGACCCGTCCGGCTTCTGGACTATTATGGGGGTGTCCACTGCACTCAGCATTTCCCTGTCGTTCATGGAGTCTCCAATGCCTATGGTCTTAACCCCTGGATTCACCTTCCTGTACAGCCCGTTCAGTCTTCTGACGGCATTGCCCTTGTCGCTCCCGCAGATGCAGTAGTATCTCCCGCCGCGCAGCACGTTCAGGCCGTTATCCCTGAAGACGTTAGCATCCTCGTCGCCGAGTTCCAGCGCGACTTCACTATACTCCCTTTCTTTCGCCATCAAAGCCTCATGTACTGGCAGCCCGGAGTCTTCAGCAACATCCTCTACTGTCATGTCGCTGAATGACGTGAACTTCATGCCGTGTTTTTCCCTCATCTCAGCCACCATCCTACTTACGTCTCCAGCATGGTGCCCGAACCCTATGACATAATATCCTCCCGTCCTGTCGTCGTGAATGAAACTGAAGTTAAAGGTTTCCTCAGGAACGTATATGGCCGACCCGTTCTCTGATATGAATGGGTCATCCAAACCCATCCTTTTCCTGTATGCCTCCATCTCGCGTCTGGTCTTGCTAGAGCATAATACGAGTGGGATGCCCCTTTTCCTCAGGATCATCAGACCTGGCATCGCGTCTTCAAACGAGTATTCATCGTCCAGTATGGTGCCGTCCATGTCGGAGTAGACTACGTAGTCCATTTCTCATCAGTAGACGTCGCAGTAGGCCTCGATTATCTCAGTAGTCCTGTCTATCTGTATGTGTATTTTTGTGAGTATGGTGTCTGAAGTGAACATGTTGACCCTCTGCTGTAGTGTTGCCTTCAGGTCTTTGTAGCTGTACCCCCTTTTCTGGTCCATGTATTCCTTTACTTCAATCCATGGTTTCAGCAGTTTTGGCTTGTAGGATTTCGGCGACTGCAGTCCTTCGCGTATCACCCTCTTGTACCTCTCTATCCTCTCCATGTCGTCTTCAACCTCCTGCTTCCTGTACTTCACCTTCCCCCTGCTTTTCGTCGCCCACATCTTGTACTCCTTTAACATGCCCTTCGCCGTCTTCTCATAGTCTTCCATGAACTCGTCGATGTCCCCTATCCTATCCTCGAAATCGTATTTCCTCACCCAGTAGTGGAATGCCTTGCTGATCTCCCCAAGCATGTTTGTCGCGTGCTCCTCGTCCCCCGGCAGGTGCCTGAAGTATCCGAAGTCTGCCTGGCTTAGCATGTCGACGCCCACCTTCTTCCACAGCTGGCATAGCACACTGGTCTCTATGTCATAGCTGTTGCTGAATTTTATCTCGTTCACAATGTCTCTCGTGAAAGCGCATTCCCCGCTGAACGGGTATCTGAATCCTTCCAGCCCCTCCATTATCCCCCGTTTCGCAAGTACCTTGAATAATGGCCTTGCCGCGAGCCTAGTGAGTCTTCCGCCAAGCTTGTATCCTCCCTTGATTTTGTGTTGTCTCTTGTATGTCGCCTTGCTGAATACTATGCTCGACTTCCTGTTACTCTTGTTTTCCACACCCCACCCGTCCAGTATGGGCTTTACGAGCCCTTTAACGTAGCTGTCGTTGAATGATACTATGTCAGAGTCGACGAAGCATATTATGTCTCCGTAGGTCACTGGTATGCTGAACCACATGTTCGCTCCCTTGCCTCCGCGCAGGAATTCTATCTCCTCCATGCTGAGTATCTTGTGGTCTAGGAATACCTGGTGCATCTGCGGGTCGACCTGGCTTAGTATCCTGACGCAGAAGTCGTATCTGCCTTGCATGGCCTTCTGCTTGCCTTCAGGCATGCCTTGGACGAACAAGACCTCGTTCTTGAACGTCTTGCAGTATCTCATCGCCACGGCCAGTATGTATTCCATAAAATCATAGTCTGGGGTCCCGTCCTCTAGCCTTGAGCCTTCCGCTATCAGTATCTCGTCTATAGCCCCCTTGTCTATGAGCTGGCAGCACTCGCTCAGAACCTTGTACAAAGCGCGATTGTATTTCGGGTCTTTCTTGTTGAAGGTCGGTATTACGACGGAAATCATGACTGGCCTGTCTCCAGAGTCGTCTCTAACCTTCTTCTTCAGTTTTAAGGCCTCTATCTGCCTTGACTGAAGCCTTTTAAGCGTCTTGTTGTCTATGTTCCTCACAGAATACCCACCCCATCAGAGTATTCTATTAGTTTATAATATATAAATGGTTCAGTCTTTTGGCGTTAGGATTACCCTAAGGTCGTTCACGTTCGTCCCAGTCTCCCCTGTGTAGACTAGCGCACCGGTTTTACGGAAGAATTCATGGGAATTGTTGTGGGAAAGGTATTCTCCAGCGTCAAGACCGTGTCCTTTAAGGGAATTGTCTGCGATGGCTCCGGCAGCGTCAGTGAAACCGTCTATCCCGTCGGTGTCGACAGCGCACACGGTGAAATCCGTCTTACATGCTTCCAGGAATCCTAGGACGTATTCCTGGTTCCTGCCCCCCATCCCACTGCCTGTCAAAGTCACTGAAGTCTCCCCGCCGGACACGAGGCAGGTGGCTTTACCCACACCTTCCAGCATCCTGGCGTGTTTCGCTGCGAGTGTCCGTGATTCCCCGTATTCCTCGCCCAAGTCCACTGTGTTATAGCCGAGTTCCCCTGCCTTATCCAGCGCAGCCTTCCTGGCCTGCCTGTTGCCGCCTATGACCTGGTTCACCACCCTGTTGAAGGATTGGTCACCTCCCTTGGGGTTTTCACTTAAAAGCCCTTTGACTCCGTCGTCAAGCCTCCTTCCTATGCTTTCCGGGATTTTGTTCCATAGCCCATAGTCTCTGAGTATCCTGACGGAATCACTGAACGTTGATTCGTCAGGGCATGTGGGGCCAGAGGCTATCACATCAAGCCTGTCTCCGACAACATCGGATATTACGAGTGATAGCACGCTGGCTTTACCGCAGTATTTCAGTAGACCACCACCCTTCAATTCATCCAAGTGTTTTCGGACGGCGTTGAACTCATCTATTGAAGCCCCTGAGTTTAACAGCATCCTGCTTACGCTAACATAGTCTTCCAGGCTGACGCCGTCAGCCGGCTTTGTGAGGAGTGCGGAGCCGCCACCAGAAATCAGGCAGATTATTATGTCTCCCTCGCCAGCATCATTCAAGTATCCAATCAGTCTCTCTGAAGCCCTCACATTAGCATCCGAGACTATAGGATGGCTTCCAGTTAACACACTTATCCTCCTGCACCCAGGATCCCTCTTAGATATCACCACCCCCCCCTCAATGTACTCTCCTAGATTCTCCTCCAGGAATAAGGCCATGCTTGCAGACGCCTTCCCGAAACCCACCACAAAAACCCTAGCGTACTCCCCTAGGTCATAGCGGCTACTGCCTGCATTAATAACACCCTCCTCAATCAGGCCGGACATCAGGTTCTCAACGAGGCTTGCCTTAATGCCTGCCTCGATTATCCCTATGGCGTCCTTCCTTGAATTATCGCCCCCGATGATGGAGTCCATGTCCCGTATGATCATTAATCCCACACCCAGCTGTAGGTAAATATAATCCCTGTTTAATATATCCTATGCCCTCACTGACCGAGGATACTAGGATCGTCTTCACTGCCGCAATACTCTTTGCTATCGCTTATCCCGGTCTTGCCGGCCCGCTTAAGTGGGCTCTAACACCTTCCCTTGTGGTGGCGATGACTCTTGCCTTGAGGGGTATAGATTACGCTGGACTGAGCTTGAGTGGCGTCCGGTCTCACGTAATCAAGTCTCTCGCCCTACACTACATACTGCTGAACCTGCTGATACTGCTGTCGGCATACTATCTAATCGAGGATCCAGAATACCTGGCGGGATTCATAATAATGGCTGCGATACCTCCAGCGGTTTCGACAGTCCCATTCACATTCCTGCTCAACGGCGACACCCGGCTTTCGGCTGTAACCGAAGTATCAGCCTACATTCTATCACTCTTCTACACCCCCCTCCTGATATTCACGCTACTGGAAGGCAGTATTGAGGTATCCTATCTTATACAGCTTCTCGCGGTGCTGATAATGTTCCCCCTGGTTTTATCGCGTCTACTAGCCAAATCCGAGTGCAGGATATGGGCTTCCAGCAAGTCGGTGATAACCCTGCTTTTCGGCCTCATAACCTACGTCATACTCGGCTTGAACCATGACTTAATAACGTCAGACCCTCTTTCCCTCACACCCGTGGTCACTGTGGTATTCATACGTACGATGCTCATAGGGTCGCTGGTATACTATGCCACGCGTAAGACGGGGCCTGCAGCAATAACCTACACCCTGTTCTCATCCTACAAGAACAACGGGGCTGCAGCAGTCATAGCCATACTACTACTGTCAGTCAAGTCTTCCATGCCAATGGCTTTCGCGGCAATATTCGAGCCCGTCTTCATCATAATACTCCAAAACATCACTGGAGTAAGAAGCCAAAAAATCAATAAACTGGCCCCCTCAAATACCACTTAACTACTTATTTACAATAACACTAAGCATGAACCAGAAATATCCCCGCGCATTCCACCACCTACTCCAACATCCCATGCAGATACCATCATTTTACCGTTTTATGACTGGCTTTAAGGGAAATAGTCACTACTATCGCCTAGATGATGGCATGGCACCCCCGCCCATGGTTATTGTATTAAGGCCAACCTACAGGTGCAATTTAAAGTGCATTATGTGCGATATATGGAAAAAATATCAGGGCACTGGTCTGCAAAACGCTATGGAAGAACTTTCGACAGACGATTACACGTCATTCATCGATCAGGTCTCAAAGTTCAAACCCCACCTTCATTTTAGTGGTGGAGAGCCTTTGCTGCGCGATGACATTCATCATCTCATTAAACACGCGTCAGACAAAAATCTCATGACAAGCATAAACACTAACGGCCTTATACTCAAAAAAAACGCGGAAAAACTAGTGGATCATGGGGTTCACCTCATCTACGCTAGTATTGATGGTCCTGAGGAGATACATGATACAATACGTGGAACTAGAGGTTCTTTTAAAAAGATAACGGATGGCGTGAAAAAAGTCATTGATTATCGTGAAAAAACTGGTAGTTCACTTCCCCTCATCCAAGTCCAGTCAGTTATAATGACA
This sequence comes from Candidatus Altarchaeota archaeon, assembly GCA_043813075.1. Classification (GTDB taxonomy): domain Archaea; phylum Altiarchaeota; class Altiarchaeia; order IMC4; family SCGC-AAA252-I15; genus CAYREE01. The sequence continues at coordinate 24,357 of JBDRLL010000011.1, forward strand.
GAGAACCATCATCTCCTCTCAGAAACCGCTAAAATAGTGGGCCGGCTTGGTGTTGATAATTATTCACTGTTTCTACTTGACTACCGTGCTACCAGCTCAGATGAGGATCCCTTGTGGACTAGGGAAAAACCACCTTATCATTCAATAGATACCAACTTAATCGAAGAACAGGTTAAATCCATTTCCGAATCAAATCATGGTTTTAACTTTAGGCCATATCCTCAACATAACAATCCTTCATTTAATATACATGATTATTTCAATGATCCTTGGAATAATAGGTCCTGTCTTGGGTGTAATGTACCCTGGACTTATTCTGACATACAGCCTAATGGTGACGTTTATTTCTGTTCTAACATGTATGCTCGTGTTGGTAACATATCCGATCAGGATTTCATGGATATATGGAATGGTACTGATTATTCTCAACTAAGACAGAGGCTTGTTGGAAAAAATCTTAATTCACCCATTGTTTGTGGACGCAAGAGAACAGGATGAGAGAGTAATCAAAGGTTCTTTGAGATCACGAATCCTATGACCATGCCCTGGGAGTCCGCGCTCTGGAATGCGAGCACATTCACCTGATCCCCGACCTGCAGGCCAGAGCCTATCACCTGCATCTCAACAGACGATAATTCCCCCTTGTACACGTCGTATATGGTGTATCCGCCTGCCATGTTCACTGAACCCCTTATCTCTTTTTCAGCGTTCTTCCTGTCGTTAACGTCAAAACGCATGAGGATGTATTCGTTAGTCAACTCTACCATAGTGTCTGTTATGTCTGTCGAGTTCATCGCAGAGACCTGCTCCACAAGGTCTGTGGTCACGTCAGCCTGGTTGTTGGGCAGCAGGACAATCTGGTTAACCAAACCCGTAATGCTCGCAACCTCCTCTCCCGCTCCGACCGGGACGACGGAATACCTTAATATCGGGGCTTCAATGCCTGTCCCGCCTGTTGGGTTGGCCGGCTGGTTGCTGTAGCTGAAGAAGGATAGCGCCGACAGAATCATTATCCCTCCTATTGCTAGGATCCATATCCTGGTGTTCTTGGACTTCTTCCTCCCTGCTTTTTTACCCTTCATTTTCCCCGCCATCCTGAATCTATGGTATTTATTAAAGTAAGTATTAAATCTTAAAACCGATTCCAAAAATGGATTTCATAAAGATATCGTATACCGGCAGGATTAAGGATGGTGGCGTCTTCGACACCACTGACCGTTCCGTTGCTGAGAAGGAGGGCATATTCGACAAAAACAGGGTATACCAGCCTCTGAGTGTTGTAGTGGGTTCCGGCCAGCTTGTCAAGGGTCTGGATGAGTCGCTGAAGGGCATGAATGTTGGTGTGGGTAAGAAGGTTGAGGTAAAGCCTGAGGACGGTTACGGCAGCCGCAGTCCAGAGATGGTCCGCCTCATCCCAATGAAGTTCTTCAAGCAGCAGAAAATCAATCCGATACCCGGCATGCCTGTTGAAATCGACGGGATGCCCGGTAGGGTGCAGACTGTCGCCGGCGGCAGGGTCCGCGTAGACTTCAATTCAGAGCTTGCCGGCAAGACGCTAGTATTCGACGTTAAGGTCGAGGCGAAGGCTTCTTCAGAGAGCGATAAGGTGTCATTCCTTCTTGAAAGGAGTTTTGGCTCAGCAAGTGAAGTCAAGACGAGTCTGTCAGCAAAGAAGCTAATGGTGAAACTGCCGGAGGAAGTGCAGAGGGATAGGAACCTCTTGGCGAGGAAGGCTTCTTTCACGGCGGACTGCTTCAAGCATCTCGGCTTGAGTGAAGTCACTTTCGAGGAGTCATGGAAGAATCCCGAATCTTCCGAGAAGCCTGTAAAGAAGAAGTAGTCTGATTCTTTTAGCATAAAATCCTGGTTTTTACCATGAAGACGCTTCACGTGCCCTGCTACTCCCTGTCAGACCCTCTGCCACTACTACGTGAAAACATGGGGGTGTTGGGCGACTATCCTTCGATAGGTATTGTCTCAACCGCACAGCATTTGGACCGTATCCCTGCTGTCCGTGAACTATTGGAGTCTAATGGGAAACAAGTCTTTGACGCCGGTCAGATACTTGGCTGCAGGAGGGATAATGCACGTGGATTATACTCTACAGTCGACTGCTTCCTATACGTCGGTTCAGGCAGGTTCCATCCACTGGGAATCGCAATCGAGTCTGATCGTCCAGTGTTCATACTCAACCCGCTTTCAGGCGTGATGGACGAGGTCTCCGGGGAGGAGAAGAGACGCTGGCTTAAGCGCAGGAAAACCCGGTTTGGCAGGGCCGCTGGAGCACGTGTGTTCGGGGTCTTGGTCTCCACAAAGGATGGCCAGTTCAACATAGCGCGGGCTTTTGAGGTTACGGGCATGCTTAAGTCGCGCGGTTTTAAGGCATTCATATTCTCTGGAGACGAGCTTACCCCCAACAGCCTACTCCCCTTTCCTGTTGACTGCTGGGTTAACACAGCGTGCACCCGGCTGGTTGATGACGAGTTCGACAAGCCGGTCGTCAATCCAGACGAGTTGAAAGAGATTTTTAGCCTGAATTAGAATCAATTACATGCATTTTAAAATCATTCTCCTATCCCTATTACTCCTCACCGCTGCACTGGTCCTGCTTATCCCCCCCGAACCTGTTGAGGTTGGCAAGGAAGCGAAACAACCAGCGGTTGATGAGAAAAAAGTTATTGAAGACCAGGTGCCGCGCAAGTCGAATGTGGTCATCATACTCGTCGATACTCTGAGGGCCGACCACCTAGGTTACATGGGGTACATGAACATATCGCCGAACATCGACGCTCTTGCTGGTGATGGTGTAGTATTCGAGAATGCTTTTTCACAGTCCTCGTGGACCAATCCGGCGATCGCATCCCTCTTCACCGGCCTCATACCCTCCCGGCACGGTTATTACATCCACAATGAATTGAGTGAAAACGTAACGACCCTTGCGCAGGCACTTAATGATGGCGGCTACTCTACTATCGGCCTGCAGGCTCACTGGTGGTTCAAGCACAACAACTCTGTTAACCGCGGTTTTGACGAGTATGACGTGTGGGAGTTCGCTAAGGCGAGGAGGATAATCACTCGACTCCCAAAGGCGCTTGATTCCGTGATGTCCTCCAACTTTTTCATGTACATACACCTCATAGACCCTCACATACTCTACTACCGCCATAACATCTCGAAGGGTATTTATTCCAAGGAATGCAGGGAGCAGGCCAAGAGGATACCCTTGTTGTACCGTCATCAGATATTGAAGAAACTTGATGAGTTCGACATGAAGTGTATGGTGGAATTGTATGATGGGGAGATAATGTACACTGACTATTATGTCGGCGAGATAATGCGGGAGCTTAAGGAGAGGGACTTGTACGACAACACGCTCATAGTCCTGGTGGCAGACCATGGCGAGGAGTTCATGGATCACGGCTCCTTCGAGCACGGCCACACGCAATACAATGAGCTGCTTCACATACCACTCATCATGAAGTTCCCTTCAGTCAAGCCTGCTAGGGTGAATTCTATGGCGCGGATTGTTGACGTCATGCCGACGGTACTCGCCTATGTTGGTGTTGGCTATGACCATGATATTGACGGTGTTGACTTGATGCCCGCAGTCCTGTCTGAGGCCTCTAGGAGCACTTACTCTCTGGCGGAATTCAACTTCTATAATGGCGAGTTGAAGTCAATACAGAACCTCAGGTGGAAGCTTATGGTCAACCCTGAGACAGGAGGGACGATGCTGTTCGACTTGAAGAACGATCCCGGAGAGTTGAATCCTGTTGAAAACAAGTCGATCGAGTTATTACTGCAGTCTAGGATGGATTCCTACCTGGAGAAAACCAGGCATGACTCTAGGAAAATAGAGCTGGATGATAAGCAGCGCGATAAACTGAGGAGGATAGGCTACATATTCTGAAGTCTCATAGTATGTCTATGCCGTGTTGTTCCTTCACCACGTTCAAAACCATCATGGTGTACGTCCTGTCCACGTTTGGCATTCCAGTCAGCTTCTTCACGAACCCGTTCAGCCCGTTCCTGTCCTTGAATTTCGCGACTATGATCGCGTCATACTGGCCGGTCACGTCGTATACTGCTGAGACGGAGGGTTCTCTTGAAATCTTTTCCTCCACTTCCGGGAGATGACCGCCCTTAACGACTATCCCGATTACCGTGCTAAGGTCGTACCCTATCTTACTGTAGTCTACCTGCGCCATGAAGCCGGTGATTATGCCGTTTTTCTTAAGGTTGTTGACGTGATTGTATACTGTGCCTTCCGCGACACCAAGTTTTCCGGCAAGCTCGCGAAAGCTCTGTCTCGCATCCTCCCTCAATTCTGATATAATCTTCAAGTCAATGTCATCCAGGTTAGCCATTTAATCACCAAAAAGATGTTATGTTGAATATATGTTCAACTACAAATATAAATTATAGTGGGTATTACCTACATGTAACATGTATGATGGATGGGCTTGTCTTAACTGGGGCTGAGCTGGAGTCTGCCCTTTCGGAAGCGGTTGATTCGATAAGGAATATAGTCTCCAAGACCGGCAGGAAGGGCGTGGTTTACGGTCTTAGCGGCGGCATAGACTCGGCGCTGGTATGCAAGCTGGCTTCTGAAGCAGGTGTTGACGCTCACGCACTCATAATGCCTGAGGAAGGCCTCACAGACCCGGAGTGTGTCGGGGATGCTGTTTGTTTGGCGGAGAGTCTTGGCGTGAAGCATACTATACTCCCCATAAATGATATCCTCGAGTCTTTCCGCAGGTCTTTCCCCCATGGGGTGGATAAGCTATCTTGGGGCAATGTTAAGGCGAGGACGAGGATGGTGCTAAACTACTTGACTGCAAACATTGAGGATAGGATAGTCCTCGGCACCGGCAACAAGACCGAGCTGCTCCTCGGCTACTACACGAAATACGGTGATGGTGGGGTGGATTTCCTGCCTATAGGCAGTTTGTACAAGACGCAGGTAAGACAGCTTTCAAGGCACGTTGGCCTGCCTGAGAAGATAATCTGCAAGCAGCCTTCCGCAGGACTATGGGCCGGCCAGACGGATGAGGGTGAGTTGGGTATCGACTACGAGAAGTTGGACGCGGTTCTGTTGAATATGGTCGACCTGCAGGTTTCAGTCGGCGAGGCGTCAGCTAGGACCGGGGTTCCGGAGGATAAAATAAAGTCTCTTCTTGAGAGGGTGAAGTCTAACAGGCACAAGATTGACGGCCCTGAAATACCTGGCCTACTTTAAAAGAAATCCCTATTATTATATACTCTAAACTATCATGGTGTTTTGATGAAGATTTCAGTTGTTGGTTCCGGATACGTGGGGTTGATAACTTCGGCTGGTTTCGCTGAGAAAGGGTATAATGTGGTGTGTGTTGACATAGACCAGAAGAAGGTGGATATGATAAACTCCGGAAAGCCTCCGATATATGAGAAGGGGCTTCAGGAGATACTTGATTATGTTGTCCCAGAGAAGCTTAAGGCTTCAATGGACTTGGAGTCCGCCATCCTGGATACTAACGTGACTTTCATATGTGTTGGAACGCCTTCAGACGATGATGGCTCCATAAACCTGAAGTATGTGAAGGAAGTCTCAAAGGAGATTGGCGCTGTTTTGAGGAAGAAGCAGGATTACCATGTTGTTGTCGTTAAAAGCACCATAATACCAGGTTCGACTGAAGAGCACGTGATTCCCATCCTGGAGGGTGAGTCTGGGAAGAAGGCTGGCGAGGACTTTGGGGTGGTCATGAATCCTGAATTCCTGAGGGAAGGCGTGGCTGTGGATGACTTCATGAAGCCTGACAGAATAGTCATCGGCGCCATAGACTCGAAGTCAGGGGACCTTATAGAGCGGCTCTACTTCAAATTCAAGTCTCCTGTGTTGAGGGTTAGCTTGAAGACCGCTGAAATGATAAAATACACTTCAAACTCGATGCTCGCCACCAAAATAAGCTTCATAAACGAGGTGGGCAACATCTGCAAGAAGCTTGGCGTCGACGTCTACGACGTTGCTAAGGGAGTCGGCCTTGACCACAGGATCGGACCCCACTTCATAAACGCCGGTCCAGGCTTCGGTGGCAGCTGCTTCCCCAAGGACGTTAAGGCCCTGGTGCACAAGGCCAAGGATGTGGGTGTTGAGACACGGCTTCTTGACAGCGTGCTGGAGGTGAACGACAGGCAGCCGCTCATACTGCTAGGCCTTCTCAAGTCAAAATACGGGCTGAAGGGGATGAGGGTTGCGGTGCTCGGCCTCGCGTTCAAGGCAGGCACCGATGACATGAGGGAGAGTCCGGTGATACCTGTCATAAACGGCCTTCTCGATGCTGGTGCGGTTGTTGTCGCATATGATCCTGAGGCTCTTGAGAACGCCAGGCATGAGTTCGGCGATAGGATTGTTTACGCGGATTCCATAAGCAAGGCTCTTGATGGTGCTGAACTCTCCGTGATAATGACTGAATGGGAGAAGTTCAAGAAGATAGACTTCAGTCCAATGAAGGTTAAACGGGTTTTTGACGCCAGACACATACTAAACCTCAATCTAATGGACTCTGACGTGGAATACGAGGGTCTTGCCTGGTAATTTTAATGAAGCAATGTAAAATCATTAAGGTAAAATGAAGGCTGTTATTCCTGCTGCGGGGTTGGGAACACGGTTCCTGCCGGCCACTAAGGCGATGCCAAAGGAGATGTTGCCGTTAGTTGATACGCCGTCAATACAGTTGGTGGTGGAGGAGTGCGTGAACTCTGGCATAGACGACATCATAATCATCACCGGCCGCGGTAAGCGCGCTATCGAGGACCACTTCGACCATAGCGTTGAGTTGGAGGACGTCTTGAAGAAGAAGGGGGATAATAAGATGCTGAAGATGGTGTCCGAGATCAGCGAGCTGGTGGACATACACTTCATAAGGCAGAAGCATGCGCTCGGGCTGGGCCACGCCATACTGCGGTCTGAAAAGCATGTGGGTGACGAGCCCTTCGTGGTTTTGCTTGGCGATGACATAGTCTTCAGCAAAACTCCGTGCAGCAGGCAGCTGGTTGACTTGTATAAGAAGTACAAGTCTCCAGTCATAGCGGTCGAGAGGGTTCCGAAGCATATGATAAAATCCTACGGGATAGTTGATGTGAAGAACAAGGAGGACAGCCTTCATGTCATAAAGAATCTGGTTGAGAAGCCGGAGCCTGATAAGGCTCCCTCCAACCTGGGCATAATCGGCCGTTACCTTCTTACGCCTGAAATATTCGACTGCGTCCGCAAGACTAAGCCTGGCAGGGGTGGTGAAATCCAGTTGACTGACGCGCTACAGCTTTTGAACAAGAAGAGGAAGATGTATGCGTGGGAGTTCGAGGGCGTTAGATATGATCTTGGGAACAAGTTCGACTACCTGAGGGCTTCCATAGAGTATGCTTTATCACGGGATGACTTGGGCCCTAAACTAAGGGAGTATTTGAGTGAATTGGAGTTGTAGGTGGTTTGTTTGGATAAGGCTTTGATTACTGGCGGGGCGGGGTTCATAGGCTCGCACTTATGTGACCTGCTGCTTGGTGAGGGTTTTCAGGTGACTTGCGTGGACAACCTGATAACCGGCAGCATGAGCAACATCAAGCACCTGGAGGATAATGAGGACTTCACGTTCGTGAACCATGATGTGACGAAGTACATAAAGCATGATGGCGACCTTGACTACGTGCTGCATTTCGCAAGCCCCGCAAGCCCGATAGACTATCTTAAACTGCCTATACAGACACTCAAGGTGGGTTCATTGGGGACTCATAACGCGTTGGGCCTAGCCAAGGATAAGAACGCCGTATTCCTGCTGGCGTCGACTTCGGAAGTGTACGGCGACCCGCTGGTGCACCCACAGCCTGAAACCTATTGGGGTAATGTGAATCCGGTTGGCCCCCGCGGAGTATATGACGAGGCGAAGAGGTTCGCTGAAGCCATTACCATGGCATACTATAAGGTTCACAGCGTCGACGTTAAGATAGCACGGATATTCAACACGTATGGGCCTAGGATGCGTGCAGGTGATGGTCGTGTGGTGCCTGCGTTCATTAATCAGGCGTTGGAGGGCGAGCCGCTCACCGTCTTTGGTGATGGCAGTCAGACCCGGAGCTTCTGCTATGTCAAGGATGAGATAGCCGGGCTTTACGGGCTTATGCTGTCTGACTTGAACGAGCCTGTCAACATAGGGAACCCGAATGAGATGACGATACTCGAGTTCGCGGAGAACATAATCCGGCTGGTTGGCTCGGACTCTGAGATAACTTACGAGCCCCTTCCAGTGGACGATCCTAAGACCAGGCAGCCTGACATAAGCAAGGCCAGGAAGCATCTTGGGTGGGAGCCGAAAGTCGGTCTTGAGGATGGCCTCAGGGAGACTATAGATTATTTCAAAAAATGAAGGCACTTGTTACTGGTGGCGCAGGTTTCATTGGAAGCAACATAGTGGACTTGCTTGTCAGCGAAGGATATGATGTTGTGGTGGTCGACGACTTGTCAACAGGCAAGAAGGAGAACATCAATGATAGCGCAGTCTTCCGTGAGGTGGACATAACCTCGCCCAAACTAGACTCGGTTTTCATGGAGGAGAAGCCCGACTACGTCATTCATCAGGCAGCTCAGATAAACGTTAGGAAGTCGGTGACTGAACCGGAGTTCGACGCCCGGGTGAACATACTCGGTTCCATAAACCTGCTTGAATGCTGTCGTAGGCACGGTGTGAAAAGAGTAGTCTACGCTTCGTCGGGCGGCGCGGTTTACGGCGAGCCAGAATATCTTCCAGCAGATGAAAGCCACCCGGTGAATCCGTTGTGCCCTTATGGCGCCTCAAAATATGCTGTGGAGAAGTATTTGTTCCTCTACAGCGTCAACTATGGGCTGGACTACATAATACTCCGTTACGGTAACGTGTATGGTCCTCGCCAGGACCCTCTCGGCGAGGCGGGTGTCGTAGCGATTTTCACGAAGAAGATGTTGTTGTCTGATACTCCTGTGATAAACGGTGATGGGGGGCAGACCCGGGACTTCGTTCACGTTAAGGATGTCGCGAGGGCTAACCTTCTGGCGTTGAGGGCAAAGACGGGGGAGAGGGTATTCAACATAGGCTCTGGAGTGGAGACGTCGGTGAACGAGATAACAAAACACCTGATGGAATGCACTGGCGCTAAAGTCAAGCCAAAGCACGGGCCTGAAGTCAAGGGTGAGGTGCGTCGCATATATCTTAACGTCGGTCTCGCAGGTTCTGAACTCAAATGGGCGCCTGTGATAGGGTTGGAGGATGGCTTAAAGGAGACTGTGGAGTGGACCAGGAATGAGTAAGGTTGTTGTCTTAAAGACCAGTCCTAAGACAGTATTGGATGATTACGCCCGCCTCATGGACATGGCTGGGTATCAGAAGAGCCTTCCTAAAGACAAGGAGACGTTGATTAAGCTTAACCTGTCTTGGAGCCTCTATTTCCCATCATGCAGCACGGAGCCATGGCAGCTTGAGGGCGTCTTGAGGAAGATGGTTGAAGACGGCTACGACAGGATAATCCCTGTCGAGAACCGTACTGTAGTCACAGACCCGTGGAAGGGAGCCGAGCTGAACAAGTGGCTTCCCATACTGGACAAGTACGGCCAGAAGTTCACGCCGCTCACCGAGGTGGAGTGGATGCAGTACGAGCCTAAGGCGGAGATGACGGCGATGTACGACATATTCCCGGAGGGATTCACGATACCAGCATTCTTCCCCGGCAAGAGCGTGCTGCATCTTCCAACGCAGAAGACCCACGGCCACACAACGATAACTGGGGCGATGAAGAACGCGTTCGGAGGCCTCCTCACGAAGAAGCGCCACCACAGCCATCGTTTAATCCACGAGGTCCTTGTTGACTTGCTTGCGATACAGAAGGAGATTCACACCGGCATCTTCGCGGTGACTGACGGCACCGTGGTTGGTGATGGCGCGGGGCCGCGTGCGATGATCCCGAGGATTGAGAACTACATACTAGCGTCCGAGGACCAGGTCGCGATTGATGCTGTCTCAGCCAGGATGATGGGTTACGATCCGCTTAAAATACATTTCATCAAGATGGCGCACGACAGGGGTCTTGGCGTCGGAGACTTGGGTCAGATCGATGTTGTCGGCGAGGACATATCCGATGTCTGCTATAAATGCCATACTGAGAAGAGCCTCATAGTGTGGGGTGACCAGTTGTTCCGTAAGGGGGTGTTATCCTTCCTGGAGCCTTTGATGTTCCACACGCCATTGTTCTGGTTCTGCATACAGGCTTCATCGGTATATCACGATCAGATATGGTATCCTACAGTTGGTAAGGGCCGCATAAGAGAGTTCATGAAGACTGATTGGGGCAGGTTATTCCAGACTTACTAGCCTATGACGTACAGTACATAGAAGCTTGCGAGAATCCAGAGTAGGAATCCTATCAGTATCTGCTTGTCCTGGAACATGTACTGCGTCTTTCTCGCTATCCTATGGTTGACTGAGGCGAAATAAAGGTATCTGAATACTATGAAGCTGGCGAATGGTATCGTCAGCATCATGTAGCCGCTGTTGTGGACCTGGAATGTGTATAAACTGTAGGCAAACAGTAGTATGCTGGAGACCACCACCAGAAACATGTCCAGAAGGGGTTGGGTGTAGTACTCGTATACTCTCTTGAACTTCACCGCATCATCACCCAGCAGGGAAAGCTCCGAGCGTCTCTTGCTTATGCCTAAGAGCAGGGCCAGGAAGAAGACTGTCATAATCAGCCATGGGCTTGTGGGGACGTTGATCAGCACGGCACCTGAGACCGCCCTGATGAGGAAATTGACGGCAATCACGTGCACGTCAACGAATGGAATGTCCTTCAGCCCCAGGTTGTAGGCGTTGCTTGATATGAAGAGGATGACTGGGAACACCATGAAGGGTATTGACAGGTTGTATCCTATCACACAGGATGATATGAACAAGAGGCCGCTGACAGCGTATCCCTCGCTTACGGAAACCCTGCCTGAGGCGATGGGCCTGGTCTTCTTCTCAGGATGCTTCTTGTCAGCATCCCTGTCCTTTATGTCATTGAGGATGTAGTATGCGGAAGAAATGAAGCAGAGTGATATGAACCCCAGGAAAGTCTTGTACAGTAGCACATGGTTGAAGATGTTTTTCGTGAAAAACAGTGCTAGGAATATGACCAGGTTCTTGTACCACTGGTGGGCCCTCAACATCTGCAAGTATCTTTGCATGACTATCCTCTGTTATTATCCTGTTGGCTCATCACTCCTTATGCCGGCCATACTAAATTATCATCCTGTATAATAATATCTGTTTGTGGAGCGTTGTTCCCTGTCCTTAACGCTGTCCGGCTTGTTGGCTCTTGGTCTTCCAGTCTCAGAGTCTCTCCTGAATGTCACGTCCATCGCCTTAAGGAAGTTGTTCATCCCATCCTGCATTTCAAGGGGCTTGTCCGCAGTCCCTGTCTTGCCCGCCTCCCCTGCAAACACGAGTAGTTCATCGCTCAGGTAGTCTATTATCAGTATGTCATGGTCCACCACCATGATGCTCTTCTTGTTGTCTAGCGCGAAGCTCCTCAGGTATTTAGCGAGGCTTATCCTCTCCTCCACATCCAGGTATGCTGACGGCTCGTCCAGCATGTATATGTCCGCATCCTGCGATAAGCAGTCCACTACGGCAACCTTCTGAAGCTCTCCGCCTGATAGTTCCGACAGCTTCCGGTCAAACAAGTGGTTGATCCTGAATCTTCCGACAATCTCCGGCTTCAGCCTAAGATTTAAGACAGGGTCTTCGCTGGTCTTTATGTACTGTGGCTTGTATGATACCGTCAAACCAAGGTCCACACCCCCTTCGTCTGGTTCTTCAACTCCTGCCAGCATCTTCACGTAAGTCGTCTTTCCGGTTGCGTTAGGCCCTAGTATGCCAAGGACTTCAGGCGTCGATATCTTCCCCGCCTTTACTCTTAGCGTGAACTCCCTGTAAGTCTTCACCATCTCAGGGTATTCTGCCAGTGTCTTAAGCCTTGATTTTTCTGATGGTGGTTTTACGTCGAATTTTATGGCTTCCCTGAACCGCATGTTCTCTGACCTTAGGAATCCGCTCAGGTACTCGTTTATCCCAACGCGGACGCCCATTATATTGCTTATTATGCCGTATGCTCCAGTGTTCCCGAATATGACGTGCACGTGGTCGCTCAGGTAGTCCAGCACAGCAAGGTCGTGTTCAACAACGAAAACGTACTTGTCTCCCATATTCCTGATGACTCGCGCCACATTAAGCCTCTCCCTCACGTCCAGGTAGCTTGACGGCTCGTCTATCAAATACATGTCCGCTTCCTTTAGGAGGCATACTGCTATCGCAAGTCTCTGGAGTTCCCCGCCTGAAAGCGATTTAACGTCCTTCTCCATGGAGTTCTTCAAGTCAATCGAATCCACTATGCTCTTCATCAAACCGCGTTCATCAGCCCTATCCAGTATCGACTTCACATCACCCTCAATCACTTTAGGTATTGACTCAACGTACTGGGGTTTCACCACAGCCTTTACCTCCCCCCTGGATAGCCTCTCAACGTATCCCTGAATCTCCCTCCCCTTATACCTCTCAAGCACGTCCTCCCACCCCGCGTCTTTACCCAGGTTCGGCCTGATTTCCCCGGACATTATCCTTAACGCAGTGCTCTTCCCTATGCCATTGCATCCCACTATCCCTACTACACCCTCCCTTGGTGTGGGGAGATTGTAGAGTCTGAATCCATTGACCCCGTACTGGTGTACCGGCTCGCCTATCTCCTCAGGCAGGTTGATTATCTTGATGGCGTCGTACGGGCATTTCTTCACGCATATCCCGCATCCAGTGCACATGACCTCGCTTATGACAGGCTTCCTAGTCTCCTCGCTGACTGTTATGCATTCCCCTCCAGTCTTGTTGACTGGGCACATCCTCATGCACAGGTAATTGCAGTCCTTTGGCTTGCACCTGTCCTTGTCGTGTATTGCAATCCTCATTCTCCCTCAATCACGCTCCTGACTTCACTTAGGCTTCTAACAACTGGAAACTCTTCATTAAAAACCTTTTCATAACGGTCCACCAGTATGCCGCTCATCCCAGCGTCCAACGCACCTCTAACATCCGTCTTTTCACTGTCACCAACCATCCACGCACTATCCGCGCTGGCTCCCACTTCACCCAGCGCCTTCAGGAAAATCCTTGCGTCAGGCTTTGACAATCCGATGTCGCATGAAAGCAAAACCGCGTCAAAGTGCCTTATAATACATTCATAGTTCTCCTTGAAGTATTCCGCCCCACTGACGTCGAGGTTGGATATCAACGCCAGCTTATAATCCCTCTCCAAATCACCCAAGACATCCTCGGTCTCCGGGAATACGCGCGTGTCCTCAAGCCTACTCTCCCACAACACTCCCACATCATCAAGCAGACTCTCATCCACATTACGCCCCCTCCTCAAACACTCATCCCTCATGAAGTCCCTCACAGTAACCCTGGAGTCTGTGAAAGTCTTCTCCTTAAGCCCTGAGATGAATCCGTCATAGTCCAAGTCAAAGCCAGTCAACCTGACTATGTCCATGACCCTGTCTCTGGTCGGGCAGTAGATTAGCGTGTTCCACAGGTCAAAGAAGATAGCATCAATCATGTCAGATAATCCCCCCTATGAATGCCGCCAGCAGATCACCGTCCACCATTCTCGGATTCGCCTTTGTTGACCCGCCCAAACCCAACTCCACCATGGAATCAACGTCGTCCACGCCGACACCAATCCCCCCTAGCCTGGCAGGGATTCCGATGGACTCCTTAACTTCCACTATCCTTGAAACAAGCTCCCCCGCATCGCATAGCCCACAGTACTCCGCCAGGGCGTCAAACTTGCCGCCAACAGCCTTCATGTTAAACATCATCACATGCGGCAGCAGGAGACCAACCGCAACACCATGCGGCACTCCAGCAACCCTCCATACAGCGTAAGACAGGCCGTGAGCTAGCCCAGCGCTTGCATGCGTTATGCCAAAGCCTGCGATAAGACTCGCATACATCATCCGCTCACGCGTCACCATATCACCGCCGTCAACGTAGGCATTCTCTATGTTATCCAAAACTATCCTGACCGCCTCCATGCACAATATGTCCGTCATCGGCTGGCTCTTGAGTGACGAGTACGCTTCTATAGCGTGGGTCAATGCGTCCATCCCCGTGTAGGCTGTGACCTCTCTCGGCATCGTCCTTGTCAGTGTTGGGTCGTCCAATGCCACTCTGGGGTAAATTAATGGGCTGCGGATGCTCTTCTTTATCATAGTTTTCCTGTCTGACAGCACTGAAATCTGTGTTACCTCAGTACCTGTCCCAGATGTAGTGGGGATGGCTACCATCCCAGGGCCGGGATTCTTAATGCCTCTGCCTTTAAGATAGTCCCCCGCATTACCACCATTCCCAACGACTGCTGAAATGGCTTTAGCAGCGTCCAAAGGGCTTCCACCGCCCAAACCCACTATCAAGTCGACTTCTCTCGCGTATTCCACGGCATCATCTATCGTATCCACGGACGGGTCGCTCTCAACATTGTCAAACACTTCGACGCTAACGTCTCCTAGCAGGCTGATGACCCTCTCCAAAACCCCCGTCTTCCTCATGGAACCACTTCCAGTGACGATCAGGGCCTTTCCGGCGTCGGATTCGCCCACGATTTCTCCCAGCCTGTCCAACACTCCGCTACCGAAAATCACTCTCGTCGGCATGTGATACTCGAAATTCATGGCACAACACCCAAAGTATTAAGCGAGACATCCTCCAGCGAGTCGACTATCACATCCGCCTTCCCGAGGTCTTGCCCGTACGTGTTCTGGCTTCTAACGGCGACAACCATCATGCCCGCAGACTTCCCCGCGGATATGCCTGCCTCAGCATCCTCCACTACCACGCACTCTTCCGGCTTCAATCCCAGCCTTTCAGCAGCCAGCAAGAATGGCTCTGGATTTGGTTTGCCGTTCTCACAGCAGTCTCCTGAGACTATAAAATCGAATTCCATGAGCAACCCAACCTCCTCAAGGCTTGCGTTAACCCGGTCCAAGGGGCTTGAAGACACGACCACAATCCTAATGCCGGCTTCCTTAAGCTCGTTCAGCAATCCAACGACGCCCGGCAAAGGCTCTAGCCTGCCTTTAATCATCCTAGCGTACAACTCACCCTTCCTCCTGACCAGCTCTCCAGCATCCAGGCTAAGCCCCCTCGCCATTATAGCGTCCCTATAATTGTCTATAGTCCTCCTCCCGAAGACCTGTTTTCTCTCCTCCTCACTCTGCACTATCCCGACATCCTCAAGCACCCTGTCAGACGCCTCCCTGCTTATGATCTCAGAGTCAACTAAAACCCCATCCAGGTCGAATAACACTGCCTTAATCATTTCAAGAAAAAAGGTCGTACATCCTTAATATATCCTCCCCACGCCCTATATGTCCGTGGCCAGGGAAAATCTTGGCCACACCCCTTCTCCCATGCAATTCAACGAGCCTTCCAAGGGATGCCCTCAAGTCATCCATGCTGCCTCCAGGGAGGTCTGTCCTCCCAACACCATCCCTAAACAGGGTGTCCCCTGTGAACAGGCTCTTTGAAGCCGGCTCGTACAGGCACATGCTCCCCCCCGTATGCCCTGGAGTGTGCAGGACCTCCAGCATAATTCCGCCGAGATCCACCTTATCCCCATCCTTGAACTTCAATCCCACACAAACACTCTCGAATTCCATGCCAAACAGGCTGGATAGGATAAGGCTGTCGTCGCCGGATTCAACGGCTACAGCGTCTCTCTCATGCAATCCAAGCCTTAAACCCTTCTCCCCAATTATCCTGCTGTCAGCGCCGCAGTGGTCAAAATGGCAGTGGGTATTTATTAAGACATCCGCATCTATATTATACTCTTCAAGCTTACTCAAGACCCTACGTGGATTGATGCCCGGGTCGATTATACAGGCCTTTACGCCTGCCACGATAAAAGCATTGGACTCGAAGGAGTCGCTCAAGACCGGGTAAATCACGTAAACATATTTAAACACAAACTATATAATGTAACCACCAGCCGTCCCAGCAATGGGGGCGAGTCTAGTCGGGCTTCACAGCCCTTGACGAGAGTTGTTCAAAGGCTTTACAAAAAGCCGAGGTGGCGGAGTCCGGAAACGCGCGGGCCTTGAGTTCACATTAACGAGACGAGGTAGCCCGTGTCCCCCTGGGACACTTGAGTTCAAATCTCAACCTCGGCGAACCCCTTTCTTGTTGTAAAAAGAAAGGTGCGGTGAAGAGCAAAACCCTTCATGCACACGAAGGCTTTGCCTTCGTCGTGTTTCATCCCCCAAGAAAAACAGATGTGTGGGGGAGGGTTAGGGAGCCGATAGGCTTCCGCAAACCTCGTCAAAAATAGAATCGATTTGAGATGGCTAAGAAGAAGGCGGAAGAAGGCAAGGGAGCGGGTAAGGCCGGTAAAAGCAAGCCCGATAGCTCTAAGAAGCCTCAGAAGCAGAGGGAGCATGATGCAGCATCCCACAAGCCAAGGCCTAAGGGCGATTCTGACGTAGTCCAGCTGGTCAGGGTTTCAGGTGTCGTTGTTGACGGTAGCCTTGACATGACGCGGGCTTTAATGAAGATTAAGGGTATCGGCAGCAGGGTGTCCAACACCATGCTGCAGACGCTCGGATACGATAAGAACGCGCAGATAGGCAGCCTATCTGAAGAACAGATTGATGAACTTGAAAAACAGATCACAAACCTCTCTGAAACTCTGCCGGAATGGATGTTAAACCGCAAGAAAGACAAGGAGACTGGTGAATACATGCATCTGACCGGCAGCGACTTGGACATATCCAAGCGGGAGGACATCAACTTAGAGCGGAAGATAAAATCCTATCGTGGGGTAAGGCACAGCCTGAACCTCACTGTCCGCGGTCAGAGGACAAGATCCTCTTTCAGGAAGGGGAGTACGATAGGAGTCAGCCGCAAGAAAGGCCGTTAGGAGGTAGAAGATGGGAGACCCTAGGAAGCAAAGGAAGAAGTTCACTAAGCCAACACATCCGTGGAAGATGGATAGGATTACTGAGGAGAACGAGCTCATCAAGAAGTACGGACTTAAGAACAAGAGGGAGGTCTGGCGCACCAAGGTTTTACTGAGGAACTTCAGGAAGCAGGCTAGGACCCTTCTAGGGCAGTCCGGGCCAGAAGTCGATAAGGAGGCTAAGGACTTGACACGTAAGCTAGTGTCGCTGGGGATGCTGAGCGGAGAGAGTCTGGAGGACGTCCTTGCGTTGAACATAAACAGCATACTCGACCGCAGGCTGCAGACCCTGGTGTGCGCTAAGGGCCTTGCGAACACTATGAACGAGGCCAGGCAGTTCGTGGTTCACGGCCATGTTTTTGTGGGCGGTCATGTGGTTGATGTTCCAGGATACCTTGTCCCAAAGCGGGAGGAGGATTCAATCAAGTTAAACGAGATAATGGTGAAGAAAGTTGACGTCAGAGGAGAAGAAAAAGTCAAGCAAGAAGGAACAGCAGCCTGAAGAGGAAAACTCTGCTGAATCCGCTGAGGAGTCGGTGAAAGACTCTGGTAGTGGTGGGGCTGATGTTACCCAGGAAGGCGGTGATGACCGTCAGGGGAAGGATTCGTCTTCACAGCCAAAGTCGGTTAGGAAGGAAGGACTCTGGGGTGTACTACACTTATACTCCTCTAAGAACGATACGATACTCCATGTGACAGACATTACGGGCGCTGAGACGATTTCGATATGTTCAGGAGGCATGATAGTCAAGTCATCTAGGGAGGAGTCGTCACCCTATGCTGCAATGCAGTCTGCGCTAAGGATTGCTGACGCGTGCAAGGAAAAAGGATTCACAGGATTGAACATAAAAGTCAGGGCTCCGGGAGGCCATAACGGCCCTAAATACCCTGGTAAGGGCGCTCAGGCCGCGATAAGGGCGATTTCCCGGACTGGCATAAAAATCGGTTACATCGAGGATGTGACTCCAATACCCCACGACGGCTGCAGGCCTAAGGGGGGTAAGAGAGGTAGGAGAGTATGAACGTCACCAACTTTGAGAAAAACGGGAACATCATCCGTTTCACTGTGAGTGGGATAGATACTAGCATGGCTAACGCTCTTAGGCGGACGATAATATCCGGCGTTCCGGTCATGGCTGTGGAGAAGATAACCTTCTACAATAACTCGTCCATACTTAACGACGAGATACTAGCACACAGGATTGGCCTAGTGCCGTTGACGACCGACTTGAAGACCTATAATTCCCGTGCCGAATGCAGTTGCAAGGATAAGGGTTGTGGGAAATGCACTGCCGTGCTTACCATGGATGTGGTAGGCCCTAAGACCGTCTACTCTGGGGACATTATGGCAACCGACCCCAACGTAAAGCCGGTGTTCGAAACCATACCGCTCGTTAAGATTATGGCTGGTCAGAAGGTTAAGATGGAGGCTGAGGCCATACTGGGTTATGGTAAAGACCACATTAAATGGCAGCCTGGGATAGCTTCTTACGAGGCTGGTGAAAAGGGTTTTGAGTTTATAGTCGAATCATATGGCCAGTTAACTCCGGAGGAGCTGGTCAAAAAAGCGTTTAGCGAGGTGGAGGAGAAGATTAGTCCGTTAAAGGCTAAGGTAAAGTAATCCTATACGCGGGGGTGCCTGAGCTGGTCAAACACGATCTTCTACTCTGGATGTCGTGGGCTAGAAGGGCACGGTTGAGGGCCGTGTGGCGTAGGCCTACGCGAGTTCGAACCTCGTCCCCCGCAAACTTTTCTTAAAAAGAAAAGTTTGATCAAAAGAACAAAAGAACAATGGTTCAAACAGTATCATACAAGGATCCAGGAAGGCTGGAGTTGATAAGGCAGCTCGAGAGTGCGTCGAATACGGGGGCTAATGTATGGTCTTCTGTGGCCAAGGAGTTGTCGCGCGTTAGGAGGAACCGTAGGGAGGTTAACATAAGGAAGCTGGACAAATACACGAGTGACGGTGATGTCGTGGTTGTCCCCGGGAAGGTTTTGGGTGACGGCTTCCTGAATCACAAGATTGTTGTCGCAGCATACCAGTTCACTGATGGTGCGGAAAAGAAGATCATTCAGGCTGGAGGCGAGGCGATGTCAATATCCTCTCTGCTCGAGAGGAATCCCAAGGGGAGCAAGATAAAGATCATGGGTTGAACATGAAGTATATTAACGCTGAGGGACAGGTTTTGGGGAGGGTTTGCAGTTATGTTGCAAAGCAGGCTCTGCTTGGCGAGGATGTGGTTATAGTCAATGCAGAGAAGGCTCTCATATCAGGCGAGAAGAGTTCCATCCAGGCTAATGAGAAGGCGAAGCTTGAGATAAAGAATCTTGGTAACTATACCGAGGGTCCCTTCCATCATAAGCGCCCTGACCGGTATGTTAGGCGCGCTGTTCGCGGGATGCTTCCATACAAGAAGCAGCGTGGCAGGGACGCGTACAAGAGGGTAAGCGTCTACATTGGCGTGCCTTCAGAGGAGATAAAGAAGAACCATGGTGTTGAAGCGTCAAAAATAAGGTATGATGCTGTTGAAGGCGTGAAGAAGCATTTGCGGCGCAGCGTCACTGTTGGCGAACTATGTGGTTTCATAGGGGGTAAGTGGTAATATGGCGGAAAAAATCGTTCACAAGTCAGGCAAGCGGAAGAAGTCTGTTGCAAGGACCACGATAAAACCAGGTGTTGGTGTTGTCAGGGTGAATTCCATTCTAATGGATGACTATTCCACAAAGACGGCTAGGTACAAGATCAAGGGAGTGCTTTCCCTGGCATCAGACTACGTCGACTTGAATAAGATAGACATATCCTCAGTCGTCTACGGCGGCGGAGTCTTAGGTCAGGCCGACGCGGTAGTCTGCTCGATAGCGAGGGGTCTAGTCGAGTATTCCGGCGATGATGAACTTCAAAATAATTTTATAAAGCATGACAGAACCCTTATTGCGGGAGACCACCGTGAGACGGAAGTCCACAAGCCAGGTCAGAGCAGCAAGGGTCCGAGGCATAAGAGGCAAAAATCATACAGGTGATTTGATGATAATACCAATACGCTGTTTCAGCTGCGGAAAGCCGATCGCACAGGACTGGGATAACTATGAGGAACAGACTGCGGGCGGGAAGGATGCGAAAAAGGTTTTAGATGACCTAGGGCACACCAGGTACTGCTGCAGGCGGATGTTCCTATCGCACAGTGAAGTGATAGAAGAGTCCATGAAGCACAAGAGATTTTAAAATGGAAAAATACAACAAATTCGAGAAAACTCGTTTAATAGGGGCAAGAGCCCTTCAGATAAAAATGGGGGCTCCAATACTGGTGAAGGTAAAGGACAAGTATGCAAGCTCTCTTGACATAGCGAAAATGGAGTTGGATCAGGGTGTCCTCCCAATAACGGTGAAGAGAAGATGAGCGACAATGAGACTATCGAAACACAGGCCGAGAACGAGCTTCTAGTGCCCTTAGATGATTATCTGTCAAACGGGATACACGTTGGCCTTAAGTATAAGACCAAGGACATGAGGCCGTTCATCTATAAGATACGGCCGGACAAGCTTTGCGTTTTCGACGTCCAGAAGATAGACGAGCGTATTAGGATTGCTGCTGAATTCATCGGCCGATTCAAGCCTGAGGAGGTTCTCGTAGTCTCTAACAGGGTTTACGGTAGGACTCCCATAAAGAAGTTCGCGGAAGTCACAGGCTACAATGCTTTCACTGAAAGATTCGTCTCAGGGTCTCTCACCAATCCTGACATCGAGACTTTCGCTGAGCCTAAGCTTTTGCTTGTCACAGACCCTACGGCAGATCAGCAGGCTATTGAGGAGGCTTCTGCGATGGGGATCACGGTCCTGGCTATATGCGACACGAACACGAGGATAAAGAACATAGACTTTGTGGTGCCTTCAAACAACAAGGGCAAGAATGCATTGGCGTTGATATACTGGATTCTCGCGAGGGAGATATCGAGGATTAAGGGTCTTGGGGAGATGACAGTGCCTCTCGAGGATTTCATATCCAAGGCCGAGCCCCAGCCATACCTGCTTGACATACAGGAGCAGCAGCGTCTGAAGAGAAGGAAGAAAAAGCGCAGGTAAGATAGTCTTTTTTAGCGTAATTCTCTTATCTTGATATGCAAAACACTAGGATTGCGCTGGCGTCATCGATATTGGTCTTCCTGGGCTCCTACATACTCTTACCCTTCATTATCGGGGCCTCTCTCTCAGAGAAGATAATATCACTATCCTACTTCACACTATTAATCTACTCTACTGGATACTCTGTCACAAAGGGTGTTGTGTTCACCAAGGATTTTTTCGAACTCCACCTGATGCGCTCTGGAATAGGCTTGGCTGCGCTACCCCTAATTATAGTCCTCCTCGACACTCTTGGAGTGCCCCTCCACTGGCTTGTGCTCCTCATAATCTCCCTTTCATACCCCCTCTGGATGACCGTGAAATCCAGCGGCCTTAAGCGTAGGTTCAAATGCTCCATCCCAGAGCCTGACTGGCATACTGTCTTAACGCTCCTTCTCGCGTCACTCCTCTTTTTCCTGGCTTTAAAGGGTTCTTTCGCCTACCCCTACCTGGAGGACGGGGATTCATGGGAGCATGCTGTCGGCACGAAATACGTTTCACTATACCACACCTACCTAAAACCTGATGGCGTGTATGTCTCCCACTATCTGCCCCCATACCCTCCCACATACGACGCCATAATGGCGATGATACACCAGTTGAACAATCACCTCCAATGGACCCTCAAGGCTTTCAACGCAATAATGGTCGCATTAACGTACGTCTACGCATACTACTTCATACGTGAATACACTGGCCGCAGCGACCTGGGATTGTACTCCGTATTCTTCCTTGCCGGAGCCCCCGCCTTCGGAAGCCACACAATATGGTCCCACACGCTTGGCATGGCGGTATTATATCCCGTATTCTACTGCATCGCCAAATTGGGGTCAGACCCCTGGTTCCCCCGCCTATCAATAATACTGCTCGCTAGCAGCATGATAACACAACCACTCGTGTCAATGGTCATAGGCATACTATACCTGCTATACCTGATTTCGCACTCCGCACACAATAGAAAAGACTCTAAGAAACTACTCCAGATAGGCGTAGCAGCGCTACTAATCTCCATGGTCTACTGGATACCGTCTGTCGTGAACTACGGCGTTGAATTGGAGAACGTTGACCGTGTCGGCGGTGAAGTCCTTGACCTGAACTTCCGGTTCGGCTTCAGCGATAAAGACAAGCCGCCTGGACTCGATACTCTAGTCTTCCCACTCACTCACGGCGACATATACATGCAGCACGGCTTCGGCCTTCTATTCTCGGTGATGATGGCATACGCTCTAGCCAGTATCCTCCTCAACTCCAGGAAATACGGTTCTTTCCTTATGGAGCGGAAATGGCTTCTAACCAGCCTATTATGGTTCATCTTCATGTTCACAGCCCTCGAGTCAGTGGCGCTCCCAGTGTCAGTATACCCTGCCAGATTCTGGGGCATGCTCCCAATAGCAGGATCCATACTAGCTGCTTATTCCACCTCCGATTTCCTGGACTTCGTGAAAAAGATGGGTGGAAGCCCGAAGATAGGGCTGCTACTGATAGTGGTCCTCCTGTTCGCCACGTCAGGATACCATAAGGCTAGGGTGCAATTGAGTTCCAACGGCTGGCCTTCAGACATCAAAAGCCTTCTGGACAACCAGATAAGCGGTTTCATATCACTTGCTTCCCTACCCTCAGACACAATGGTCTACCCCCTATGCCTGAAGGACAAGTACGTCATGGGAATGGACAAGATGAGCCTTCCATGGGACAAAGAGGCTGTTGAATTCAGGGATACCGCATTCGCCAGGACCTCACAGGAGACCCACAACTTCCTGAAGTCCAACGGATTCCAATACTTCCTCATAGACTCCTACTGCATCAAAAAGTGTGTTGACTACAATCTCCCTAAAGGCAGTGACAACACTAAACACAAGTATGTTGAGGCAGAATGCACGAAGGAATACGCGTCATACATAAACTCGATAATGAATGATGCAGGCTTCAAGAGAATCTACGCCGGAAGGAAGATAGGCGTATTCATAGTAGAATAAAATACCATAACCCGGCCGTTAGGCCGGGTATTAATGTAAAATCACTTCCTCGTCTTCCTGAAATCCTTTCCCGGATACTTGGCTTTCCCATCCAACTCCCCTTCAATACGCAGAAGCTGGTTGTATTTAGCAAGCCTCTCGCTTCTCGCCGGAGCACCCGTCTTTATCTGCCCAGTATCCAATCCAACAGCGAGGTCAGCGATAAAGCTGTCCTCAGTCTCGCCTGAACGGTGGCTTACGGTCACACCCCACTTGTTCTCGAAAGACTTGTTCGCGGAATCAATGGATTCCGTGATGCTGCCGATCTGGTTCACCTTCAATAGAAGGGCATTGCAGGCGTTCAAGCCAATAGCCTTCTCAATCCTCTTGACGTTCGTGACAAGAAGGTCGTCTCCGGTTATCTGTATCCTGCCGCCAAGCTTCCTGGTCATCTCAACCCACCCATCCCAGTCGTCTTCAGCCATCCCATCCTCGATGGACACTATCCTGAAAGTGTCGCACAAGTCAGCGTAGAAGTCCACAATCTCTCCTGGCGAATACTTGTCATCCCCGATCATGTAGTGGCCGCCATCCTTATAGTAGTACTCTGACGATGCTGGATCCAATGCTATAGCCATCTCATCAGCATAGCCTGCTTCCTCAGCAGCCTTCACCATCAACTCCAGACGATCCTGCGGCGTGTCTATGGGGGGCACAAAACCCCCTTCATCACCCAACTGCACTGCATGAACCCCATACTTGGCTTTAAGCATCTTCTTCAGGGTCTGGTAAGTCTCAGCGCCCATCCTAATAGCCTCCCTGAAGGACTTGGCGCCAACAGGCATGTACATGTTCTCCTGAATGTCGTTCTCCTTCCCAGCGTGCTTACCACCGTTTATAACGTTAAGCTGCGGCACAGGCAGTGTGACACCCTTGCTACCCGCAATCTCGGCTATATACGCGTACAACGGCATCCCCTTTGAAGCCGCCGCCGCCTTACACGCCGCCATGCTGACCGCGAGTATGGCGTTAGCCCCCAGCTTGCCCTTGTTCTCAGTGCCATCCAAACCAAGCATGGCGTCATCCAAAGCCTTCTGACTCCCGCAGTCCATGCCAGCTACCTTTGGCGCTATAATCCTGTTGACGTTCTCAACAGCCTTCAGCACTCCCTTGCCCATGTACCTGGCCTTGTCTCCATCCCTCAACTCCAAGGCCTCATGCACTCCAGTGCTCGCGCCGCTGGGCACCATAGCCCTGAACAATCCATCCTCAGTCACCAAATCCACCTCAACCGTCGGGTTTCCGCGTGAATCCAGGACTTCCCTTGCTTTAACAGAATCTATCTTAGCCATATCATCACCTGAATGTACTTCAAATATGTGAAAAAACGTATATAAACAGTTATTACCCCCCACCACCCCATATTATCTAATGCCCCTATGGCCGAGCAGAAGGAGGGGATTAGACTACAAGCCCCCGCAACCGATAGACCCGCTAGAGCATAGGGCAGAAGCAGGCCCACGAAAGTCCGACCCCTTCCCCACCGAACTATTCGAGGAAACAAGCCACCCAGAAAAAACAATGCGCTTCCTGAAGGTGTATGAGCAGGAACTACAGGCACTATCCCAGGCTAAGCGGAAGGACGGTCGGGCCTTGTTCCACGGCCTCGGATTCTACCCTGAAGTCGGCGCAGACCTACTGCCGGTAGTCAGCACACGCCAGCATGGCAGACTCGTGGGCATGTCAATGCACGAAAGCGAAGTACTTGCTGGATGCGCATTACTCAAGAACCTCGGCTACGACCCTCAGGAAGTATTGGGGTCATACATAAGCTCCGGCCCCATAAGAAGAGACATGGATGTTGAGGGACTATCCGCATTCGGGCAGAAAAACCTTCAGGCTGCGTTAAGCCGCATAGCCGACTCAAGACGCTGGATAGGCAAGGAGATCGGAACCAGGGACTGGAGGAACTACGGGAGGTATGTGAACTGGCAGCACTTCAGCTTCCTGCCGTCAGTCTCAGGGGATGAGACAATACTCGGCGACTATCTTGGAGACAGAAAATTCGACTACATGATCCTGAAGGGCACCCTACCCTTCAGGTACGAGCAAGACGATGACGTGAGGATGCAGGACTACTCTAGGTGGCTTTCAACGACTAGCGACCGATTCCTAGCGGATGATGCCGTCGTCCTAGCGTCTTCAGTGGATCGTCCCGCCATAGAAGTCCTCAAGGGAAAGGGTTTCGAGGAGACAATAAGATCACACCAACCTTACCCACAAGAGGTACAAACTACCGGATCAGTCGATGGGAACAGGATAAACCCCAGCATCTCAGGAATACGACTGTTCCGTGGCAGATCCTTCGTGAGATTCATTCCAGGCGCAGGATTCACGGCCCTAGAGCGGTAACAAGCATTTATAACCCTCAACTGCCTATTCCCTAAAGCCCCCCATAGGGTCACCCTTCGGTGAGACTCGAAGACATTAGTCGATCAATGAGCCTGGGTGTTAATGGCGGGGCAACACTCCTCACACCAAAAGACTACATTCAGAAGTCCTCTCACTTCCGTCAACAACAACAGTCCTAACAACCTTACCCTTCCTCTTCGCCCTAATCCTCGCCTCACCAGGATCCTTAACATCCCCCGGCGCAACAACCTCGTCAATAACATACCTGTGGGATACGCTAGCCCCCTTGAATCCACCATCAACGTCAAACAACAAATCCTCCATCAACAGGCCAAGCGCAGAACCTCCGAGAGATGCTTTAACGAAATTATCCTTAACCCCGCCACCCGGCTTAGGCAGCTTCTTGCCTGAACTCAAAGACCACGGCTTATCACCCTTAACATTCAACAAAGGAAAACCATCCCCCACAGACTCGTAAACACCCTTCAAGACACCAGAATCCAACTCAGAATCCAACTCGACAGTATAATAACCCTTCTTAGTCTTATCCAGAAAATCCACGCCAAGACCAGACAAAGCACCCCTAAAGTCAACCCTAGAGTAAATACAACCCGACACATCCAGACTCCCCTCAACACTCCCAGCCAGCACCCACCCGACACCACCACAATACTCCGGCGAACCAGTAACCCTCAAAACACCCTTACCCACCTTCACGCCAAGAACAGGGCCGCTAAAATCACCCCTACCATACTTGGTGAAAAAACCATGAGCCCCATCACCGACAGAACCCCCGAAAATACCCCTAATAAAATGCATAATACCTAATAATTCCCATACCAGAAATAAAAACCAAATAAAATGATGGAAACACTACTACAAACCGGAGACCCCACCATACAACTATACGGGCTCATATTCCTGCTCGGCAGCCTCACAGTAGCCAGCCTATCAGACCTACGACGCCTCGCAGCACAAAAAGACTTCACAGAAGTCTGGATATTCTTCACAGCAACCATGCTACTCACAGACATATACCTACTCACAACAAACCAGACAGACCCGTTAACCGCAACCGCCAAATGGACAATCATAATAGCATTCGCATCCATAACCACCACCACAATACACTTCAACATATCCACCATGGACGCAGCAGCAGTCACAGCACTACTATCCCTCCTAAACCCAGTGGAAATAACCCTAACACTAATACTACTCCTAATAACCGGAGAACTACTACAACCCCTACTCAAACAATACGGGGAAGCAGGAGCATACCCCTTCCTACCCATAGCATGGACCATCAACATACTACTACTAGCATACGCCACAACAGGAGGCCCCGAAACGCTAGCCCAAATCATAATAACCTAAAAACCACATTTTTTAACAATCCAAACCCAAAGTATATGTCACAACCAAAAGGGGCTGTGGGGGAACGGTCACGGTCCGTTCACACCCGTGGCGCATTCAGCAAAGCTGAATGCACCTAAGCCAAACACACGATAACACACACACCAAAAGGGGCTATGGGGTAACTCGGCATCCTAGCGGGCTCCAGCGAACGGTTTCGTCCGTTCACACCGACGGCGCATTCACCCATACGGGCGAATGCACCAGTGAAAAGGATAACACAAGACTGGAGCGCTGAGTCCCGGCCAACCCGGGACAATGACGAAAAACAAAACAGGTCAAAGGCCAAACAAATGCCTGGAAAAAAAAGTTCGAAGTGACCTGCCGATGGGGGTTCAAATCCCCCTGGCCCCACAGGTGTGATGTTGAACCTGTAGGGTTTTGGGGCATTTTTTTAAAAGAGAAATAGGGGGTATTATCAACCTCTGTTATTTTCTAATATCTCATCGTATCACCTCCATCCGTGGCATCCGTGGCCTAGGTATGCATCATCCTCTTCCGGTCTCCATCCGCTAAAGCTATGGTCTTCTATCCATTGTGCAAGTCCATTGTGATGGGATATCATATTGCTGATATGCCAGCCATCACTTCCCTCATCATCTACTTCTTGGCTCTCATAGTGGGCAGATACTACCCCCATCACTATAAGAATTACAAGACCTGATATAATGCTTTTCCTCATCTTATCACACCTCCTAATGCATGTTCTCTTGTTTTTCTTTTGTAGTCAATCACAATCCAAACTCCGTATCCTGTAAGTATCCACATTAATACTTCATTCATTTTTTGTATGGTATTCTGGCCAAGGATGGTCTCCACACGTTATCACAGGCAGGCACCAGTAACAGTCTGCGGGCTCACCACCATCTCGCTTATCATAGTTCCTGTTTTTCCCACATCTTAAGCATTTTCCCCCGCAAGGTTTATCGCCTTTGTCGGGAAAACAACATCCTTGACCACTCAAACACATACACGTCACCTCTTTCTTTTAGTCGAATACAGCTTTCCAACCGTCTTCGCTGTATTCCCTTTAGCTGTTACAGGACAAGTCTTTTACTGTTACCAAATATTTTTTAGCCTTCAGAAAGTGTTACGAAAGGTTTTTATAGGGTTATGACGTAGTATATGGTAACATTAACAATTGTTAAGACTTTTATGGATTTAGGAAATAACATACTATGGATTATTGTACTTTTGCTTGTCACAGCATTGACTCTAAATAACTCCCATCATCATCACAAGATAATAGCATTACATTATGGTCCATCAGCAAGGCTATTTGACCCTCTAATTGCAATAACCTCCTTTCTCGTTGGTGCTTTGGTAACTCTGATGTTTCAGTTAGGAATCAATGTCTTGAATTTTGAAAGGGTTTCAAAGCTTTTGCCAAAAAACGAGAAGATAGTTATGGACGCCCTTTTTAACAACAAGACAATGACTGAACTGGACCTCTCAGTTCAAACAGGTTTATCCAAAAGGAGAATATCTCAAATACTTTCGAAAATGGAAAAGAAGGGAGTAATAACAAGGACTACAGAAAATGATTCAACCACCATAAATTCAAGTATTTACAAATTGCATAAATCGGCAAACATTATATCTGACTTACCTGGTTTAACAGAGAAAAGAGTACTCATTATGATATTTCTGGTTCTATTATTCGGGTTGTCCTTTTCAATATTGAACAACTACCATAACTCCTATCTTGAACATCCACTAAGGCCAGTAATGTACCTTCTTGCTATAGAGTTCTGGGCGCTTGGTGGTAT
>JBDRLL010000012.1:0-57532 GCA_043813075.1 Candidatus Altarchaeota archaeon
CTGGGACGAATATCTTCTCTATCACCGTGGCAGAAACGCTGGCCGAGAAGAACACTAATGATGCGGCCACTATCAAGGCCAGTCTCCCGCACCCCTCTTCCTTAATGCAGTACACTTGCGACACCTATAATCTAGCAAATAACCTTGTATGGCTCGAACACTATTATCTCCGCCTTCACAGGCTTCTCGCAGAATTCAGTGCACGACAACGGGAATTCACCGGATTCTTCCGCCTTGAACGTTAGTATGTACTTCTCCCCCGGCCTGAGCAGTATGCTAACGTCGTTTATCGGATCCCTTATCTTGTATAGTCCTTTTTCAGTCTCCAGTATGACTATCGCGGTGTCTCCTATAAACGCT
This sequence comes from Candidatus Altarchaeota archaeon, assembly GCA_043813075.1. GTDB lineage: Archaea > Altiarchaeota > Altiarchaeia > IMC4 > SCGC-AAA252-I15 > CAYREE01. The sequence continues at coordinate 361 of JBDRLL010000012.1, forward strand.
TCAATCCTGTTCGGTTCGAACTCCTCCTCCTTCAAAACCAGCCAGTAGTGCCTTTCCCTCGGCTGGTATTCATAGAACGGGATGGTCACGCACGTGGTTGTAGTGCTGGTGGTAGTCGATGTAGTAGATGTGGTGGTCGTCGTCGTGATGGTCGTAGTCGTGCTAGTAGTCGTGCTGGTCGGGCAGTTCCATCTCTCACAATAGCATCCGGGCCCAGGTGAAAGAATGTATGAGCTTAAATCAACTCCAGCATTGGTCATAGTCGTCTCGCCTCCTGAATCCGCGGCAATGCGCATAATGGTGGAAGTCACATGAAGGGTTGTGTCACGCACGGTTGTTATGCACTGACTTATGTCTCCGACTCTTTTCCCGTCAGCGCAGACGAATACTTCACGTATCTCCTCCCGCAAATCATCTATGCTGGACTCCATGTTACCCAGCTCATATCCCATGAATCCTGTTGAGGCTAATAGCAGCATTATGACTGGAGCGACTTTTTTCACTGTCAACCCGCCCACAAGGGCTAGTTTCGAGGACTTAGATGATTTTACCAGACTCATTACGTAAATCTCTTAGTCGCGAGGATATAAATTCTTGAATTACCTGCTCATGGCATTAATCCTGTCCTGTATCTCGCTTGCTTCCCTTGCGTGCCTCCGCTCTTCATCAGTCAGCCTGGCCCTAGCGTCAGCCCCCGCCCTCGATTTGGACCCGTACTCCGCATTGATACCAGTCCTCTCGCCCGCATTAAGGCGGACTGAAGGCCTACTGCCTGACGAAGCCTCGCTTATCATCCCGAGTTCGGTCACGCTCAGGTTTCTGATGGTTGTGGTCCCGCCCCTTACCTGGTCCATAAGGAATCTTGGGTATGTTCCTGGACCATGCTGGCTCTCATACCTGACCTGCTCTATGAGGGGTAGTGTGTCACCGACATCCAGGCCCACACGCCTGCGGTGCGCGTCAAGCGCCGCCAACTCGGCATCCGCCTTGTCTATCCTAAGATTAACGAGTCTTACCTGTCCAGGACCCTCCCTCTCAAGCTGCCTCTTCAGGTCGTCGGTCCTCCTGGTCAATTCAAGGTCCCTGCGGACGGTCTCCTCCTCCAGGGCAAGCCCCTCCCTCCTGGTCTTCGGGTTTGCCTTCAATTCAGCGATAGCCTCTCTCCTCAGCTTGTCCGCTTCTTCACCAGCCCTTAATATGGACGTCACTAGCCTTGCCTGCTCGTGGTTTTCAGGCCTCAAGTCCACGCCATATCTCACTGACTCTAGCCTGGCTTTTATCTCATCCGGGGTTATCCCCCGCTCTTCGATGCGCTTTCTTTCCAGTAGCAGTATGTCCCTCTCAACAAGCTTCTTCATCTGCGCCATGTCAGTGTCCTCAAGTTCGTGTGTGGCGTCCTGGAACCTCTTTTGGACTTCACCAGCCCTTCCCGTTAGTCTAGCATCCACTGTTCTTCCTGATAGCGCGCGGTTCAGGTCTTCCAGCTCCTTCCTCAGGACTCTTGCCGCCTGTGACCTGCTTAGGCGTGCGCCATTGTGCTCGAATTCTGATGGAATCCTCTGCCAACGGTATACTGGGACGTACCTCACCTCCGGTTCTGGCACAAAGTATCTTAAACCGCCGTATCCTGTGACGCCCCATCTCGTCCCGAATACAGCCCTATCCCCCACATGATGTTGCACTACAGCGTCTCTTGACGTTACCACCCTGTTCCAGAAGACTTGCCTGTCTTTCCTCTCCCGCTCCAACTCTCTTATGTCCCCCTCTATCCTCGCCATCTGTTCCCTGTGCTCCCTGTCCAGTCTCGCGGCTTCATTGTCCTGCCTCCTATTCATGTCTCCTTCCTCTCTTCCAAGCCTGTTCAGGGATTCTCGCATGGCTCCTATGTCCTCCTCTGTTGTGGGTCCTGTCCTTCCAACCGAGTCGATCTGCTCTATCATGCGGCTTATCCTCTTGTGGGTTCTTAGTTCGTCCACGAGCTTGCTTATCTCAGCTTCTTTCTGCCGCATCTTGCCCGTGGATGTTGATGAGAAAGTAGAATCATTCTCGTCTCGAGGTGATGTTACAGTGGCTGGGTCTCCACCAGGTCCTGGGGGAGTCTTCTTTCCTTCCAGGTCTTTCAGGTATTTTATCGCGTCTTCCAGCCGGTCTGATTTTCCAGGCGGTGTCTCCTCCCTGCAGCCTGTTAGTGCTGCTGCGGCGCCTCCGCCGAATAGCATACCCAGCATTCGTCTTCTTGAGATTTCTGGCCCACCAGATTTCTCGTCAGCAGCTAGTGTGTCTGGCAAATCCTGTTTCTCTCTCCTCCTTACTTCTTTCGGACTTGCGCTCATGGTAGATAATTTAGGGGCGTTTAAAGTAAAAAACCCAAATATTCTATATAGTATAAAAAATATGTGTGTCTTATCTGTTTATTCCGGTAGGTTCATGTTCCTATACTCTGGATGCGTCTTCAGAGCCCTCCAGAGAACGTCGAAATGCCTCCTTGATAGTATGACAAAGTCTTCCTCCATCAGCCATCACCCCATTAAATAATGTGGATGGATGCATTAAAAACTATGTGACAACCAGGTCAAGTGGATTGCCGTAACTGTCATAGCATGCCACGTCCTCTATGGTGTTAGCGGGCTGCCTGACTATCAAGTGTATCCTCCCAGTTTTGCTGAAATACCTCAAGTCCGCCCTGGACGGATTGTTGTTGGCTCCAGGATGGGAGTGAACGCTGCCTATGATGCTCTTGTCCAAAGGCACCATACTCCACCTTACCTGTGAAAATCCTTCGCCATAAAGTGATGCCGGGATAACCAGGACCTCCGTAATCAAATCCCCCTCACCCCGCAATAGTGCGATGAACTCCCTGGGGTAAAGCTCCCTACTAGCCCCCAAAACAAGCTCTAAAGCCGCCTCGCGAATACCTGGCATTGTATTTAAAACCACAACGTGATTATATAAAAAGTCTTACAAACGTGAGGTGTATAATGAAAGCTATTGATAACATAAAAGCAGGATTCAAAATATTTACTGACAACCTAGTGGCATTTGCTGTTGCGACGATAATAGTCGGATTTGGCTCAATGTTCATAATACCCATGCCACCCCTATTCGTTGGGCTGTTCATAATGGCCCGCAAGGCGGTGAAGGGTGAGAAGCCGGAGATAGGGGATGTGTTCAAGGGATTCTCAATGTTCATAAAGTCGTGGATGTACTTCGTGCTTGTCATGTTCGCATCCATGATAGGGATGATAGTGTACACAGTCTTCATGGTCATATCCATGGCAGTGAAATCAGGAATACTCACGGTGATAAGCTTTATCATACTGGGTATAGCGGTAATATGGAGCATCATAATAGCGCTGACGCAGTTGTACGGGTTTTCACTTCTCGTCGACGGTGATAGGAGCGCATTAAAAGCATTCAAGGACAGTATCGGGGTATTCAGGAAGAACATCGTCGACAGCATAGTGCTGATCATAGTCCTGGACATAATCTGTATAGTGCTCTACATGACTGTCATCGGAATGCTGGCGGCAATACCGCTAGTCGCTATAGTCTTGACCAAGACGGCGCTAGAAGCGTGAAAAAGGGGCTTAAAACCCCCACTTCTTTTTATTTTATTATCTCCAGAATGCCGCTTAACTCTGTTATCATGTAGTCTGGCTCCTCCTGAGTGTCCCTCGGAACCGACTGATGCCCTTTAACCAACTGGACGGTGGTGAAGCCAGCCCTGTTGCCTGCCAGTATGTCCCTATCAAGCCGGTCTCCCACAATCATGCATTCTGAAGGATCAACGCCAACCTTTTCCGCCGCCTCAATCAGTGACGTCGGATCAGGCTTCACCCTACCACCCTCCGAATTCACGACAACCACGTCAAAGAAATCGCCCAGTCCAAGCATGATAAGCTTCTCCCACTGCTTTACGGGAACCCCATCAGTAACCACCCCCGTCTTCAATCCCAACTCCTTCAGCCTCAGCAGGGTGCGTATGGTATCCGGGTATGGCACGAGATAAGCCTTCTTAGTCTCATGATAAGCTACGATTCCCGCAGCGATAATCTTCTCTTCCGTAGCCATGCCATAAGACTTGAGGAGCTCGTCGTAATGGTTCTTGAAGTTAGACCCATGCCTGGATACGACCTCGTTAAGCCTCTTGAACGCATCAGCGAACTCCACGTCAAGGCCTGAACCGATCATAGCTTTAACGGCATTCCTTCTGGCTGAATCCACCTGGAGTTTCGTGTCATACAGCGTGTTGTCCAAGTCAAAGAAAACAGCATTGACCATATTATTAATTAGCATGTATGCAATATTAGTGATGCAATGGCTGTCCTATACGAGAGCACCAACAGGAGCGCGCCTAAAGTCTCTTTCAGGGAGGCTTTGATACGCGGTCAGGCTCCTGACATGGGCTTGTACACTCCCGTGAAAACCCCAGTTCTTGGGCGCGGCGAGCTGGAGTCTTTCAGACGCATGGAATACCATGAGATAGCCCACCGTATGGCCATGAAGTTCCTTGACGGCGAGCTGCCGTCCAGTGAAGTCGCCCGCATAACCAGGGAGGCATACGACTTTGAGGTTCCCCTAGAGGAAGTCTGCGACCGGCTTTACGTGATGCGCCTTGACAGGGGCCCTACAGCATCGTTCAAGGATTTTGCGGCCCGTATGATGGCACGCCTAATGCAGTACTTCCTGCGCCAGGAGGATAGGGAGGCGTTGATACTCACCGCAACTTCCGGGGATACTGGTAGTGCTGTGGCAAACGCCTTCCATGGCCTGGATAATGTGCGTGTCCTAGTATTGTTCCCTGAAAATGAGGTCACTGGGAGGCAGAGGAGGCAGATGACGTCTCTAGGCGGTAACGTTTCGACAATTGCGTTGGACGGTAAGTTCGACGACTGTCAGGCCCTGGTTAAGAGGGCTTTCTCTGACAGGGATTTGGATGGCTTGAATCTCTCTTCAGCCAACAGCATAAACTTCGGCAGGCTCCTACCGCAGTCCATGTATTACGCATACTCGTATTCACGCCTCTACCATGACTTTGGGGAGGAGATAATATTCAGCGTGCCTTCAGGAAACTTCGGAGACCTTATGGGCGGCATACTGGCCGGGGAGATGGGCGTCCCAGTAGGCCGATTTATTGTGGCAACCAACGAGAACAATGAGTTCCCACGGTTCATGGATTCCGGAGCATACGAGCCTATAAGGCCTTCTAAGGCGTGCATAAGCAATGCGATGAATGTTGGACATCCGAGCAATCTCGCGCGCCTGTTCCACTTTTACGGCGGCTGGATTGACGAGAAGGGTGTTGTCCGCGAGATGCCGGATTTGAATAGGATGAGGCGGGACCTATGGTCTGTAAGCGTGTCTGACTCTGATACGAGAGCTGCCATCAAGAATGCCTACAGCGATTATGGTCTCCTTCTCGAGCCCCATGGCGCTGTCGCATGGAGTGCCCTGCAGACTTATGTGGTCGAATCCGGGGGCGTTTTCGCTGTTTCGTTGGAGACTGCGGATCCCGCTAAGTTTCCAGATGAGATTACCTCTTTGCTCGGCATAGAACCTGCGCTGCCTGACAGTATGAAGGGTCTTGATGATATTGAGGAGGATGTGGTCAGGATGCCTCTTGATTATTCCGCTCTAAAGGATTACCTCTCTTCAATGGACTAGTTTTTTTATTCAATCGGGTAATATATCTGTTTAATCATTTCCCCCATAAAATGAATGGCAAGAAGAAGGAGAACGGCAGGGTCAGGATAATAGTATTCTCCCTGCTGATTCTATCAGTAATCGCGATATACTACACAAGTCAGGGGGAGGATTATGTCTGCAAGGACTGTAATGTCCTACTAATAACCGTCGACTCATTGCGTCCGGACCACCTCGGATACATGGGGTATGCGAGGAACACCAGCCCCGCGTTGGACAGGATTGTCTCTGAAGGCGTCGTGTTCACCAGGGCTTTCTCCCAGTCCAGCTTCACGCCACCATCACTGGGGTCCATATTGACATCGAAATATGTCTCAGATCATGGCTTGAAGAACTGGGATAAGATGGACTTTAACCAGACGACGATTGCTGAGATACTTGAGGAGAACGGGTATGAGACGGTGGCTTTAACGCGTGTGCCTAAGCTGGATGAACACAACCTTGACCAGGGATTCCAGTACACTCTCCGCGGCAACTACTGGAGGGCGGAAGACTTCAATAAGGCGGTTTTGGAGTGGTTTGACGGCAATTATACTGGCGGCAAGTATTTCGTCTGGATGCACTACTATGACCCCCACCGGAGGTATGAGCCTCTGCCACCGTTCGATAAGATATTCAACAGGAGGTATGACCCTGAAAAGGACTTGCAGAGGCAGGACAAGTCTTTTTTCGTCAACTTCTGGAGTGGTAATGTCAGCATCTCACGCAAGATGGAGAGGGATCTGATAACACAGTATGACGGCGAGATCGCCTATACAGACCATAATATCGGGCTGCTTCTAGGCAACCTTAGCGAGATGGGTCTACTGGAGAATACCATAGTCGTTATTTCCGCAGACCACGGCGAGTCACTGAACGAGCACAGGCAGGAGAGGCGGTTCATGTTCTCCCATGACCCTATGTTGTATGACCAGGTCGTCCATGTGCCCCTCATATTCTGGGGTAATGGCATACCGAAGGGCGTTAAAGTAGAAAATCTCGTAGAATCCATCGACATCGCACCCACAATGCTATCAATATTGGGTATAGGGCACAATGATACTGGCATGTTCGGATGGGATTTAACAAAAATGTTCTCTGGAGATGAAGTGGAGTCAAAAAAGCAGGTTTACAGCGAGTGCTGGGGGTGGGAGGAGAAGAAGATGGTTCGGACCGAAGATTACAAGTACATCAGGGACTTCCGGCGCAAGAAAGGCAGTCTTGAAGAATTATACGGTCTGGAGGATGATCCGGAAGAGAAGGAGAACATCCTAGGCGGTGATGATCGCATCAAGGCTGACATGATACTCAAGATGGACAAGTTCATAAACCGGCACAAGCACACTCCCGCAAAGGAGATGAACCTCAGTGATGATCTGGAGGAGCGTCTGAAGGAACTGGGTTACATATACTAGTCCTTGTTATTACTATCCTGCTCTAGCTTGTCTATCCTACCACCCATCTCCTTTATCTTTAATTCAAGATGTATTATCTTCATCTGGTTGTCCCTTACTATCTCCCTGAAACTCTCCTCATCAAGCTCTCGCCGATGGTATTTCTTCCTGGCTATCGCAGTCATCTCACGTATCTCATCCCTCTTGCGTATCAACTCATCGATGGATACGTCTATCTCCCCCACGATGTCTCGCCCTGCATTAGGCTTCCTGTAGCGGAATGCGAGGAACAGGACAGCAAGTATCGCTATGACAAGCAGACCTATGACGACCATGAACTCCTCAGGGCCAAGCCCATCCTCCGTCATACCGCAGTCGTCATGGCAGGAGCCCTTCTCAAATTCCTCGCACAACCCGTCGCCGCAGAACCTTTCTTCAGATTTTTTCTGATTGTCCTCGTATGGCCTGACGAATATCGTCTTGGATGCCTGATTGTTCTCCTCGTCCGCCTCGTCCACTAGATTGTCCTGGTGCCCGAAGTTGGGGTTCTTGTCCGCCTCCACAAGGAATCTGAAGGAGCTTACCCTATTCAGGCCTAGCTTTCCTGTGAAAGTGTGTTTTATCGAGTCGCCTGGCCCAATATGGTCTTCTATCTTGAAGCTGTCCTCATCCAGCATCATGTTGCCGTCATAAGTTTTTATGAGTATCCAGAAGGCGCCTCCGGTTGGTGCTTCCCCCACATTCTCCGCGGTTACTGTGACATTCACCTTGTCGTCTGCTGCTGGGTCTTCAGGAGCAAGGTCTATTGAGGATATTATCAGGTCTGGTTTTTCCGCAATCCTCTCTTTGTCACATGATGCTTTCCGGTAGTTGCATCGTCTGCCACAGCAGACGCCGGTCAGGTCGAACATGCGATTCAATTCCTCCGGCAGCTTGCAGGCCTGGCCCTCATCCACTCCTAAGCAGGACATGAACTCCAATGCCTTCATCTGCTCTTGAAGGTCGACTTTGCCTTCATTTCCCTGTCCAGGCATTATGGGTTCTTGCATGCCTCCACAGTCGTCGTGGCAGTTTCCAAGTCTCTCGTTTTCACTGCAGTATCCGTCTCCGCAGATGTCTCTACTGCCGCTCATGCCGCAGTCTTCCATGCAGCTTCCTGACGCCCTTTCATGGTCTGTGCAGTATCCGTCACCGCAGAAGTCCCTGCAACTAATTATGCCAAACCTGCAGAGCTTGTCGCAGCAGATGCCCCATATGTGTTGTCCTAAAGCCTTGCTTACGCTCTCAGGTATCATGCAGTCGCCGCCTTGCGAGACCTCCCTGCATGTGGAAGACTGTAAGATGCCGTAGAGTTCCTTATCATCCACCATCGACTCTTTGCTGCACGACGAGACCCTGAACATGCATCTTCCGCCACAGCATACACCGGAAATATCCTCGCTCATCGGGTAGAATATGTTGCAGTTCCCGCCCTCATCGACTCCAGTGCAGAATGACTCAGTCAGTCTAGATACGATTTTCATAGGCACTATCGGAGGTTCTACGGTTACGCTACGACTTATTTCCTGAGCGCTAGCACACATGGAGGATAAGACTATCAATGCTAGAATCAAAGCCGGCCTCATTTTACTCGTTCAACACCTCTATGCCAACGCCCTTGTTGAATTTGATGGTGTGTATGTTCTCGCTGTGTCCGGTGCGCCTCATCTTGTTTATCACCAGCGTCCGGCCCGCATCCGGGCCTGCTGTCGCGTACCTGAGCGTTATCACGCCGTCCACAACGTATTTCTCCGCAGCCTCCATGACTTCGTTCCCTATCTCGTCGGATATTATCAGTGTGGTGAGGCCTGCCTGTTTCAGCCGGTAGTTTAGGCTGAGTATCAGCCGCCTCAGCTTACGGTCATCCTCGAACTCCATTATCATAGAGCTTAGGCTGTCTATCCCAACCCTCCTGGCACCTATCTTCTCGGCCGCCGCCTCGATGAGTTCAGCTATCTTGTCTATCGTCTCATAGTCCTGCTTGACGGTAAAGGAGTCGGAGCAGAGGGTCATGAAGTCAACGTTCTTCCTCTTCTTCAAGTCAACGTTGATTATCACAAGCTTCCCCTCATCCTCCATCTTCTTCAACTCGAAGTTGTATGAACGCATGTCCTCCTTGTACTCGTCTGCGTCCTGCTCGAGCATCACCATCACACCCGGCTCATTATTCTTCGTTATGCCGTGGTATATGAATTGCGTTACAAAAGTAGTCTTACCCGTCCCGCAGGAACCGTTTACGAGGATGGTCCTTCTGCGGGGTATGCCGCCTTCAATGAGCTCGTCAAATCCTTTTATGCCTGTCGGGCACCTGTCGTCCATATGATAACTCCTCTGAGGATATTAGATACTACTGTTTAATGATTAACGGGCAATAAAAAATACTAGAGGCGACTAGAAATGATACTATCCGAACCGTGGATGCTGGCGATAATCGTGGCGGCAGGCGCCGTAATCGGCCTCATCATAGGCCGGCGTCTGGGATTCCATAGCGGCTACAGGTTCTTCGAGAAGAACGTGCTCCCCAGGAGGCTTGACTCTTCAAGGGCTTCTCTGAAGGGCCAGATAAGCGAGCACCTCGTACCCTACCTTCCCGGATTCGAGTTCAGGCCGAGTGAATGCAAGTTCCTGGGCAAGCCTGTCGACTTCATAGTCTTCAGGGGGCTTGATGCAGGCGAGGTCGAGGAGGTGGTGTTCCTTGAGGTTAAGACCGGTAAGTCTGCCGAGACTGGTGTTGAGAGGAGCATAAGCAGGGCTGTTGAACGCGGGAGGGTGTCGTACAGCCTTTACAGGCTTCCAAAGTGAATACCGCTAGAAAACGTTTTCCCCTATTATCTCCGCACGGCATTTAGTCCATGGCGGAGGCCATTTGTATATCACGTTGTATCTCTTCCTGACTCCTGGATTGAGGTTTTTCACTTCAGTCCTCTGTTCGCCACCTGGAACGACTCTTTCCTCATCTGACTCCAGGTATGTTGCGAGGGTTAATGACCGTATGTGTTTGTTGCCGACATTCTTCACGTAAACTGACACGGTCGTCTTACCGTAGTAGTCGCTGTCGCATCCGACGACGTCGACATGGATATCATCCTTGTATATCACGGGGTCATGTGAGAACGTTTCGCTTGTGGTCGCTGAAAGCTCGTCGTAATACCTTGTTCCATTCGTCATCTGCTTTATGTTATCCGGATATGTTATGACTGTGTCTGAAGCATCCCACAGCATTATTACTGCTATGGATACGGTGAATAGGATGAAAACGGCTATGAATGCCTTATTGTTCATCATATACTAATAGTTGATTACTTTATTAATTCTGACGTCGGACAAGATGAATGATGTGGCTTTAAACATGTTGAATTTGCTGGTGGAGGCTTATCCTAAAGCACCTAAGACTTCCCTTAAATACCGGACCCCCCTTGAAATGCTGGTCTCAACAATACTCTCCGCCCAATGCACGGACGCGAGAGTGAATATAGTCACAAAAAAATTGTTCAAAAAGTACAGAAGGCCGGAGGACTACGCAAACGCCCGACTTACCGACCTTGAGGCAGACATCAGGAGCACCGGCTTCTATCGTAACAAGGCCAGGAACATCCGGAATTCAGCGAGGAAGATAATCGAAGAATACGGGGGGAATGTCCCAGACAGTATGGGTGACTTGCTTAAGCTCCCTGGTGTCGCACGCAAGACCGCGAACATAGTGTTATACAATTCATTCGGCAAGGTCGAGGGTATTGCGGTCGACACCCACGTGCGGAGGATATCCTACCGTATGGGCCTGACCGGCTCCAAAGACCCTGTGAGGATAGAGCAGGACCTGATGAAGACATATCCCAAAAGCATGTGGGGCCAGGTAAACCGCATCCTAGTCGAGCATGGTAGACAAACGTGCACTGCGAGGAAGGCGAAGTGTACTGAATGTCCGATAGATGCTTTATGCCCCAAGAAGGATGTAAGCAGCTAGTCTCTAAAAGCCCAGGTCTCCGCCTAGCATGCCGCGTATGCCTGAAACCTCGCCCCTACCAGCCCTGCTGGCTGAAATCACCCTGTCAGCCAGCCTGCTGAAAGGCAGTGTCTGCATCAGCACCCTTCCCGGCCCCTTCAGCAGCGCGAAGAAGAGCCCTTCACCGCCGAATAGTGCTGTCTTGACGCCGCCCACAAACTTTATGTCATAGTGCACGGTGTCCTCGAATGCCACGAGACATCCTGTGTCTACACGCAACTCCTGTCCTGGCTCAAGGTTCCGCTCTAATATCGTTCCGCCGGCGTGTATGAACGCCTGGCCGCGTCCACTGAGTTTTTGGAGTATGAATCCCTCCCCCCCAAAGAATCCTGCACCAAGCTTTTTGGTGAATCCTATACTAATGTCCACGCCGTCAGTGGAACACAGGTAGCTGTCCTTCTGGCACATGATGACCTTACCGTCAACGTCTAATGGCATTATTTTACCTGGGAAAGGCCCGCTGAATGATACTTCACCCTGGACTCCCACACAGTCGAAGTGGGGTATGAAGAAGCTTTCCCCTGAAACCATCCTCTTCAACCCGCTCATCACGCCGCCTCCAGTCGTGGTCTCCATCTGTATGTTGTCGTCCATGTACATCATGGCTCCGGATTCGGCCCTTATCCGCTCGCCCTTCTTCATCCTGAATATTATCGCCTGCATGTCGTCTCCGATAATCTCGTAGTCCACCATGTTATCACCGTAATTAATTTACGGTTGAATATTTAATTATGGGTCTTGACGAGTACCGGCGTAAGAGGGATGCTGGCAAAACTACGGAGCCTTTCGATGATGAAGTCGAAGTGGACCGTCCGGTGTACGTAATACAAAGGCATCAGGCCAGCCACCTGCACTGGGATCTCCGGCTAGAGTTCGAGGGCGTACTGAAGAGCTGGGCTGTCCCCAAGGAGCCACCTAAGGATGCAGGCGTCCGCAGGCTGGCAGTTCAGACTGAAGACCATCCTCTGGCTTACGCCAGCTTCGAGGGTGAGATACCTAAAGGAGAGTATGGTGGGGGGTCAGTTGAGATATGGGATTCAGGCACGTTCCAATTGTTGGAGAAGACTGAAGGCAAGATAATCATCGACATAAAAGGGCGGGTGCTTAAAGGCCCGTACGTGCTCGTCCGGACCAAGCAGGCTGGGGGTAGGAACTGGCTCTTCTTCAAGATGAAGCCCTAGTACGCCGAGAAGCTTGAGGCCAGCGACAGAAGGGACAGCCCCACGACCACCATCAGCAGGAATATTATCGCCCCTATAGCTGCCACCGTGAGTATAACTGCGAGTATGGACTTCAGTAGTGAAATCCTGTGGACTCTCTCAAAGGCGAGTATCATCTCCGTCAGGGTGACGAGAGAAACTATGGCATACAATAATAGAGTCAACGCTCCCTCCATCCTTATCAGCGTAAGCAGCGACACGATGACTATCGAGAGGATGTTCCATAGGCCACAGTACCCGTTCACCGCCAGAGTGCTCTTAAAATCGCCTGCGCCACCCATCAGCTTTAGGAATCCGTGCATCAGAAGGCTGGTTAGCACAAGTATTAACGGGCTTAACACCATCATTATGAGCGCGTGTATGCTCAAGCCTATGATGAACCCGAACGTGTATGCGGCCGCCAGCGACTCTTGCTGGGGTATGTTAGGTATCAGGTCTGGGCGCATGAAGAGGTTCATGAACGCGAAGAAGTCGTTCAATAGTATACCCACCACTATTATCAGCATTATGTCCCCCCAAGGCTGGTGTCTGGCGATGTCCTCGAACACGTTGATGTTGAAGGACAGGACCCCCCTGATCCTCTCGTGGAAACTTAGCTTGAATGCTTGAGTGTTCCTAACCAGGTCCTCCAGGCTCTTGGGTTGTCTCTGCGCCTCAACTGCAGTCGCATCCGGCCTTACTGGAGGGGCCTTGCCTCCCTTCTCGGAGTATATCAGCCTGACCCTGCATACCGGGCACTCAAGGTAGTCGTCGGAGACTGTTTTGTCGCAGTGGGGGCAATAAGCCATTGATATAGTTATTGTCTGTTTTTAATAAAACCCTGCATTAATTGATAGCATGAGGGACGGATGGCTCAGGCGGAGGTTTCAATGGTATCTCCGGCGCAGGGATGTGTTGGAGACTCATTCTCGTAGGGAGGGGAATTGTGTCAGATGCGGTGGCTGCTGTCTAGGATGTCCTTTCTACGTTAAGAAGGATAGTTCATGCAGGATCTACAAGCGTAGGCCAGACATCTGCCGGATGTTCCCCTTGTCTCCCAAGGACATAAAAAACATACCCTCCTGTGGTTTTTCATTCAGAGAATAAGGCTACTTAGGCTCCTTAACGTGAAGCCATCCGAACGCCATATATGTTATTATGAGGAACATTATGAGCATCAGCCCATACGTGAAGTCAAGCACGAAAACTCCAAGGACTATCGCTATTAACGTTGAGATGGTCCGCCTGCCCTTAAAGTTTAGCCTATAATACTTTATCCTGAATGCGAGCATCAATAGGGATAGTATCACCATCAAAAGGTTGTGCGACACCGGGATTTCAGGCTTTAGCAGTGATATTGACGCTATGAATCCGCCTGCCACTGTTGTCGGCATGCCATAGAAGAACCTGTCGTTCTTGGTCTTCATGAAGTATATCAGCCGGTATCCTGAAGCAGCTATGAAGAATAATGCTATGTAAACGTTGACGTCAAATAGTTTAACCGTTAGGACCGCAGCTGCCACACCAAATGATATGAAGTCGGATATCAAGTCCATGTAACTGCCTATCCTTGTCGTGGATTTAAGCAGTCTTGCCATATACCCGTCAAAACAGTCTACTATGACTGAGACCATTATCATTCCAGCAGACTTGCCGTATTGGCCTGATAGGGCCAGGAGTATCGCGGCTATGCCGAATCCTATGTTTATTAGAGTCAGCGAATTCGGTATGTGTCTTGAAATATTACTCATCAATAACACCAATCATGCTCTCGCCTGCAGTCAAATTATCTCCCTTAGACACTATAACTTTTACATTTAAAGGCATCAAAACGTCAACCCTGGAACCGTACTTTATCATCCCTATCCTACCCCCCTTGGAGACAATGTCCCCCTCATTTATGAAGCATACTATCCTCCTGGCGAATATGCCAGCATACTGTTCGACAGCAATCCTGAATGTTCCTTCAAACTCTATGCGATTGCGTTCCCTGACAGTAAGGTCTCCTTTCTTGTATGCAGTCACCTTGCGTCCGGGCGTATGCCTCACTGAAGCCACCTTAGCGTCCATTGGAGCCCTGTTGACGTGAACGTTGAACGCGGACATGAATATGCTAAGCCTCATCGATTTTCCGACGAACTCATCCTCAAATTCCTCTACGTCAAGCACCGTGCCGTCGGCTGGGGAAACTAAGACACCCTCCCGACCAGGTATTATCCGTTCAGGATCCCTGAAGAAGAAAAGCGTGAATAGTATGAATAAACCGGGTAGGACGGCCAATATCGGCGAGAATACGTAGATCAATGAGAAAACGATCATGGATGCGAGTATTATCGTCCAACACTCCCCTAGTCTTATCATGAATCAAGAATTGCAGTATACATATAAAAACCTGGTGTTGGGAGGTGCCCTTAAAAACAGCGGGCACCCCAACCAGGTATGTTAACCTACAAGTCCCTAGCTTGAAGGGTCTTTCGGCCGTTTGCTATGCAACGCTCTTCTGCTGCGGCAATCAGCGCCTGAACCTTCTTGTCCAGTGCGTCGTAAAACTCGCTGCCAACGTTGCACGTCTTCACGTATTCCTTTACTTTGCTTTTCACAATCAAATCAGCCATATTCTAACACCTCATATAGTTTATTTTAATATTTACATGCATAAACCCCTTAAAAAACGTTAAAATCAGGTTTTTCAAGGCAAATCAGGAGTTTCACAACACATACTTGTATGCCAGATAGATGATTACAGCAAGTATTATTGCCTCATCCAGGAAGGCTATCAGTATCTTTGATAACTCCTTGAGATTACCCTCCTTTTTCTCAAGTTCCACGTCCTCTGAAGGCCAGTTCATACCAGAACTCATCTTTTCTCTGCTAACTAATGTGCCTGGATATCTTATGTTCGATCGACTCTTTTGGCATGGCCCCTACTATCTGGTCCACTAGCTTAGCGTCCTTGAACACAAGCAGTGTTGGTATGCTCATGACGTTGAATTTCGCAGGTACTTCCTGGTTTTCATCAACATTAAGCTTGCCGAACACTATCCTCCCAGCATATTCCTTAGCCAATTCATCTATTATCGGGGCTATCATGCGGCATGGCCCGCACCATGAGGCCCACATGTCTAGGACCACTACTGGGTTTTTTGATATGATGTCGTTGAATGAGTCGTCCGTTACCTCTACTACCTTGTCCATAGCTACTCCCCGCGTCTTCTCTTGTTTCTCCAAGATCTCCCTCATCTTTTTTTGTCTTAACTCATCTAGTTCATTCATGTTGCTAACCCTAATTATTTTGATTCAATACTATAAATCCTGAATTCAGGCGGGTCTTGGATGCACTTCTTTACAGTGCATGATTCTACTGATTTTAGCACAGCATTCCTGTATTCTGGCGGGAAATCCTCGGGAAGTGAAACCCCAACAAGTATCCTGCTAATCCTCCGGTTCTCCTTATCATACTCTGTGTCTAGACTAAGTGATATGCCTTCAGAGGATATGCCCCGTCTGCTGCAGAAGCTTAGCACGTAGTATCCCGCGCACGCCGCTATCGAGGAAAGGAATAGCGTGAATGGTGCTGGAGCGGAGTCCTCGCCTCCATTGGCTTCTAACTGGTCTGTCAGCACGTTATGCTTGCCCACGCTAACGTTAACCTGCATGCCACCTGGGAACGAGACTTTCATTGCCATAAGCCGAGTATATAACTATCCCCTTTGAAATATTAAATCATCGGTGAGTCTAATGGATGTTGGAGACTTCAAGCGTGTGGTCCAGGAGAATGGCATACAGAAAGGAACTTTCATAGCCTTAAAGACGCGGAATAGTGTTTGCACAGGCTACTTCCTGGAGGCAGCATACAAGACCAGTCAGGGCGGGTTCGTGAATCTCGCGGGAACCAGGAAGCTTGGACAGGGCCGTGAGGAAGAGGACTGGTATGACCACAGTTACAGCATACCATTAGCCAGGATAACCGACGTCCAAGTGCTTGGACAACCTTTTGATGAATGATTGAGGTGAGATAAATGCCTGT
Organism: Candidatus Altarchaeota archaeon; assembly: GCA_043813075.1. GTDB lineage: Archaea > Altiarchaeota > Altiarchaeia > IMC4 > SCGC-AAA252-I15 > CAYREE01. The sequence continues at coordinate 16,705 of JBDRLL010000012.1, forward strand.
GGTTACGGTGGAAAGCTGGCCTATGGGTGAGTCCAGAAGGTCTGAGTTAATCAAGGGTATTACTGGTGTTTTCACTAGCCAGGGTATCCCTCCGGAGGCAGTGACTGTCATACTACATGAGAGTCCGATGGAGAACTGGGGTACTGGTGGGGAGCAGCATTCAGTGAAGTTCAAGGACCTGGTTAGGAGATAGTCAGGCCCTCTCATACATGTGGTAGATGTATGCGAGTCCAGCCAGTAATAGCAGCATCAAAGCCCAGAACCATCTGCTGGAGTATATTATCCTCGACTTGTTGTGTAGGAAGTTGAATGCCTTTTCCTGGAGTTCCCCCAGCGACCTGGGCATCCTGATGCTTATGAACGGTGTGCTAATCACTATATAGTCTCTCACTGATATGTTGCTCTGGTTGCCTCCAGCATACAGACTACGGTAATCCAGGACGTCTGCCTTCAGGACGTAGTCTCCCACTTCAACGCCCTCAGACACCCATATGTTGAATTCCAGTTCAGATTCTCCTCCCTGAGTCAACTGAACTTCCATTGACTTGATGTCCGCTTCAAAGCCGTCTGGAAGGAGGAGTTTCACGTTGTATAACCCAGACTCGTTTGAGGACACGTTAACCCCCACCTTAACTGACTCCCCCTTCCCAGACTCGAGGGGGTTCCCCAACTCAACATGCACTTCCGGCCTGCCACATTCGTCGCATGGGCCACCGCAGTCCACCCACTCCTCCTCCTGGTTCTTGACGCCGTCAAAGCAGTTTGGTTCCGGCATAACAGTGGTTGTGGTGGTGGGAAGTGTGGTTGTTGACGTTATCCTGACTGTCGATGTTGTGGTGGAGGTTGTTGTGGTGTATGATGTTGTTGTGGTTGTCGTGGAGTCTCCAACAAGGTCTTCAGCCTTCGGATAGCTGAAGAATGTCGTGGAGGTGGTTGTCGTGGTCCTCACGATAGCCTCAAGTGTTGTCGTGGTGGTCTGCTCTCTCAGTGTGGTGGTCTGCCGCATAGTGCTGGTGGTTGTAGATGACGTGGTAGTCTCGCAGGGTGCGGTATAGCACTCTGACGTCATGTAGTCCACACAGCAGTTTGTGCACTCCATGCATTCGCCAGGACTCTTGCATGAGCAGTCCCGGCAGCAGTCGTAGGCGTTGTCCTGAACTGGAGCGCATCCCGTCGTGCCCCAAAAGCATGTGAAGCATAGTTCACAGTCCCTCTGCATGCTGCATGAGCATCCATTGCAGCAGGGGGGCATTATGCTTATGGCTTGGGATGATACTGTAGTTGCAACTAATGCCAGTAATAACGCCGTAAAAAAGGTTTTAATATCCAAATCCATGACCCTTAAACTCTATCTTATATTATATTTTAAAAGAAAAATCCAGTATTTATTGTTATGCTAAGACATTTAACATTAGTTCTAACGATATTCCTACTTATCGCTGGTATTGCTAACGGCCTCTATTCTGGAGATGACGCTCCGAGAAAGAACGTGCTACACCTTGCTGGATGCCTTCTCGGGCTACTGCAGAGCATATACCCCTACATAATGCTGGCTTTCATCATGTACGGGTCTGCGATGTACGTCTCCTCCGGATCAGACCAGCAGCAGAGGATAATGGGCAAAAAATATGTGGTCTTCGCGATAGTCGGAGCCATATGCATACTCGCGCTACTCTCCATAGCTCAAGGCCCTCCTTTTGGCGTGACACCAAAGAAGTGTATCGGCCAAACCTACTCCTCCCCGCTGGAGTTCGCCCCATGCAAGCCAACTCGCAGTGCTGAGGACAGGATGAGGGTGTGCAGGAACAGTAGGGATGATGACTGCGATGGGCTCATAGACTGCCATGATACGGACTGCATCAGCTTACTGTCTGGCAGCAGCGAGAAGAGGAAGTGCAGGAACAGTAGGGATGATGACTGCGATGGGCTCATAGACTGCGCTGACCCGGACTGCGCTGGCGCCAGGGCCTGCAGGCAAAACACTGAAGATAAGCCTAGGAAGTGCAGGAACGGTAAGGATGATGATGGTGATGGGCTCATAGATTGCGCTGACCCGGACTGCGTTAGCGCGCTGGCAGGCAAAATCGAGAGGAAGTGCAGGAACAGTAGGGATGATGACTGTGACGGGGCTTTGGACTGCGCGGACTCGGATTGTTTCGGTAAAAGAGGATGCCCTAGGCAAACGACAACGACAACCACACTACCCTCATCACAGTGCGTGCTAATAGGTGGTGGGGACAATCCAGGAGGGAAACTGGATGTCGTCTTTGTGGGAAGCGGTTTCCCAAGCCTCTCCAGCTTCAGGACTGCGACAAACAATATGCGGGACCAACTAATAGGTGGTGATGGCATAGCACCCTACACTGCAAACGCCAACAAGATTGCGGTATGGCGTGTTGAAAAGAACTATGACAGCACTATGAGTTCGGATTACCTGTCCAGGGACGGGCAAGTCACGAGTCTCGCAGGGGTCTGCCCATTCTTCAATTCGATAGGTGACAGGGCCATACTCCTGTCTGTGGAACCACGTTTCAGGTCATTCGCGTTCCTGGGCGGCAACGCCCATGTTTGCATAGGAAGCGAATATGTCACCAACACTGGATGGCCTCTTGATATCGGCGGCTACAGCTTTGGGGATAATCGTGAGGAGGTTGAGCGGACCATGATACACGAGACAGGACACGCGTTCAGCGAGCTAAGGGACGAGTATGTCTCTGGCGGTGGGATCCCATCAGGTCTTAACTGCGCGTATCCTTCCAGCCAGTGCAACAATTGGGATGCCATAGACTCGAATCACGTGTGTTCGATGGGTTGCACCCAGTCCAACTGGTATCGTTCTAGCGAGAACAGCGTTATGAACTACCATTACACGGAGTATTACTTCAATGAAGTTTGTAAATATTATCTACAACAGGATCTGGACAAGTATAGTGGGTGATACAAGTGAGAAAAATAATTGCATTGATGGTTTTGGCGTTCCTGGTGGCTGATGCCTCTGCTTTGGAGGATAGTCTTAGGGTTACTGTTACGTATGTGCGTGGTAGCATCAGGATAGCTGAAGTGACCCTGGTCAAAGCGGAGTCGCCGCCGCCTATGCAGGACGGGGATTATGCCATCAAAATGCTCTCCCCTACAGGTGATGTGCTATACGAGACGAAGTTCAGCTTTTCTAGAGAGTATTCAATGGCGGCGCCAAAAGACATATTTGATGGGCAGGGACGGCAGATAAAGCCGGATACTGGCGGGGGTACTGGTGGTGCAAAAAAGAAGATGATGATAATCACCCTACCCTACCATGCTATGGCAACAAAGATAGTGGTCGTCGACTCCGATGGTGTTCAGCTGGCGTCAAAGGGGATTAAAAGGTATTCCGACTATTGTGGCGACGGCAGGTGCAGTGAAACTGAAAATTATGGGAACTGCCATCTAGACTGCGTGTCTGGCATGGAAGACAAATACTGTGACACCGTGCGTGATGGCGTCTGCGACCCGGACTGCAGGCCTGAAAACGACGTTGACTGCGCAGAGTATCTAAGTGACGAGTCTATGGTATACACGATGCTGATAACATTAGCAATCGTCATCATCGTTTTGGGTATCATCTACCAGTTGATATTCCGGAAGTAGTGGCGATGGACAGCATACTCTTGATACTCTCGATTTTCTCCATATCCACGGGACTGGTTGCAATCATCCTATTCGCTGCCAACATCCTCCGGGATTCGCGTGACGAGAAGGTAACCTTGATGGATAAGTACATCAACTCGCTTCTGAAGGTTCAGAAGGCGGCGAGCGATGATTTAAGATATAAGTTCAGGGAGAATGAAAAGCCTGCGTTGAAGAAGAAACCGGTTAATGTTTCAGACAGGACGTATACTGTGGCATTCATTCTAGCAGTCATATCCGCATTACTGGTCTTGGCGATATTATACCTCATGTATTTCAAGAATGTTGAAACGCTAGCACTCTAAAAGCATTATTTGATGTCCCTGAGCCTCGCATGCGCCTCTCCCTTCTTGAGTACGCCGTCGACAAGCAGCCCGAATTTCTGGGAGTTGTATTGTATCTGCTTGTTGAAGTACACTAGTGATATGAATGTCGTGATGAACGAGACTGCGATGACTATAGAGAAAAGCGATTCTGTTATGAGATTGTAGGATACTGCGACAAGGGCTATCACCAACTCTATCCCACCCCTATTGTTCATGCTCAATCCTATCACGTTTATTGAAGACTGGTTCAAGCCAGTTATCTTACCTGCTATGAACACCCCCAGGTATTTGCCAGTCAGGGCTATGAAAATCAGCCCCACAAGCAGTGGGATGTCTGACATAATGCCATTCAAATCGAATTTCAGGCCGATGGATATGAAGAAGAAGGGTATTATCAGGCCGAAAGTCAGCATGTCCAGGCCCTTGAGTATCCCCTCGCCTTCAGGCTTGTTCTTAACCGTGATGTTTATTATCAGGCCTGCTATGAACGCGCCTATGAGCGAGCTCAATCCGAAGACCTGGCTGAGCAGGGTTATGGTCAGGCCGAATATTATGGACAGGGTGAACATGACGTTGCTTGAATTCCCGTGCCGTATTAGTCCAGCGAGTTGGGGTAGCACTTTGAAGCCTAGTATGTATGCTATGATGAAGAATGTGACGTACTCGAGACTAAGCACTGAGAAGACGCCGATAAGCGATGACGATACTTGGCCGCCCGTTTGTATGAGTGCGAGTATCAGCGTTAGGGCGAGTATGCCCAGCAGGTCGTCTATCATTCCGGCAGCCACTATTATCGACCCGTCGTCCGCGTCCAGTATCTCATACTCCATCAGCACTTCCACCGCTATTGTTGCGGCGGTCACTGAGAGGCAGAGGCTTAGTATGAACGAGACTGTCGGGTCATATCCTAATGCCGATAGCGTGCATAATCCGATTATCATGGGTATCAGGAATGATAGGACGCCAACTGATATGGACGGCAGGGTCGTCTTCTTGAGCCTGCTTAAGTCTATTTCCGCGCCTGCAAGCAGGAGGAAGAATACCACGCCCACTTCAGAAAGGAACTCTAGGAGGGGGTTGAATTCGGGGTGAAGCATGAAGGACCTTACAGGGGGTATGTTGAATATGATTCCTGTGAGGATGTAGCCGAGGACCCGGGGGTATCGTAGTGTGTTGAAGAGCTCGGAGAGCAGGAAGGCCGCTATAAGACAGCCAGTGAATCCGACTAATACGGGATTTATCGCCTCCATGACTCTACTAATATACTACTGGACAATTATTAACAGGCTTCAACGTTAAAATGAATGGCGTACGTGGTATAGATGAAACTAAGAGACTACAAGCATGTGCTGATCCTCATAATCCTTATGGGCGTCGTCATAAGGTCTTACCTCCTGTTATCTTGGGGGCCTGTTTTTATCGATACTGACGGAGTCTACTACTCTCGTCTTGGTAAAAACCTTGTTGAATATGGTTCATACCAGTACGGGGAGGACTATAACCAGGGCATAATATTCCCGCCATTATATCCTGCACTCATAGGCTTGATGAATCTACTGGTGGGGGACCTCATGTTGTCTGGAAGGATCATCTCTTTTCTCGCTGGCGTGGCCGCGATACCGGTGTTCTTCCTCTTGGGCAGGGAGGTGAATGGCGTTGAGTCCGGGCTTTTCTCGGCGTTCGCTTATGCTGTATATCCATTTATATTCCGCATGTCTGCGCGTGTCATGTCTGATTCACTGTTCTTTTTCCTATTCTTCTCATCAGTCTATGTTTTCATCTTGTCTTCCAGGAGAAAGGACTTCTACTATACCCTTCTCTTCGGCGTTTCTGTTTCTCTGGCGTATCTTGTGCGGCTGGAGGGCGTCCTCCTGCTTTCACTGCCACTGTTTTTCGCTGTTGATTCCGAGTATCGGCGTACGGCGTACGCCAGGAAGCTCGTTTCCGTGATACTGGTGTTCGCATTACTCTCCTCGCCATACGTGTTGTTTTTATGGGGCTCTACAGGAAGCTTTAAGCTTAGCGGGAAGTCGATGTTCAACATGATTATTGGAGAGCATGTGCTAGGCAGGGATTATGAGGGGATAGTCGGGTCACTCAACCAGGACCGGTCGTTGCTGAACATGTATGACTCCAACTCGAGGGACTCGGTTATGGGGCATGTATTAAACGACCCTCGCTCTTTCACGAGGAAGTATGCATCGAACTTTTCCAGGGAATTACTTTACATATTCCTCCTGCTCATGCCTTTATACCCTCTCATAATCCACGACTACTTCTCCAAGACCCCTTCAAACAATTATAGGCGGATTTTTCTCATCCTCACGGGAATGCTGTTAGTATCCTATCCAGTGTTCCTGGTTCAAATGAGGCACGTGTACACTCAAGTACTATGCATTATATTATATCTTTCCGCAAACTTTGTGACGTTACCCGATTCCGTGAGGAGGATATTCCCCCCCCTCGCCGCATACGCGAAGCCGGTCATTATCCTCCTCCTATTGTCTTCATGCCTTTCTGACGCCATGGTCAGCATGCCATACTATCCTGAAGAGCAGGTTAAAGCCGGCTTGTTCCTGAAGAGCCGTTCAACAGGATACGAGTCTTTTAACGTGATGGCGAGAAAGGCTTTCATCAGCTATTACAGCGGCTCTAGGATAACCAATTTCCCATACGCTAGTGTGAGTGACGTCCTGTACTTCGCCAGGAAGCATGGCGTAGACTACCTGGTGGTTGATGAGCGATATATGGGCTCCTGGAGCAATTACGCTGAACTGAGGGATATGGGCGGCCATAGCAGCGAGGTGGAGCTCGTATATAACGACTCGACGATAAAAGACATAAGGATATACTCGCTGAAGGATTAGGATGCTCGAATTCAATATACCAGACATCTACATATTGACGCTGGTCATACTGTTGGTCGTCTTCTTCGGCATACTCGTCACCATCGTAGTCCCATTGTTCCTTACGGTAACCCGCATACTCAAGATAATAACGCTGGTACAGTCCCTTATCATCGTAATAAACCGCATCATCGGCGACAGGAAAAAGAAGGGCACGATAGACCTGTCGGAATCAGAGTATACCGTTATGGACGAGGAGTTAAGCGATGCCCGGTTGCGTGACGCCTAATCTTGAAGCCTATTTTAAGATGAATCCTAAATCTAATAATATGAGCAACGTCAGGCGCAGGAATGAGGGCTTCCAGCACTTTGCTGCTGGCATACTCGTAGCATTCGGTTACTCGGTCATGCTGGTAACACTGCCTGTCGCAGGCATACTATTACTGCTCCCAGGAACCTTCTTAATACTTGAATTCACGCTCTACGGCCTAGTCCAGATTGTGGTCAGCCTCTTCGAGTCAGGCCCCCGATAACACATAGGACATGTTGTAACGATGGCTACCGCAATAGTAGTGGGCGAGTCAGGTATTCTGAGCGCGAAAGAGCTTTCAGGTATCAGAGGCTCCAGAACGGACCTGGTATTCAAGCCGAAAATCAGTTTAAAGAGTGTGGGAGAATAGTATATGATGATGGCCAGAGTATTCCTGATGATCACTATGATGTTCATTTTGTCAGCATGCATCTCGACAGGCAATAAGCCGCCTCAGGAGGAGATAAACCATTCTTCATGCTATCTTGTCCGTTGTTCCTATTACGCCGACGATTTTGACAGGTGCGTCTCCGACGGCTGCTGTCAGCCAGTCTACAATGATTCAGGTGCTTACGTGAACTGCATGATAAACAAGACGAAGAGTCAGGGGGGTGAAGAGTGATGGGCCGTAAGAAGGGGACGAGCATAACCACGATGATATGCCTCGTCTTGTTTCTAATCTGCATGGCATTGATAGGCCTTTTATGGGCTTGTCCTGAGAATCCTGATTATGAGGACACTTTTGTCTGCAGGCAGTACTATGAGTGGGACGAGTGGCTTACGGGGATTGCCGAGCCTTTGAACAACTACACGATACCCTCCTTATCCAATATGACTATGCCCAACATAACAGGCATCACCTTCCCCACGACTTCCACCACATTGAAGAGGATTAACGACTCCCAAATCATGGTGACAGTATCTGAGATGATGGGGGATTACGTGCAAGACACCAGGATTCCTGAGGAAGTATGCGGGCCTAAGGCAAAGGATGTGACAGAGAGATACAATATGCGGGGGTGTAGTCTAGTCGAGTCAAGTGCCGTGTCAAGCGGTCATCCTGCTGTCATGGAAAAGTGCGTGGACGGGCATAGTATCGCAGGATGCTTCTCATGCACCTTCAAGTGCGAGAGGAAGGATTATGTCTCCATAGCCTCATGGGACCTACATGTCTTCAATGAGGCCAAGGCAGGTAACATAAATCTGATGACGTATTATGTAGAGAAGATGCGGGAACATGACATCATAGTAATCCAAGGCATCAACGACCCCTCGGGAAATGCATTCCAGACCCTCTGCACGCTGATGAGGCCGTATAAGTGCGTTAATTCCAGCAGTTCTGGGCAGCCTGCAGAGCAGTATGGCGTACTGTATGACGAGAACGTCGAGCTGGTCGGCTTCACTGACCATAATCTTGGCGGGCACGCGGAGAACTTCAAGAACCCTCCTGTGACTGCCACATTCACTGCTGGGAACTGGACTTTCCAGCTTACCACCCTGCACGCAGACCCTGAGAACGTTCGGGAGGAACTGAAGAATCTTGAGACATTAACTCTCCTTGATTCTTCACGTCTAGATGAGATCATCATAGGCGACCTGAAGGCTGACTGCGGGTATTATGATATTCCGCCAGCGGAGTTCAGAGATATGCTTTGGGTTATTCCTGACACTGAGGACACGAGCGTTGACTCGGCTGACTGCGCGTACGACAGGATAATACTGAACAATGGTGCTGAAGGCCACTATCTGGATTATGATGTGATGCGTGATGTTAATGTGGTACAGGGAAACAATTACATGATATCAGTGGAATTCAAGACGGGAGTATGATTGATGGTATTTTTTGGTGGGACTGATTTCCACCCATCATGACATTAAGCGCAAGCGCCGTTCACGCACTTGCTGGCGCAAGTGTGCTTGAGGTATGACGGCCTCACCTTACCCTTCTTGTTTGGCTTGCATATCGCTTCCTTCAGCTTCTTCTTAACTTTAGCCTTCTTACCCCCTATGCATTTGTCGTCCTTCCTCTTGCTCCCGGCCTCGGCGTATCCTGTAGTCCGGTAGTTGCCGCCTCCGTCTGAGTCAACGCAATTGCCTCCCGGGCTAGGACTATTTACCACTACGGCGAGAGCCTGCTTGGATATTACGGCGGATTCATAAAGCCCTATCTTGAAGTAGCCGTTCTCGCCCCATCCGGTGCCCCAACTGTTCTTACCGATCCAGTAGTCGACGCCATTCTCACTGCCCCATCCTACGAGAACCACGGCATGACCCCCTTGATAGTTGCTTGACGAGACTCTGTAGACGCCACTGTTGTAGAAGTAGAAGTCATAGTACACGTCCATTGAGACTTTCACTGGACCGTAATCCTTGATGGCGCTTTTGATGGCGTTAACGTTCAACGCTATGTTCTTGTATCCATCGCTCTTCACAACCCTGTTCGCCGAGTCCACACACCTCTGGGAGCAGGGCTCGTTACGCTCCTGATACGGGAAGCATGCCTCGTCTGGGACCCCTGTGTTCGTGAAGTAGTTTTTGAACATGTCCTCCTGGAATGGCCGTGTAGCTCCACTGCAGCCGGTGCCGTGGAGGCAGGAGACCAGGTCCTGTTCAGACAGATCCAGGTTGCCCTTGCCCTTGTACTTCAACGCACCCTCTAGCGCGGCAACTCCCGCGAACGCCCAGCAGCTGCCGCAGTTAAACTGGTCTTTCACGGATGTCACGCCATTGCTAGCCCTAAGGTCGAAAGAGGCGGGAATCGCACGTACAGGACCAACCTTCTTCTTCCTCATTGTTTTAGCGCTGGCCCTAGGGCTTAAGTCACCCAGAAGGTTTCCCTTCTCTGCATCGGACAGTATGGATACCTTGTTGTATCCCGCAGTCCATGCATACCCCTTTTTCTTGATCGCGGAGTTTATTGCGGTTACGTCCGCCTTAAGGCTAATCCTCCTTTCGGCAGGCAGGCTCATGATGGACGCCCGCAACGATGGCGGAACGCCTTTAGCTTGTAGTTCGGTTATTGTAATGTCGTTGGGGGCACCATCAGCTGCAACGGAAGAAGCTAGGAGCACGAGAATCAGGGTGAAAACAGGCAGTTGTCTAACCATATACATAATATACTCAAATTTGGCTTAAATACGTTGATTAGGGACTAGTCTTCCTCGTAGTCGTCATCCAGGTCAAGGTGCTTCTTCACTCTTTTAATGCCTTCAGTTGCCACTGCGAGGGCGGCTATCCCACCTAATATGTTCATTATGTATGTATACCGAATCACAGATTATTATCATATATGGTTTCACAAAGTAACTATGTGTGTTCCATGGGAGGGAATATTCTGATGAGACGATATAAGAATCAGCATGGTATGTAAAAACAGCCTCGAAGTAAGGGAAACTAGGGTCAAGTCATATCCTGTCTTCAAGCCATGGGCTGGCCCTGCCCCGCCCGGTTGATGTAATCTTCCCGATTATGGGAGGTAACCCAGGGATAGTCTGCATATTGATTTCACTAACAATATCCCCCTTCAATAACTCTTCTACCACATGCTGCTTGGTTTGCGCAGTATCTCTCATAAAGTCATTAAACCACTGCCTCATTTGCCTGACATCATCAGTATCCGGCGGAGTCTGTCTTTCAAGACATAGGTTGAAGTTCACAGGCCGTGACATAAGGGATTGAGGGTTATTTATCTGGAATCCTACATGCTTTCTTGCTTTTTCATGCGTTATATCCTCTGGTCTTTGAATCTCTATGCCATACTTTTTCCTCATATGCTCATCCAGCTCATCGAAGAAACCGTCAATAGTCTTCTCAACACTCTTTCCTCCTTTCCCAGATTCCACGATAAGTGTTTCATAAGGATACTGCTCAATATCCGATAGCGGGCTTGTTGAAATCACTACCCTATGCTTGCTGGCAATCCTCAGCGTATCCCTCTTTATGTAATGGTGGTAAGCGAGCGTCCGGAAATACAGGTGTGCCTCACCCAACAACATTACCTCTCGACCTTCACTCCAATATCTGTCCCTATACTTTCTCCTGAAATCCTTTAATGTCCCATCCTCGATTTTCCCTAGAATATCACCTGATTCGGGTGTTTTAGTCCCGAAAACATTCTGCATAAGATCTAAAGCCTGCTTTTTCAAAACAGCATCAACGTCAGGCCTACAATCACCTATAAACGCGCCGACACCCAGGACCTCCTTCATCGGGACAGTAATCCCCATATAATCACTTGGAATAGGAGCCTTACTCCTAACCATCACAGTCATAGTATATCATATCCAGTCTAATACTAAATAGGGGATTGACACTAAACAACACCCTATTTTTTTATCTAATGGAAAAAAATGGTGTCATAGAGGGTGTAATGCTATCAGACTCGTGCAATAACATGCACTTACTACGGTAAACCTAAAAATAGAGGCTCTATCTAACCCCCCTGATTTAAGCAAAAAAGGTTCTAATCCAAGGGGGTCTCGGGCTCGACGGGGTTCGAACCCGCGGCATCTCGGTTAAAAGCCGAGCGCTCTGCCGGACTGAGCTACGAGCCCATATAGTATGGGGCTGCTGGTTTATAAATATTACACTAGAAATATGGCGGCAAGCATCAGCAGTAGGATAACTAATAGTATCTTCGTCAGCCGCTGCATCTGCATCTCTCTCCTGGCGTTCTGGACCATGAGTATCCGGTGTAGTTTAACCAGCTTTTGCCTCCGCCTCCTGCGGTCTATCTCCTCATCGCTCGCAGTCAGGGTTGGTGTGGAATTCGACTTCTCCATCTCATGCATGCGCTTCAACACGGCATTCCTCTTATCCTGACGCACCTGATTCCTCTCGTCGAAGGGTCTGGATTCCTTGACCATTGACTCTATCCTAGCCCTGGTTTCAAGGTCCTTCTTGATGTCAGAAACAGCCTTCCTCTTCGAATCTCCCTCTTCCTCGTCCACTTGCACCCGTATAATACTGTTTTTAGGCGGCAATAAAAGCCAGTTCACGTCTAGACATCCTTGTGGATAAACACAAGTCCACTAGAGTCTCTTTAAGCCTTTATCTGACTTGAGGCAGGGGTATAATGTTCCTACCCCTTCCCCGAATATTCTGCGAGTTTCTCTAGCACGTCAACCTCCTGCTCTAGGGTCTCGTCGTCGAGCTCATCCATCTCATCCTCAAAATAGTCCTGGAATTCGTCGAACAAGTCCATGTATGCTTTAGACACCCTAAGGCTTACTGACTGACGCTCCCATTCACCCAACTCTACCCTAGGCGGACACATGATGCCGACCTTATGGTACTCATAAACAGGTCTTAAAGGTATTGGCTTTGGCTTGTCCAGGTTGCCTCGCTCGTCGTTAATCCAGTTCTTCATCAAGTCAGCGTACCTGGCGAGGAGAATACCCTTACGCAGTCCGTCGTTGCCATAGTGGTCCGGACTCTTGTCTTCGAACGTGATAGTCTTCTCGTCATAATCCTTGTTGCCCTCACGATCCTCGTAACTGGCCCTCAGTCTTATCTTCGCATCCTCAGCGGTCTTACGCAGCTTCAATACTATGATGCCACCCTTCGTCTCACCGTCCTTTGTCTCTGAGGGAAAGAGGGTGTTTACCTTCATTATCTCACCAGTCGCTTCGTCCGCCTCCGGGGAGCCGTAGACCTTCAGTATCTCATACCCGTCCGCCTCAAGTTCCAGCTTCAGGTTGAACACCAGCGGCGTCACCATGTACTCGAACTGGTCGTCCATACGCTCCTTGAACTGCTTGCTGGAGTGCACGCTATAATAGTTGGCGCCCCTTATCTTGGTTATGTACTCTATCAATTCGGTGTTGAAGTCCACTCCGATGCCTATGAACGTCGAGTAAAGCCTGTTTTTACTGTTCTTCTCAGTAATCCCTAGCAAGCCCTCTTCTGTCGTGTCGCCTATGTTCGGCATCGCATCAGTCAGGAATATTATCCTGTTCTCATACTCCGCCTGGTCCACGTCAAGCAGTTCGCTGAACTGGTCTGTGCCAAGCTTCATGCCCGCAGACATGTGCGTGCCCCCCTGGGGAGACAACTCTAGTATGTGCCCTTTCAGTGTGTTCACGTCAATGTCTCCGACACGATTCATCGGCTTAGCCAGGTAACCATAGTTGTCGAACAAAACTATACCAAGCCTGTCGTCGTCATCAAGGTGATCTATTAGTGCCACAATCGATTCAGTCGCCACCTCCATCTTGCTTTTGCCAGTCTCCTCCTCAGCCATCTCCTTGTTCTCAATCCTCCTGCCGAAGCGGTCGTAGTAATACCTGTTGAATGAAGAGCTCATCGAGCCTGAAATGTCCAATACGATGACCAGGTTAAGCTTCTTCCTGCTGAAGTCCTCCTTCTTCAGTCCGGAATTTAATCCAACTTGCAGGTAGTAGTCGGGCTTCCCTGAGAACGGGTCGTTGGAGACTGCGCTAGAGTATGACGGGCAGAATAGTTTCCCGCACTCCTCCGTCTTTCCAGTGTCAAAATAGTAGTCGTAGTACAGTCCCTCATAGGTTATGTCAGTCGGCAGCGGCAGATAATCATTCTCAATGTTCTCCCTGAAGTTGTTCACGTCCTTAGCTCCGCCTACAGAGAAGCCGAGGTCTGAAGGGGCTCCAGCAAACTTTGAGGCCTCCATCATTGGCACACCACCGCCAAGGTAGTTAGCGGCCCTCTGGATCAAGCCGCCTCCAGAAGAGCTTGATTTGACTTGGTAATCGTATCCTGCCTGGTTTGGGTCGTACTGCCAGTCATCTATCCTGCCGCTGGCTGTCGTCACCGTAGTGATGGAAGTGCTGTGTGTTGTGGTCTTGATGGTTGTCGTAGTCGCAGTGCCGTTGGTGAATACTATGTTCACGCTGTCAGAGACTATTATGAACACTATGGCTGCGATAAAAACAACTGCCGCCAAAGCAGTTCCCCCCAGTATTAGTGTGCTTGGTTTCATCCTGTATTAACTCTTGAAGATACTCTCTTTTTAAGACAATGGTTTTTATTCGGCGCATACCGAATCACTAAGCGAGGTGATTTCATGGAATGTGACGTCGATCCTGCGGTGTTCGCCGAGGTTGCGGAATTGATTATCAGCTCGTGGGACAATCCGCAGATCCGTTTTTTCATCCAGTCCCAGGGTCTGAGACAGGAGCATATCAACGAGGTTAAGCGCATACTCTCCCAGATAAAGGATTAATACCCCTAACACCATTCTTATCTATGGATGTTTCAACCGGTATTCTGGCAGGAGTCCTGCAAGGCCTATTGGAGTGGCTTCCTGTCAGCAGCAGTGGTCAGGGCATGATACTCCTCTCCAGCCTACTCGGGTTTGACGCATTCAGTGCCCTTGAATTCATGTTCATACTGCATTCAGGGACACTACTAGCCGCTGTAGTCAAGTTCAGGGATGACTTCAAAGACATCGCATCAGACATCATCTCCATGAAGTCCACGCCCATGCTTAGGTTCATATCGACATCAACGATCTCATCATTCGCTGTCGGGGGTGTGATATACCTATTTCTCAGAGAACTGCTCGACGAGGCCGGATCAGGGTTTGTCATGCTGTTGGTGGGATTGTTCCTCATGGCCACAGGGATAGCCTTGTCACTGTCCAAGAGGGCTTATGGTTCCGGAAGTGTCTCAGACTTGTCCCTAATAGACACTGTCTCAGTGGGATTGGCTCAGGGCTTCAGCGTATTCCCTGGACTATCCCGTTCTGGCGTGACCATAGCATCATTATTGCTGAGTGACTTGAAGCAGGAGGAGGCTCTCCGACTCTCATTCATCATGAGCGTGCCAGTCGTCTTTGCGGCAACAATAGCAGGATTCAATGCCTTCCCATTGGGCGTCAGTCCGTTGGCTTTGATTGCCGGAATATCAGCTGCATTCATCGTTGGATACGCTACTATAGACGTGCTAATGAAGGCATCCCAGAAGCTTAGGTTTGACTTGTTCTGCGTTCTATTCGGGTTGGTATCAGTTCTATGGGTTGTCGCGCCAGTGTTGTTCTAGTTTATAACAATCAGTTAGAAAATAGTTACCAATGAGTGACGGTGAAGACTGGCTTGAGGAGAGATATATCGGAAACCGGCGCTTCAGGAGGATGGCCGACGGCCGGACAGTCGAAGTCACCGGTGATGGTAGCCTTGTTGAGGACTTCCGTGTCGAGGGCCGTGATTTCAGCTCTTATGGTGCGGACTTCGAGAGCATTTCTAACGCTTATGAGCCTCGTCCGTTAGTTGATGAGTCTAAGCCAGTCTCCGGCTCCGCGTCTTCCTCTACCGCTCCGATGAGCAAGGAGGATAGGATTAAAGAATACATACGCAAGAAGTCTAAGGCAGGCAAGGACAGCAGGCTTGACGCGTTCAAGGTCAGTCATAGTGGAGTGCATGAGGGCGGCACGTCCCATTACCTTAGTGATGACATGCCTAAAGCACATACCATAGGTGGTTCTCATAGACTCTCCAGTAGTCATGACATCCGCGGCGGTACTGGTATGTTCAGCACAAAGCAGGATCCACTCAAGGATATCCTGGACAAGAGGAAGGCTGAGAGCTACAGGGAGCATATGGAGAAGGTTTTCGGCAAGAAGGCTTCGGAGTCAAAGTCTTTCGGCGGATTTGGAGTGAAGTCCAGTGGCATGGACGGCAACAAGCCTTTGCTGAGCAAGATGATGTCCTCCAGCAAATCCAAGAGGGACAGGTCCCTGAGAATCAGGAAGCTTTGAGCGTTTCGGAGGTTCCCATAGTGTATGAGTCGGAAAGGGGAAATATGGTGGGCCGTCTGATAGATCACGGTTACATCAAGAGCAGTTGCGTTGCATCTGCTTTCAGGAAGGTTGAACGGCACCGTTTCATGCCTCATGAAGTCTCGTCAAACGCATACGTCGACACCCCCCAGCCCATCGGATTCGAGCAGACGATATCTGCCCCCCACATGGTCGCCATAATGACTGAACTGCTTGACGTGCGTGAGGACAGCAAGGTCCTGGAGATTGGGACAGGCTCAGGATATCAGGCCGCTATAATAGCTGAACTATGTCATAAGGGATTCGTATACTCTGTTGAACGGGTTAAGGGCCTTTATGAGGGGGCTAGTAGGCTACTTTCGGAACTAGGGTACTCTAACATCCATGTTGTTGAGGGTGACGGCACAATGGGGCTTCCTGAACCTGCACCCTACGATAGGATTATCGTGACTGCCGCAGCCCCCCGGGTTCCAGGAAGGCTGGTGGAACAGCTATCAAAAAAAGGGAGGATGCTAGTACCAGTTGGCGGTCGTTGGAGTCAGGATCTGGTTTCATTGGATAAGGATGTTAATGGTAGGGTTATGGAGCGTTCGCATGGAGGGTGTGTCTTCGTCCCGCTGCTTGGTGAGGAGGGCTGGTAGCCTAGCTTATCCTAACGTAGTCTCCGACTTTAATACCGTTCACTAGAGTGTAGTTCCCGTTGACTTCAAGCACATAAAGTGATTTCGAATAGGCCCTATAAGTCATGCACGGATCTCTCTCGCAGGGGACGGCATACTCTATGTGCTCTATCCTCCCGCCCTCCCCTATCCACAGCATATCAAGGGGTATCAGCGTGTTCTTCATCCAGAATGAAGGGTATCCTTCGCCCTCGAATACGAAGAGCATTCCAGAATCCCATTCAAGTGATTCCCTACGCATAAGCCCATTGGAGCGTTCATCAGCATTGTCAGCAACCTCGGCGTCAACGCATAGGTCATCTCTGAAACACACCCTATTGTATTCTTTTTTTTCAGAACATCCCATGGAAATTAGAACAAGTATCGTGACTGCCAGCAGGATTGTTTTCATCTCCTCAAGTCGTCTGCGATAATCCTTGCGACACTTATCTTGCTTATCGGAGACTCTATGGTGTTGGTGGACACTATCCTGTCGACAACACCCTGGAACTGTTTAACACCACTAAGGAAAAGCCCGTGAACACAAGCAACATTAATGCTGGCAGGCCGGTACTTCCTTATTATCTTTGAGGCTTCGATTATTGTCCCTCCCGTTGATATTATGTCGTCTATCATGAGGACGTCTTTCTTGTTCACGTTCAGCTTCTTATCCTCCACGGAGACCTCCTCCCCAGATATCCGTGTCTTCTCCAGGTGGTTGAATTGACAGCCAAGCATCTCTGAAGCGGCTTTAGCGTACGTGAGGCTGCCCTTGTCTGGGGCTATAACCACCGGATTCTTGAGATCCTTCCGCATGTAGTCCACGATAGTGGGGATGGCGTCTAGGTTCATGAAGTTCACGGAATTAAATACGGTCTCTCCCCCGGAATTGAGGAAATGACAGTTTATCGTGCTGATGGAGTCCGCCAGCTCGTGTAGCGTCTTAAGAATCGTCTTGGCGCTCAACGCCTCGCCTTCCTTGAAAACCTTGTCCTGCCTCATGTAGCCTAGATATGGTGCCATCAGATGTATCTGCGTGGCGCCGGCATCTCTCAAAGCGTCCATGAGGAATATGATTTCCATGAAGTCGTCGCTGCTCCTCGTAGATTGGATTACAGCACACTCCTTTCCTGCGACTTCTGTTTCGACACGCACGTATATCTCCCCATCAGGGAACTTACGGATGTCGGTCTTTCCGGCAGGGCATTTTAACTGCTTTGAAACCTCCCATGCGAGTGCCGTCGACTTGGTTCCAGAAAAGACGATCATTTTTCAATTATTAATATATTAGGTTATAAGTAATTATCATAGGTTTAAATTAATCAGGTGAGTTTTATGGAGAGAATACCCAGCGGGATACCCGGACTTGATGAAATGATTGAAGGAGGATTTAAGAAGCATAATAGCATTATAATTGTTGGCGGTTGTGGTTCTGGAAAATCCACAATGGCCATGCAATACCTAGTCAATGGTGCAGACAACGGAGAAGCAGGAGTATACGTCACTTTTGAGGAGGATCCGGAGCAGATTCGCGAGAACATGTCTCGTTATGGCTGGGATATCAAGGGTCTTGAGGATGCGGGTAAGCTCACTATAGTCCGCGTTGACCCGCAGGATGTCTTGCACATAATAAAGGATGAGTATGGTGCGATAGTTGACGCAATAAGGGACAACAAGGCAGAGCGCGTTGTCATAGACTCTCTCACCAGCATCGAGATGATGATTGAAGGTGAGTATCAGAAGAGGCAGGGCATATTGAGGCTGCTGAAGTGGCTTCAGAAGAGCAATTGTACTAGCCTTATGATCGCTGAGTCCGAGCAGGATCCGACTAGGTACTCTAGGCACGGGATAGTTGAATTCCTGGTTGACGGGGTTCTAGTGCTCTACAATCTTAGGAGGGGCAAGACCAGGATAAGGGCCTTGGAGATCCTTAAGATGAGGGGTACAAAGCAGGCCACGAACCTTGTGCCGTATAAGATAGAGAACGGGATTGAATTACAGCCTCATCAGGTGATATTCGGCGAGATAGGGGAGCCCTAGTCGTAAGACTCAGGGTTCACTTCTTATTTATCCTTTCTACGGTCTCCACGACCAGTTCTATGGCGTCGTGGAGGTGCTTCTTATCCACTATGTAGCCTTTATGCTCGTGTATGACCTTATCCTCGGTTATGTCCAGCGCGAGCCCGTACTTCATTATCCTATCCTGCAATTCACGGTCCAGTATCCTCAACACCTCATCCTCGTTGCTGCCTTTTATGTGGTATTCATTGTCGAATACGGTTCCCATTATGTGTATCTCATGGACGCCAAGCTTGTCGCCAACAGTAGTGAATATGTCATCTTTCGAGATTGAGATCTGACCTCTAAGATCGCTTTTGTGAAGTGCCTCAACCCGCGTGTATTTTGCCTTGTTATCCCCCCTATGTTTGGTGAAAGTATAGACTGAAACTTTCACACCCTTGTACTCCCCCTTTAGTTTCGGGTCGTAGAAGAATCCGCCGTCAATGTATTTCAAGCCAAGTGCCCTTGAGGCTTCCATAAGGCAGTAAGTGAACTTGTTGTGCTGTAGTATGCCTATGCTGAATAGTATCGCCACTATGAATGCTATGAAGAAGAGCGGCATGCAGACGTTCGGGTCGGTGGTTGCGCCCAGGTACATGTAAAAACATTTCAATTCTGTTTATATTAAATTAATTTCTCCAATGATTACCATGGCCGTGGTAGTGGACAGGCATGCAATACTCCGTGACGCAAGGCTGATAGTCGTCAAGGTGGGTACGAGCAGCGTGACGGACGAGAAACTGCTCTTGTCGGACCGTAAGGTCGGGAAGCTGGTGGACGAGTTGAGCAGCCTTATGAAAAGGGGTTACATGTTCATAATAGTGTCTTCCGGGGCTATTGGCGCTGGTATGGGTGAGCTGGGGCTTAAGGCCCGTCCGAGAGACGTGAACAAGCTCCAGGCAATCGCTGCTGTCGGCCAGAACGAGCTTATGAAGATTTATGGCAAGCATTTCAGGAGGCATGGTATTAATGTGGGCCAGATACTGTTGACTAGGGACGATTTCAGGGATAGGATGAGGTATCTTAACGTTAGGAATACCATGCAGTCGCTACTTGAGATGGGGGTGATCCCGATAGTCAATGAGAATGATTCTATAGGGGTTGACGAGATACGTTTGGGGGATAATGACACTCTCTCTGCGTTCGTAGCCTCGAATATGGGGGCTCATCTGCTGGTTCTCCTGTCGAGTGTTGATGGAGTTTACACTCGTGACCCTCATAGGAGGAAGGGTGCCGTCAGGATAAGTGTGGTCGACAAGTTCGGCAGGAAGATGGATTTGATTAGGGGTAAGTCCATGGGTGGTGGCGTTGGGGGCATACAGAGCAAGATAAATGCGGCCAGGATTGCAACAAAGTCTGGCATACCTGTGATACTGGCTAATTCTTCCGAGAGGAATGTTGTCAGAAGGCTATTGGAGGGTGAGGAGTTGGGCACAATCTTCCTGTCGAAGAGCAGGATGGAGGGCAGGCTTCACTGGGTTCTTTTCTCATCCTCTCCTAAAGGATGCATTTCGGTGGATTCTGGCGCTGTCAGGGCGTTGACTGAGAGGAATGCTAGCCTGCTACCCTCAGGGGTCACGGGGGTTAAGGGCAGTTTCAAGAAGGGGGATACTATATGCATACTCGACGAGTCCGGACTGGAATTCGCTAGGGGCATAACCAATTATGGGAGTGAGGACATCGAGTTGATTAAGGGCATGCAGACATCTGACGTCGAGAAGGCTCTCGGCAAAAAGAGCTATAAGGAGATAGTATACTCCGGCAACATGGATTTGACTTAACATGGATTTGATTGTCTTAAAGCTTGGGGGGAGTGTCATAACACGGAAAAGTGACGACGTTCTCGAGGTAAACGAGGATAATCTAAGGCGGCTTTCAAACGAGATTGCGGAAGCCATGTCAGAAAAACAGTTCCGATTGTTCATAGTGCATGGCGCAGGACCATTCGGGCATGTTCTAGCGAAAGAGTACCGCCTCTCTGACAGTCATAAGGACGCCCGGCAGATTAAGGGTTTCTCACTCACACACCAGAGCATGGAGGCTCTGAACTCCATGGTTGTAGCAACACTCCTTGAGGCAGGTCTGAATGCAGTATCCTATCAGCCTTCTGCAGCTGGCGTCCTTAAGTCAGGGAGGATTGATTCAATGGATTTGAAGCCTTTGAAGGGAATGATTGATTTGGGCTTAATCCCAGTGGGCTATGGAGATGTGCTGGTTGACGAGGATGATGGCCTGAACATACTGTCAGGGGATCATCTCGTCCCACATGTTGCGTTAGGCCTCAAAGCATCTAGGGTCATCATCATCACCGACTATAATGGGGTGTTCGCCGGCGATCCTGGGGGCTCTGAGAAACTGGATGAAATAACAAGGGAGAACGTGGACATTCTTGACGGCCGTAAGACGTCCGGGACCGATGTTACGGGTGGCATAAGGGGGAAGGTGATGGAGTTGCTTGACTTGGCTGACGAGGGTGTTGAGTCTGAGATAATAAGCGGTAATGAAAAGGACTACCTGAAGATGGCTTTATTGGGTGAGAGGGGCCTTGGTACCATAGTTAAGTGAAATGGCGTTGAAGTGTGAAGGCTGCCGGTTGAGGGGTGTTTGTTCGAGCTCTAGGGCATCCTGGGTGTTCTTCCTGATAGGTGTTGTCGCAACGGTTGCGATGCGTGTTATAGAGCCTTTACGGTCTATCGACCAGTCTTACGGCAAGATTTCATGGTACGTGGGTGTTATTGGTTTCTTCCTGTTTTTCGTCTACAAGTACAGGGTCTTAAGGGAGAAGTCTAGGATAATCCGGGATTCTAACCTTATGGGGAGGCTATCGTCCAGGGAGGGGTTGTCGGAGAGCGACTACCCCCTTCTAATGGAATTGGTCTGCAGCCAGGACAACTGGAAGGAGCGCACCAATTTCATGGTCATATTCATTCTTTCTGCAGTAGCACTGGTTTTTGCGTTATGGCTTGACTTAAGCTCTTGATCATGCAGCCCTCTTTGCGAGATAATCCTGGTCTATCGAGTCGTCAGTTATCTCAGCTACCTCAACAATCTTCCTCCTGAATGATGTCTCGTCAAAAACACCGTCTTTCGTGAATTCCTTCCTCCAGTCATGCATCTGCCCTGACTTAACGAGGACGCTGTCAAAAGAATCGTTCTTCCTGAGGAAAGCCTCAATCTGGGTTTCCACAATGTTCCTCTCCAAGGCGCTAAGCCCTGTTCCGGTATCGTGCGTGAAGTATCCTGCAGACTCTTCATGCGGTTTTTCGCCAGGAATCCAGAAGACCTTCGCGTCCAAAAGCTTTCTGACCGAATATCTAAAGGCCAGATCAGCGCTCTTAAATCCCAATCTCCTCTTCTCCTCCTCAAGCAGCACTGGATTATCATGTCTTTCTTGGGGTGTCATCACATTCCCGCCAACCGCTTTCCGCTCAATATCCAACAAAAGTGGTGCGACGTCGATCCGTGACCTCTCTGTTACGATCATTTTAGAGCACACACCTCTCCAACTGACTTCTTCGGCTTGTCTCCAGCGTCCTCGGCGGGGTATCCAGCTGGAACCAATGCTATCAGCGTGTATTCATCAGGGACCTCCAGGATTTCACGCACTTTATTGGCGTAAGGCTTCTTGTCTCCCGCAACCCAGCAGGTTCCAAGACCGTGGATTTCGCACGCGTATATGATGTTCATGACTGCGGCACACCCATCCTCCAGATGGTATTTCTCGTCCTTAAGGCAGAACACCGTGAAACATACGGCAGCATTGGCGATGAATGGTCCCGTACTGCATGTTTCCCCTAGTTTTTCGAGTATCCTCCTGTCTGTCACTGCGATAATCTTCCAGGGCTGGACGTTTCTTGCAGTGGGCGCTAGGCGCGCGCATTCGAGCACGTCATCCAATACGTCTAATGGTATGCGGTCTTGCGTGTATCCCCTCACACTTCTCCTATTCTTTATCAAGTCCGTCGACTCCATATGCCTTCTATTTGATTTTATTCTATAAACACCCCAAATTGTTATGATGGTGGAACTGATAGTGCCAGATTCATCGTTTGGCGTCTTCGGGAGGATGCCTCCGCTGGAGTTTCAGACAAGAATACGGAGGATAAACGGACTCGTCCACCCGTTCACAGGAGATTTCAGTACTCCCAATGAGTTAAACGCAAAATTTGCAGAATACAATGGTTTCGTGGGCGAGACGATAGCGAAGCCTGATGCGGTGATGGTTTTTGTTGGGACCGCAAGTCCTGACACAGTCGAAAAACTGCGTCAACTTGAGCCCACGTTAGCGAGAAGACTATCTGAAGGCCTGCCGGATTTATCCGATGGTGAGAGGGATGCACTGAAACAGCAGCTAAAGGCAAGGGGCGTATACATCATGTCAAATGCTAGGTATGGTTTCCTCGAGGAGTTGAGCGTACTCCACAAGGCTGCTACAGGCCTGAGTCCAGGCCGCTTAGTATACTATGAGAGTAGCATAGATCAGGCAGATATCTCATCATCATTGTCACGAAGGATAGACGCTGTTAGTGTTGATGTTGTATTCAGGGGAGAGAAGACTGACGTCTGTGTGAAAGACCAGGCAGGGTTTCTCTGCAATGCGCTTAACATATCCAGAGGGCGGCTGAAAATAGTATAATCCAATATTTTTCCACTACTCTAGGTCTTTTTTTAATGCAATCAACAGTCTAGATGGTATTGATGGATACCCTCGAGAAAGTCAGGATACTTGGCGAAGCCGGCAAATGGGATACTTGCGCGAGCAGCGCCTCACCACGGAAAGTCACGACTAGCGACCGTATAGGCGACGCATCGTCCTGCGGGATATGCCATTCATTCACTGAAGATGGCCGTTGCGTCTCCCTCTTCAAGACGCTGTTGACAAACGACTGCAGCTACGACTGCAAATACTGCCAGAACTCTGTCCACTGCAGTAAAAACAAGGTTTCATACGAGCCTGACGAACTGGCTAGAGTATTCATGCACCTTTATCTCGGCAACTACGTTGAAGGCCTATTCCTGTCTTCCGGCATATCCGGGGACCCTGACGTGACGATGGAGAGGATGCTGGATACGGTACGCTTGATAAGGGGGGAGTATATGTTCCAGGGATACGTTCACTTCAAGATACTGCCTGGCTGCAGCAGGGAGATGATAAGGCAGGCCGGGGAGATGGCTGACCGGCTTTCCATAAACATAGAGGTCCCCAGCAAGAGTCGTATGGCGGAGATAAGCGATGTTAAGGACTATCGTATCGACATACTGCGCCGTCAGAAGTGGGTTAGTCGTGAGAATACTCCGTCAGGCCAGACTACGCAGATGGTTGTCGGCGGATGCGGTGAGACAGACCGTGAGATACTTGGAATGGCTGGATGGGAGTACGATAAGATGCGCCTCAGGAGGGTGTACTATAGTGCGTTCACCCCCATCGAGCTGACACCGTTCGAATACAAGAGCAAGACCCCGCTGGAGCGGGAGCACCGACTCTATCAAGTCGATTTTATGATGCGGAAATATGGGATAGGGTTAAGGGAGTTCAGGGAAGTCTTTGAGGACGGGAACCTGCCGAGGGGAGACCCGAAAGTGCATCTCGCTAGGATAACCCTAGACGGGCATGTGGACGTCAACGAGGCTTCATACAACGAGTTGGTCAGGGTGCCTGGCATAGGGCCCAAGAGTGCCGTTAGGATACTCCAGTTGAGGAAGAATAATCGGGGCATAACCAGTAGACGGCAGTTGGATTCCATTGGTGTTGTTTTGAAGCGGGCTGAGCCTTTCCTGAAGGTCGGCGGCCATGTGCAGGCGAGGATGAGCGAGTATGCGTAGGATGTTTAACCTGGCTTGCAGGCACAGGGATTTCGACAGGCAGCTGTATGAAAAGGTTTTGGGGCAGGATAGGGCGCTGGTGGAGAACTGCGCTACGCCGGAGGCAAGGAGGCTTTACCTGATGCAGCGTAGCGTATCCAGGTGCTTTCACCTGAAGAGGAGTTTCATGAGGCTTAACTTATCCCCGAAGGGGATACTATACGCGAAGACTAGGCTAGAGCACAACGTCATCGACATGATTCTGGAGCACTTCCAGAATAGATTCCCCACATTCCAGATAGCAATAGAGTGGGAGGATATGGGGAAGACCTACGTCATAGACAGCAGTGGGGGGATACGCTCCTACAATACTGGGGTTGAGTCTGTTGTCGAGGCTATCGGAGAAAACATGGAGGAAAACCCGGTACTTGAGGGATTATGCTTTGACGGACAAGTATGGGGGGACTACTACAACTCACAATACATCCCGGAACGGAGGAACACCAGGCTGATGAAGAAGATGATGCCGTTAAAATACCGCGACAAGCATATACTGGAGAACAGGAATAACCCGGAATTTCACAGGATAACAGACTATTCTAAACGCCCGCAACCGTGACAGACAAACCCCTCCTGAAGATTTATTAAACACCATTAATATTATTAGACAACTGTAGGTGGATAATATGCGTGAATTCATCGATAAACTCGATAGAGAAGGAAAATTAATCAAAATAGACAAGGAAGTCGATACAAAATACGAAATCGCGGCAATATTAAAGAAGGCGGAGGGGAATGCTGTAAAATTCTCTAATGTTAAAGGTCATAATATCAGTGTCGTTGGTGGTGTCGGGAGTTCCAGGGAGTTAATAGCAAAATCCCTTGGAATCGAACAAAAAAATCTTCTCTTCAGGATAGCGGATGCGATAAAGAATCCTAAAAAACCAGAGGTCATGGAAAAACCACCCTGCCAGGAAATCGTATGGAAGGGAAAGGATGCCGACTTAACGAGGATACCATTATTAACCCATTATGAAAAGGATGGTGGACCGTACATAAGCTCTGGTGTCGTAGCAGTCAGTAATGAAAAGTGGGGTAGGAATATTGCCACACACAGGATGATGATGTATGGCCCAAAAAACAAGCTTGTTGTACGTATCTGTGCTAGAGACACGATGGAGTATCTCAAGGATTCGGGTGGTGAGATGGATGCTACATTAGTCATCGGCGTACACCCTGCAGTACAAATCGCGTCTGCGACAAGGACAAAGATAGATTTCGATGAGATGGGGATAGCCAATGCTCTTGTGGAAACACCTACCGCAAAATCCCTGACAAATAACATCGAAATCCCTGCTAATGCGGAGATAGTGTTAGAAGGGAGGATAAGCTCTGAGGAAAGGGTTGGTGAAGGCCCGTTTGTTGATATCACTGGGACATATGATTTCCCTAAGAGGCAGGAGCCGGTCTTCACAGTGGATACCATATCCATGAGGAAAAACGCCTTGTATCACGCACTATTGCCTGGATTCGCGGAACACAGGCTCTATATGGGGATGCCTAGAGAGCCGACAATATTCACTGAAGTGAACAAGGTATGTGAATGCAAGAATGTGGTTCTAACGCCAGGAGGATGCGGTTGGCTGCATGGGATAGTCCAGATACGGAAGAAAAACCCTGATGATGGTATGAAAGCCATCGAAGCATCGTTTAAAGGTCATTCGAGTCTGAAGCATGTTGTGGTAATAGAGGAAGACATAGACATTTATGATAGAAATGATTTGGAATGGGCTATTGCAACCAGATTTCAGGCGAGTAAAAACGCTGTCATAAAGGAGGCTCCCGGCTCCAGTGTGGATCCCAGTGGCGAGCCTGTTCCCGGCTCAGACCGGCAGAAGACGACGAGAGTGGGTATTGACGCTACCATGCCGAGTGACAGAGAGAAAAAAGATTTCATGAGGCCATACATACCTAATGAAGAAAAAATTAGTCTAGAAGATTATAGTTAAAAAAATGTGGACCACATAATCTTAGTAAAACGAGGCATAAAGGATGTTTCTCACTAATGAAGAGGAAGAGATTCTGGATGGAGAACACGGGAATGCTGCTGCAAAGAGCATGAAGATACTCGTTGCCTTAGGAGAGATATACAGTGCAGATAGTCTGATCCCTGTTTCAAGCGTGCAGATAGCTGGTGTATCCTACGCTAACCTTGGTGATGCTGGACTGGATTACCTTGCTGAACTCGCCAAGGACGGTGAAGTCAGCGTGTTGACCACGCTTAATCCCGCGGGCATGGACATGCAGGATTGGAGGAAGCTAGGGATATCAGATGAGTTCGCTGAGAAACAGAAGAAAGTCATCGAAGCGTTCGCGAGGATGGGTGTCGTGACGACGTGCACGTGCACTCCATACTTGATAGGCAACCTCCCGTCGTTCGGGGAGCATGTGGCGTGGGCGGAGTCGTCTGCAGTCACGTTCGTGAATTCTGTCATAGGCGCGCGCTCGAACAGGGAGGGAGGCCCGTCAGCCATCGCATCCGCGATGATAGGAAAAACCCCGGCATACGGGCTGCACCTGGACGAGAATAGGGTGCCTAAAGTGCATTTCAATGTTAAGGCGAAGGTGGAGTCGCTCGCAGACTACGGCGCACTAGGCTATGCGCTTGGAAAACAGAGCGAAAAAAGAGTGCCATACATAACCGGCCTCCCGCCGTCGAACACCGACTACTTGAAGAGCTTCGGCGCGTCATTCATCACCTATGGGGGCCCGCCATTATACCATATTAAAGGAGTCACACCGGAGGCTGGCTTGCATAAGAAGCCTAAGGATTCTGTCACGATAACGCAGGATGACTTGGATGATGCATACAAGTCTTTGAATGATGATGCAGGTGACGTCGACTTCGTATCCCTGGGCTGCCCGCACGCGAGCATCAAGGAGATAGCGGAGATAGCAGAGTTTCTGAAGGGTAGGAAGGTGAATGATGGTGTTGAACTGTGGGTTGCCACCGCGAGGCCTACGAAGCAGATTGCCGACGAGAGAGGGTATACTAGGATAATAGAGGAGGCTGGCGGGAAGATGGCTGTGGACACGTGCATGGTTGTCGCGCCAGTCAAGGGCAGGTTCAAGACGATGGCGACAACGAGTGCGAAGGCGTGCTTCTATGCTAGGGGTAAGAACAAGTTCCAAGTGCATATCGGCGATTTTAGAAAGTGTCTGGAGACGGCGGTGAGTGGGAAATGGAGTTGAACGGGCGGGTGATAAACAAGGGTAAGGCTAGTGGTGTGGCTCTTGTCACCGGAGACCCCATCAGTTTTTATGGTGGAGTAGACCCTGAGACGGGGGTCATAACCGACCAGGACAATAGTCTGAATGGTCAGAGCATCTCAGGGAAGATACTCGTATTCCCGTATGGTAAGGGGAGCACTGTTGCGCCATACACCATCTACCAGCTGGCGAAGAATGGCAAGGCCCCGTTGGCGATGATAAACAAGGATATAGAGACCATAGTCGCAGTTGGGTGCATAATCAGCGACATACCTGCGGTAGACCAGATAGACATATCACGGATCAATACTGGAGATAAGGTTAGCGTAGACGGGGATAAAGTGACTGTCGGTTAGCTTGATTTTTAACTTCACATAGCATATCCATTATAGGTTTAACATGGTCAATAGAAAAGCTGTTTTTGTGCTGCTAGTAGTCTGTTTTGGATGTCTGACTGATGATAAGATAGGTGAGGTTGCTGTCACTCAGCCGGAGATGGTCAAGGTAACCGATGATTTCTCAGGAAGCAACGTCATATTAATATCAATAGATACTCTCAGGGGGGACAGGCTCGGATCCTATGGATATCCGATTAATAACAGCCCGACAATAGACGAGCTAGCTAAGGATAGTGTGATATTCTATAACGTGCTCTCAGCATCAGGTATGACCGAGCCGTCGCACAAGTCGATGTTAACTGGTAAACTGGTTGCCACCCATAAGAACGACTTGTCTGGCTCCAAGACTCTGGCAGAGGTTTTTAAGGAGAACGGATATGCTACGGCAGCGTTCACCGACGGTGGGAAAGTGCACCCTGTTTTCGGCTTTGGGAAAGGCTTTGACCTGTATGAGGTTAGGGACATGAAACGGGTGTTCACAGGATTTGAAGACGAGTCATTCGACCACTGGATTCACGACAACGCAGGCAACCCATTCTTCATTTTCCTGCATTATTACCACATACACTGCCCATACACGTCCCCTGAACCATATAGGAGCCAGTATACTGCATACTACACTGACCGGGAGACGGTAGACTTACTTGAGAAATGGTGTCCTTCGAGCAGGAAAAAAACGGTCGAATACCAGGACACCATACTGGAGAGCAAGAATATGATATCCGACCTGTATGACGCGCAGATACCGGCATTCGATGAACTAGTGTTCAAAAAGATAATCGACACTGTGAAATCCGCCGGAGTCTACAACAACACCATAATAATGGTGACGTCAGATCACGGGGAATTCCTAGGTGAAAACGATATCTTCGGCCACGGTCGCCTAGGATGGCCGGGGCTTAAGATACCCTGGATAATACATCTCCCAGATAACAGGGCTAGCAGATTCAATTTTCCAGCTAGTGGTATCGACTTGACACCCACCCTACTTGACTTGGTGAACCTCAGCATCCCGGATGACGTCGACGGAATAAGCCTTAAGCCCCTGATATTATTTGGTGAAAAACCTGAGAGATACTTGCGTATCGCGAACAGCAATAATGGCGAGAGATTCTTCTGCGATAGGGCTATGAAGAAGGCCATAATAATACCACGGCCGAAGGACGATAAATACAAGATTCTGGCGAGGGACAAGACGTATACGGACGATGAGGAAGCGCCTTTTGTCCTTCAATGCCTGAACGAGACCCTGGCAATAAGGTCTAGGGATAAGGGAGTCCCATTAAGCCCTTCAACAACCCTTAGGATAACCAAGGAGTTGAGAAAGCAGCTTAGGGATCTGGGATACCTCGATTAGTGCCGGTCTAATCTGTCACCGTCTCTTTTTGGAGGGGATTGCTGCGCAGGCCGTAGCATATCAAGTTCTCTGGCTATCATATCTGCCGTTGATTCCCGCAGTTCTTTGTCAGGGTATGACTTCAACCTAATGGGGAATGCGGCCGTAGTGCCCGAGAATAGTGGTGTGACCGGCAGGCCCTCTGAATGCATTTTTAGCATTATCTCATTGCTTACGCAGTGTCCCGGCATTATCCTAACTGGATTCTGGCTTTTAAGGTAGCCTATTGTCCTGCTCGTCACATCATCGTCATTGACAAGGTGGAAGCCGCCTATCACCGCAAATATCCTGTCGTCTCCAGCAACCTTCTTAGCGTGCTCGATCGTATTGCATATGCCCGCGTGCGCGCAACCGGAGATGACCACAAGCCCCTTTTCAGTGGTTATGGCGAGGCCTGAGTCGTCCATTATGAAGTCGTCTGCGCCACTCCTATTTACCTGCCCCGGGACTTTTGCCTCGAAATCGTTATTCCTGGGTATTTCCCCGAGAAAGTATATGTTGTCTGATAACCTCACAGGTTCCCGTGATGTCGTGAGCTCGAATTTTCTGCCAGCCTCCTCAAGACTCATGAAGGGGCTCACCACCCTGCCACCCCCTTTCGGTATTGTAGGTTCGAAACAATCCGGATGGCAGACTAGCCTACCCCCATTCATGTGCTCTAGTCCATAAGAGTGGTCCGCGTGCCGGTGGCTTAGCACGATGGCGTCAACATCATCAAGACTGACGCCAAGACGACCCGCATTCTTCTGGAAGATGTCTGACTGTCCGGCATCCATCAGAATTTTTTTATCAGCCTGCACTACTATCGAGAACCCGAATTCCCCGGGGATGCCTTCTCCCGGCCGATTGTCGTTTAAAACGCTTATTATCATACTACACCAACAGTAGCCGATTATATTAGGATTAGCCAGTTGGCGGATAAATAAGCTAGACGCCTATCCTCATCCTGTATGCTGTGAAGCCCATGTCTTCGATGGCTTCAGCCACCTTATCCTGAAGTCCCACGCCAGGAGTCAGTGCCTGCATCAATCCGCCGCGCCCGGTTCCAGTTAGTTTCGCTCCAAGAGCTCCAGCATCGCGTGCAGCATCAACAAGGGTGTCTAGTTCATCACATGAAACGGTTATCTCCTGCAATAGGCTATGGTTCCGGTTCATGAGTCTCCCGACCTCTGTATAATCCCCGTTAACAAGAGATTCCCTTGCAGAAGTCACAACCGCATTATATTCATTGAATATCCTCTCATATCCCACAGGATCAGCATCCTTGTTGGCGCGGACGTCAGCAACAACCTCCTTTGTGCTGGAGGTCACGCCTGTGTTGCCCAGTACTATCTCGACCGGCTCAGGCATCCTCAACCGCTCCATAGTGTTCGGGCCGCCCTCAAGATTCTTGACGAACCATATGAGTCCGCCAAAGACTGCCGCAGTATTGTCTATCCCAGACGGTTTCCCATGGTATCCCTTCTCACCCTCGTATGCTATCTCGTTTATCCTCTCATCGTCATATCCCAGGTTGAAGTGCTCGTTTAGAGCCCTTGCGATGGCTGCGGCAGATGCTGCGGAAGCCCCAACACCAGAGGCGGCTATTAAGTTCCCTCCGAGAGTCACTTTTATCGGTGTGTCATCAACGTTTATCCCGCAGGCCGCGAATATCAGCTTGTTTGACTCCAATTGCTCCTCATACTTCTCCTTCTTGTAGCTTGGTGTCGCAGGCCTTTCGTCGACTAACTCGTATACGTTAGAATCCTCTATCTCTGCCGTAGTTACGTTACCCAAGGCGGATGCGATGGCAGGCATCCCGTAGACGACGAAATGCTCTCCGAATAGTATGGTCTTCCCGTATCCACTACCTGAACTCATGATGATAAATAGTGAATAATTAATTTTAAATCATAACCCTTGCAGGTCCAGCAACCTTGAGCTCATCATAGCCCACGTTCAACCCACTTAACGCCTCTTTTACCCTGTCTTCTGAGTCGTTGAAAGTGAATACATACACAACCGAGCCTCCTGCCACATTCCAGAATGCGGGCACGCCTTCGGAACGCATGGACTCCACTGAACTACAAACAGCCTTCATCAAGGGTTTTATGACAGTTAGGCCGACACCCTCGAATAATCCGTGCACGGTCTTCGCTTCTGACTCCATCAGACAGAGTATGCCTTCAACATCCTCTTTCCGTGATAACTGTTTTAACTCAAGCATTCTGTCGTTAACCTGACTAATCCTTGAATGGTAATCAGGGTGCTCCACGACCTTAAGGTGCAGTTCATCTGCGGAATACCTATCATAGTCAAAGGGGCATGCGAGTATCCTCACATCACTGAAGACGCTGTCATCAAGCGCTTGATCAGTGGATATCACGCCATCCTTGTCTATGAAGTACTCGCTCAATCCCCCGTATATGCTCCTGTAGGCGGTCTCGGATATTCTTCTCGCATGATCCGAAAGTTCGGATTTGCTGAGTCCAAGTCCCAAGAGATGGTTCAATGACGATGAGACTGCAGCAGCTCCTGAGTCACTGCTGCCCGAGTATATACTATTATTCACTGACTCCACCACTACTCCAGCGTCCATGCCAGACATTGAGATGAATATTGTGGCCAGTTCATATACTCCTTTAGACCGTGGTCCTGAGGGTGTTCTGCCGTCTATAGTGAACGATGTCGTCTCTGCAAGGGATACTGTGGTTTTGGTGTTTACGCCGCCGTTGGTGCCTGTCAGAGCCAGGCTGGCGTGACTGTGCATGGAGGTCCTATTACCGTAATCTCTGAATCCTTCTGCGAATATGAGGGGTAATCCAGGGTAGGCGACTGCAGTGCAAGATTCCACTTTAGATATTATCCTGTACGGATAATATATTCATATCAGGTTTTCCTCGTATTCCCTCTTGAGCTCGCCGATTATGGTTGTCTGGGTTATGATTCCAACAAGCTTCTC
Organism: Candidatus Altarchaeota archaeon; assembly: GCA_043813075.1. GTDB lineage: Archaea > Altiarchaeota > Altiarchaeia > IMC4 > SCGC-AAA252-I15 > CAYREE01. The sequence continues at coordinate 49,132 of JBDRLL010000012.1, forward strand.
GTCGTAGTCCAGGATTGGCAGATGCCGGAAATGATACTGGCTCATCAGGTCGGCTGCATGACATATCACTATGTCTGGCCGTATGGTTATCATGTCTGTAGACATTATGTCCGAGACTAGTGTCTTCTGTATGTCCTTCTTTTTTGCGACAACATACCGTATGATATCCCGCTCTGTTAGTATGCCCTCCACACCTTCTGTCGAGACTATTACGATGCCCCCGACCCCCCTCTTACCTGTCGATGATTTTTTCTTTAGCATGTGGTCCAATGCCTCGTATATCGTCTTGTCTGACGTGGTTGTAACAACATCTGTCCGCATTATCTCCCCCACGGTCTTGGATGCGTGGGGGCTGTTTATCTCATAGCATATGTCTGTTGACGTGAGTATGCCCATTATCTTTCCCTTCTTTACAACAGGCAGTCGTCTGAACTTGTTTTCAAAAAGCAGGTCTATGGCCTTGCCTAGCGTTGTATCAGGAGCCACGCTTATGACCTTTTTGGTCATTATATCGCATGATTTCAGTTCTGTAAGGTGGTTTCCCTTGTAGAGTTGGTTTACGATATCTGCCTCGGTTATTATGCCCTTCACCTTATCCTTCTCCACTATCAACACGGAACCCACGTTCTTCTTGTCCATCAGGCAGGCGATGTCGTATACGGGCGTATTGCATTCTGCAGTGTATATCTTAGAATGCATTATCTCTGAAACCTGCTTGTCAAGGATCATAATACATACTCCGTATCAATGGTTAAAAGAGCAAGGTTTAATATAAAAACTATGTTCACATAATTGGTTAATATAATAAATTATTCGACAATATTTTAATGCTTGACATTTATGAACTAACCCCCATACCCCCTTAAAGTAGTGCGCTTTGGTTTATTAAAAAAAAAACAAGATAGTTAAAGACGAAATGGACGTATATGAGATATTAAATGAAAAGAGCCAGCTCGTGGAGCCCCTACTTCTTGAATACACCCGGCAAGGAAACCCTAAAATGCAGGAAATGCTGGCACACCCCATAATGGCGGGTGGAAAGAGGATAAGGCCATGCCTCCTGCTGCTTGCGTGTGAAGCAGTCGGCGGAAACCCTAACAAGGTCCTCAAGGCAGCCGCTTCAGTGGAACTATTACACACTTTCACGCTGATACACGACGACATAATGGACCATGACTCTGAACGACGTGGCAGGCCGACAGTGCACTCCTTATGGGGTGAGGAGATGGCCATAATAGTGGGCGACACCATGTATTCCGGGGCGTTTAAAGCCCTCGTAGAGGTGCGTAATGACGGCATCAATCCTGAGCTTGTGTTGAATGCTGTTGACGCCCTTGTCGAGGCAAACAGCAAGCTTCAGGAGGGTCAGATACTTGATATGATGTTCGAGGAGAGGGATGTTGTTAGTGAGGAGGAGTACTTGGACATGGTTATGAAGAAGACTGGATCGCTTATAGAGGCTTCTGTTAGGATAGGTTCCATACTGGGTGGAGGAAGTGGTGAGGAGTCTTCTTGTCTCAGCACATTTGGGAGGAATACTGGCACCGCATTCCAGATCAAGGATGACTTGTTGGATATAACGGCAGACCAGAGGGAGTTGGGTAAGCCGGTTGGCAGCGACATTAGGAAGGGCAAGAAGACGTTAATCATGGTGCATGCATTGAATAATTCAAATCCAGCACAGAGGGATATCCTCCTAAGGACTCTCGGTAATGAAGACGCCTCAGATGATGATGTTTCAGAAGTATTATGCGTAATGAATGAGACTGGTTCCATCAAGTTCGCGGAGGATAAGGTTGTGCAGCTGACTGAAGAGGGCAGGGTGGCCCTAGGGAAGCTTGATGACAGTGATGCTAGAAACTCCCTCCTGAAGATATCAGAATACCTCGTGGAAAGGAGGAATTAGATGATTAACTCCAGAAAGATAGACCATCTGAGGATATGTGTGGAAGAGGATGTTGAGGCAGGTGACGCGGGTTTCAGCTCCGTAAATCTTGTCCATAAGGCACTCCCTGAACTGGATTATGATGAGATAGACACAAGAATTCAACTACTGGGCAAGAAGCTGGGTTTTCCGCTTATCATTGAATCCATGACTGGAGGCACGAAAGAGTCAGAGTCAATAAACAAGGATTTGGCGTTAATAGCCCAGGAGTACGGCATTGGAATGGGTTTGGGCAGCCAGAGGGCGGCCATTGAAGACAAGCAGTTGTCTGCGACATATACGGTGAGGGATGTCGCCCCAGACATACTTTTAATCGCTAATCTGGGTGCCGTCCAGCTAAACCATGAATACTCTGAAAAAGAATGCATGAAAGCCATTGACATGGTAAACGCTGATGCTATCGCACTACACATAAACCCTCTTCAGGAGATAATACAACCAGAGGGTGATAGGAACTTCAAGGGCCTTATATCAAAGATAAACTCGGTGAAAAAATCATTGAAAAAACCGGTTATACTGAAGGGTGTTGGAGAGGGGATAAGCCTTGATACCGCCTCTAGAATCACTGTGGATGCTTTCGATGTTGGAGGTGTTGGTGGCACATCATGGAGTCTGGTCGAAAGCCATAGATTGAATGGTCTTGAAAGTGAGATAGGGATGACGTTCGCCGGATGGGGCATCCCGACTGTCGAGTGCGTTAGGGAATTGAGGAATCTTAAAAAACCGCTTATCGCGTCAGGGGGAGTAAGGAGCGGACTTGACGCCGCCAAGGCAATTGCTGTAGGCGCCGATGCGGTGGGCGTTGCCCTTCCGCTTCTAAGGGCATACAACAAGCAGGGTCTTGACGGATTGAGGAATTACTTGGACAAGTTTATCTCAGAGTTTAAGGCAGCCATGTTTTTAACCGGATGCATTGACGTGAGGGCGTTAAAAGGGATTTCTGAGTAGCAGACATGAATGACATAACACTACAGCTCGGTAAGAATGGTGTTACCCCGAACTTCTTGGATGAAGCCAGATCCATGCTGGAAAAACATAAGAAAGTCAGGATCAGGATATTGAAGTCTGCGTTTTCAGGCGGTGACCGGAAACGGATATTCACGGAAATAACGGGGAGGATAGCGTCTAAGAGCGCTGGTATAAGGGGGAATGTGATAACTCTTGAACTATGAAATCAGAGTCAGAGATAAAGGCTAAATTGGAGAAGTATTTTAAGAACGCTGAAAAACTCTTTGATGGAGTGAGAGTGGATGACAGCACTCGGATAGATGTTAAAAGAGCGGGTGAGGGCATACTTGAATCGGCGTCAAATTACTATAGTGATGCTATGCACTTCTACGAGAACGGGGAGTATTTTAACGCTTTAGCCGCCCTAGAATATGCTGAAGGCTGGCTCGATGCTGGAAAGAGCATCGGTTTGCTGACTAAAGACTAAAGGACTATCAATAAAAACACCATGAACAGTATGCAGGAGAGGTAGAACTCCACCACTTCCACATGATTGATACTTGAAGCCGTCTGTTCCATATTAGATATCTGTCTGGGGGCTTAATAAGTCAGAGAGTATTTAACCGCCATGGTATTTTAGAGATACTACTATCTTTTTATATGATGACATCATAATATGTAATACAAGATAAGTGCGGGGTAATCAGATAATTACCTGAAAGGCATTCCATAGAAGGCGGATATAGGACGCCAAAAATCCAATCTCGGTTGGATACTCTCAGGAGTGATGTGATGTCAAAAAACCATCATGCTCAGGCAAGGTGGTAAGGGTAATACCCTCTTCGGAGGATGGGCCTAAAAACCCTATCTGACCCTATAGCACCATCAGACTATTTCTAGGAAATGCCATTATCAGGAATCTTATTTGTGATGTTGTTTGAGACATACCTAATAAAAGCGTCAGCAGTCTCGGAAAACTCTATCCTAGACCGTATTCCAGCCATTCTCCTCAGGATATAACTTGGCCGATAGTAGAATCTCCTATGGGCTTCCAAGTCCACCTCGTATAGTTCACTGAATGAAAGGCCTTTTGGCACATAATAAAGGTCTTTTACCATTCCGGACATGTAGTCCCTCCACAAATCGTCTGTGGCATATCCCTCAGATAAGGCAGTCTTGAATAACCGTGTGCCCGGCATTAACTCTGGTAGGCTGAACACCCCATATTCAGGGTCAAGTTCGATTATGAAGCGTAAGGTATCCCGCATCTGGTGAATATTCTCGCCTGGAAAGCCGAACATCGCGGATGAGCCTGTCTTAACCCCTATCTTACGGCAATACCTGAATGCATGGCGTATCTCATCATTAGTTATCCTCTTGCCAGAGTTGAATCTAATCTCCTCGACACCCGACTCTACGCCAAAATATATGAGGAAACACCCGGAATCCTTCATCCTAGAGAGGATGTCATCATCAACACAATCAACCCTCGTTAGGCAAGTCCATTTTAGGTTAAGTCTCTCCCGGTCCATCATGTCGCATAGCCCGTACACCCAGTCCTTGTCCAGGGTGAAGACACTGTCTGAAAAATCCACTCTACGCACGCCATACTCGTCCCTAAGCAATCTCATTTCATCGAGAACATTTTCACCACACCTATGCCTGACGGTGCAGTGGGGGTCTGCACAGAATATGCAGTTGAAGGGACATCCCCTCGATGCCATGAGCGTCTTGAAAAGATACTTCCGCATATCCAGCAGATGCCATGCAGGATTAGGCAGCCCATCCAATCCATCAACGAAGACGGGTTCCGAATAGGTAGTTGAGCCTCCGTCGTTCAACACTAGGCCACCAACTTCGTCAAGTCCTGCATTCCCAGTTATCAAGTGCTCGCAAAGCCTCAAGAAGGCGTAATCCCCTTCGCCGCGTATCCCATATTCAACACCCATGTCTGAGACAACCTCCGGGACCTCGGTCACATGCGAACCCCCAAGCACTATCGGGATGTCAAACCGTGATTTGATCAATGCCACTATCAAATACGCTTCTGGAAGCGCGGAGGTCAGGACGTTCACACCTATGACCCTAGGCTTCTCGCACTCGATGACTTCAAAAAGTTTTTTAGAGTCAAAACCGACGACGTCAAAATCAAGTATGCGAACGCTAAAACCATTTTTCTCTAACACCGACGCCATATACGCGAGTCCAAGTGGGCTGTAAGTCCTACCACCGAGGATTATCCTATGCGGCGGATATACTAATAGAACGTCAGACATGGTTAATTTAAATACGTGTAAACGAATAAAATACCCTCATGGCCCTGGAAGATAAATTAATGAAGATTGATGAGTTAACACCGCGTTCAAAGCGGGTGAACCTAGTTTTCAAGGTCATTGAAAAGCAGGAGATAAAGAATGTTCGGTCCAAGAGAGACAGGACGCCCCATGCAGTAACTGAAGCACTAGTGGGTGATGATACGGGATCGATCCTCATAACCCTGTGGGATGAGGACGTTGAGCGGATAGACGTTGGGAAGACATACCACTTGGAGAATGGCTACGTTTCCGTCTTCAAGGGAACCATACGATTGAACATAGGGAGATATGGGGAAGTTAATGAGGTTGGGGAAGAAATAAAAGTCAACAAGGACAATAATGTTAGCGAAAAGGTGTTCGACGAATACCGTCGCCCGAAAGAGTATACTGGACTTGGGTCGGACAGCTACTGGCCTGGTTGAAGACCTTTTTTATTAACACCAATTAATACTATAGCATGGCCGGAAGAAACTCTGAATTCATATTATGGTTTAATCAACTGACTATCGAAGACGTGCCTCTTGTGGGGGGTAAAAACGCATCGCTCGGTGAGATGTATCAGAACCTCATTCCCAGGGGAGTAAAGGTGCCGAACGGTTTTGCAATAACTGCCACAGCATACAAGTACCTGCTTGAAAAGGCGGGGATACAAGAAAAGATCAGGGAAATCCTATCTGACCTGGACACCAAGGACATGGAAAACCTGGCGGATAGGGGTCATAGAGTGCGCGACCTCATAAGGAACAGTGAATTCCCGGTGGAGCTCAGGGATTCCGTCATTAACGCATACAACAAGCTCTGTGAGGAGTACGGCAGCCACTGCGACGTCGCCGTGCGGTCTTCCGCGACCGCAGAAGACCTTCCTGACGCCTCTTTCGCAGGACAGCAGGAGACCTACCTGAACATAAGAGGAGAATCACAGCTTATAGACGCATGCAAGAAGTGTTTCGCAAGCCTATTCACCAATAGGGCGATATCATACCGTGTAGACAAGGACTTCGACCACTTTAACGTATACCTGTCGATAGGCGTCCAGAAGATGGTTAGGTCAGACAAGGCTTGTTCCGGCGTGATGTTCTCTATAGACACTGAGTCTGGATTCAAGGAAGTCGTATTCATAACTGGAGCCTACGGCCTCGGAGAGAACGTAGTTCAGGGCGCCGTCACACCAGATGAATACTATGTGTTCAAGCCGACGCTAAAGCAGGGGAAAAGGCCTATTATAAGCAAAAAGGTCGGGGCCAAGAGGATAAAGATGGTGTATTCCACTGATGGCAACAAGCTGACCAAGAACATCGAGGTTCCTGAGGGGGAGAGGAAGAAGTTTGTCTTGACTGATGACGAGGTAATAACGCTTTCAGAGTGGGCGGTCGTTATAGAGGAGCATTATAGCTCAAAGGCAGGTCACTACAAGCCGATGGATATGGAGTGGGCTAAAGACGGAGAAACAAACTCATTATACATTGTACAGGCACGTCCGGAGACTGTTGTTTCCCAGAGGAAATCCAATAGGCTAGAGCATTATATACTCGACGAGAAGGGCTCGGTACTTGTTGAAGGGGAATCTGTAGGTGACAGGATAGGCTCTGGTAGTGTTCATGTGATTAAGGACGTGCATGACATAGGCAGATTCAAGGAGGGTGAAGTCCTGGTGACTGACATGACTGATCCTGACTGGGAGCCCATAATGAAGATAGCCGCCGCAATAGTCACTAACAGGGGGGGTAGGACATGCCATGCGGCGATAATATCGAGGGAGCTGGGCATACCATGTGTTATCGGCACTGAAAACGGCACTGAAGTACTGAAGACGGGCAATAAAGCCACAGTCTCATGTGCTGAGGGCGAGAAGGGTTTCGTTTATGGTGGAAATCTAAAATTCCATGTTGACGAGATAGATGTCGACAACATACCTGACACCAAGACTAAGATAATGATGAACGTCGGAATACCTGAAAACGCGTTTGAACAGTCATTCATACCAAACGACGGCGTCGGGCTTGCCAGGGAAGAGTTCATAATAAACAGCTACATCGGGATACACCCAAACGCCCTCATGGACTATGATAAGCTGGAGGATGGCGAGGTCAAGGAGAAGATAGATGAAATAACCTTCGGATACGATGACAAGACCCAATTCTACGTGGACAGACTTGCGATGGGAATCGCACACATAGCCGCCGCATTCTATCCTAAAGACGTTATATTAAGGTTCAGCGACTTCAAGTCCAATGAATACGCAAACCTGATTGGAGGAAAGCTCTACGAACCATCAGAACACAACCCGATGATAGGCTGGCGTGGCGCATCCCGCTACTATGACGATAAATTTCGGAAAGCCTTCGCCCTGGAATGCAAGGCAGTCAAGAAAGTGAGGGATGACATGGGACTCACGAACCTCAAAGTCATGATACCCTTCTGCAGGACTGTTGATGAAGGCAAGGCTGTTATCAAAGAGATGAAAAGTAACGGGCTTAAACAGGGTGAAAACGGCCTTGAGGTCTACGTAATGTGCGAGATACCATCGAACGTCATACTTGCAGACCAGTTCAGCGAGATATTCGACGGGTTCAGCATAGGCAGCAACGACCTGACGCAGCTGACTCTCGGATTGGACCGTGACTCCGACATCGTAGCCCACTTGTTTGACGAGAGGAATGATGCAGTCAAACGCATGGTCTCGCAGGTGATAAAGGTTGCCAACGAGAAGGGCAGGAAGATAGGGATATGCGGTCAGGCCCCATCAGATTACCCTGAATTCGCAGAGTTTTTAGTGGAGTGCGGTATTAACAGCATAAGCCTGAATCCGGATACTGTAATCAAGACCCGCCTGAGGATTGCTGAAAAGGAAAAGCAGATGGGGATAAGCAAGTGAGTGACTAATTGCCGCGGGCCTTGTCTAGATCTGCCTTAGCCTTTAGCAGACGAACAACCACCTCATCAGGGTCTTGGTCCATGAGATGGCTTATAATTGAGACTATCCTCTCGGTCTCGATAGCATAAGACGATTCATCAGCTTCGGTCGTGAAGTTAAGCCAGTCCTCCCGTATCTCCCTGACAATCCGCAACAGCTTATCCTTCTTCAACACGATATCCTCGTACTTATCCTTGAAGCCAACTGTAAAAGCCCTTAGTATGTCCTCACGCTCACTGCCGGTTCGGAAGGATGGTATGTACTTCAGGTTGTTCAACT
>JBDRLL010000013.1:0-8979 GCA_043813075.1 Candidatus Altarchaeota archaeon
GGTGATGAACTGCACGGACTGTTCGGGGGACATGAGACTTTTACGGGGGAGGTTGAAGTCCACCCTAACGGCCTGATACAGCCGAGGGCCTACAACAATCCGGAGGGCGGGCTCACATACGAGAAGGCCGTGCAGGAGGAGGAGGGTTGCATGGCGTTCCACAGGAAAGGGCGTGCGGCAGAGATCGTGATAGGCAAAGGCAGGTTCACTAAGGGCGACGTCCAGGGGGATGCTATGGGATACACCAAGACGCTGACGTCCAGCAGCTCGACGACCGCGCAGGACGACATGGTATACGCGATAGTCGACGAGTTCAGGAATTACCTTATCGGGGACATTGACGCTGCTATGGCACGAATCAGGATCAACAACATTTTCATGAGGATGGGCAGGGCTCTGCGGGGCGCGCACGACGACGACCTGTTCCACGGATACCCGTCGCCAGACAACATGGTGAAGGTCGACGGCGAGGAGGAATACAGGTTCAAGGACTTCCACCAGTCAAAGGACATTTCAGGGGCGACGAAGGCACAGAAACTGGCTTACATGATACATGATGTTGCCGCATGCGTCAGGCACACCACGTTCCACATATCCAAGGGCTCTGAGGAGTTAGGCCCTGAATTCAGGGAGCTGCCCAAGTTCCTGCAGATGATAGGGGCGGCGCCCGCGAACTATATCGTGAGGGGATACTTGCACGACCGGCCTGGAGACCCGAGGACGCAGGGCATACACCAGAACGATGTTGAGAGGACGTTCGCGGCATTCACCGGCGCGCAGATACAGCCTTCAATGGAATTCCTTGGGATGATGGGGGACGTTGTTGAAGGCGTTTTAAGGGCCGAACACGCGAAGCCTACGGGGATTAGGTTTGTCCCCGTATTGCCGAGCGGCGCGAGCGTCTCACTGCAGGAGTGCATCATGGCACTGCAGTCAACGCGCCAGCAGCTGGACAGGATAACACACATGGGCTGGGGCGAGCTGGCTCTCACGCAGAAGGAGGGTAAGGAGGGGGTTGTGACAGACAGGGAGTCCAATGCGATAATCATGTATCTCCCGCAGGGGATAGACGCCGGCAGACTTGGAGGATGGGTGAACCAGGAGCTGTCGGGAGTCTATCAGGGGCCGTGAAAAATGTTCGAACTAATGCTGCGTTTGTTCCTGGTGCTGCTGGTCTGGCTTGACGCTCTGACCACATACCTGTTCCTCAGGAAGGCGAGGGACTACGGGCACCCGCACTGGGTTGACGAGGAGACTAGTCCAGTATACAGGAGGTTCATAAACAAGTACGGGCTTAACAGGGGCGTACTGATGGTTGCCGCCATAAACCCTTTGATATTCATCGCGCTGACGAGGCTTGTTGTCGGCATACTTGATTATTCAGCGAGCACCGAGTTCAGCCTGGGCATGGGTTATGGGATATTCTACGGCATGATACTGATAAGCGCATACAGGAACTACTATGTGTACTATAAGTGCCCTGCGGAAAAGTACAACGAGAAGGTGCTTGGAAGGCCTTGCATTAAATAGGCTACACTTGTCTCATAGTGCTCGCCGGTTGATACCATGGCCACTATCCAGACGGCGCTCATGACCACCAGCAATCCTATCACCGCGTGGATTATGCCGGACTTCGCCTGCCCGTCATCTCAGACATGCGAGAGGAGTCTGCTGCACATCCTATTGATTAGCGGCTCATTCAAATAGGTTGTATTCTAATAACCTCAAAGAAAGGCGTGCGTAGTGAAAATGGGTTTTCTCGACTTCATATTCGGTAAGGGAGGGTCTGACGACAAACACGTTGAGTTCGGGCGGGCGGGCGCGTGGGCTGACTGCCGCATCAGGGAATTGGATGCCGTGCGGCTCAAGTCCGCGCAACCCATATTGGATGATATAAGGGGGACTGTAGGCAGGCTGGGCGCTGGCGTCGAGAGGCTTTCAAAGCAGAAGCTTTCAGACGACGTTGACGAGAGGTTCGCGAAGATAGTGCGGACAAACCTGCCGACATACCTGAAGTCCATGAGTAACGTCGTATCATCCCTGAAATCCAGTGCGGATGATGTCGGCGACTTGCGAGAGTACGATGGTAGGCTCAGGGAGAGCCTGGATTCCATAGGCAAGATAAATTTCGGCGACGGAAGGTACCTCGGGTTCGTATTCCAGGATGCCATGCGGGGAGTGCACACTGAGTGCAAGAATCTCCTTGACGAGCAGGAAAAGCTTTCGGAATTGCTGGAGGTGAGTGAGGAGGAGTCTTCCCTGAGGCAGGTCAGTGAGAGGCATGCGGCGTTCGTGAGGAGCGAGAAGGAGCGCGCGGACATGGAGGACAGGATAAGGAAGCTGGAGGCGGACTTGAAGGTAAAACAGAGGACGCTTTCAGAACACGTTGATAGGATTAACGAACTGTCGAAAAAGCCAGACCCCGCAGTCGAGGAACTCAAGGATAGGGTCGGGAAAACCGTTGAAGGGAGGCGGGATATCGAGCAGTCCATACACGCTAGCATCAGCAGGCTCAAGCGCGGGCTGAGGAAGTTCGAGAAATACTCTCCAGCAGACTCCGAACTGACTGCAAGAATCATTGAAAAACCGGTTAACACGTTCCTGGAGTGCGGTCAAGACGAGTTCAACAGCATGCTGTCAGGGTTCGAGACAGCAGTGAGGGAGGATAAGATAAAACTCAAGGACAAGGACAAGACAGTCTCAAGGATAAGGGAGGCCGTGGGTACGCTGACTGAAGAAGTCAGGCGGGAACACGCGGAACTGTCAGCCCATGAGAAAGAGTTGAAGGCCGAGCTTGAGGGCATGAAGGCATTCAGGGAGGGGGAGAAGCTGGAGGAAGCTGCGAGAAAGCTGAGGGAGGATGTGGACGGCCTTTCAGAGGAGCTACGGAAGAGCAGGGGTAGGCTGGAGGACAAGAAGTCGGAGATGGACGCCTTGAGGAAGGAGTTGACTGAAAAAATGCTGGCTCTCGGAGTATCAGTCAGGGGATGATATGGTGGAGAAATCGAGGGGGATAAGCGACTTAACGCTCATAGTAGCGATGATGGCTGCGGCCGGGGTCATGAGCGCTTACCTTATGGTCAGGAATCCGGGGGTTGGAGGCGACTCATTAAGGCATCTGATACCAGTCCACAATCTCGTGCAGGGAAGGGGGTATACCTACTTTGGGTCGACAGAACTTTTATTGACTCCAGGCTACGGCATACTCTCATACATGACCTACCTGCTGGTGGGCGACATAGAGTATTCAGCGGCGTTAATCTCCTCGATATCATACCTGCTTTCAATCCCGCTCGCATATTATGCTTGCAGGCTCATGTTCGGGAGAGGGCCCGCACTCTTATCAGCTTTCCTTTTCCTGAACACTCCCATGCTCGCCTCATCCTCAAGCCTCTCCACAACGGAATGCGTCTTCACCTTCTTTCTCCTGCTTAGCCTGTACGCGTACCTTCAGTCAGTCATTAATGGGGGCGGAGTCTGGAGGCAGATTATACTTGGCGCGAGCATGGGCGTGACATACCTCATAAGGCCGGAAGGATTCATCATCCTGCCGCCGGCCCTGTTGTTCATGTATGGGGTTACAGTGCATGAGGCGAGGGCTGCCGGAAGGCGGGACCGCAGGATGTTCTTGGAATCGCTGAAGAAGCCGGCGATAGTATTGATGTCGTTCAGCCTGTGTGCGGCGCCGTACGTGCTGTTCCTCCACGGGCACACTGGAAGGTGGATGATATCAACCAAGATGGAGTATAACCTGCTGGTGGGCGAGAGGGTGGTTGATGGCGTCGGACACGTTGACGCGCTCATGCACTCGCACCCGGAATACTTCAAGCCAGGATACCGGCTTGGGCTGCTAGAGTATCTGGAATCCAGGGGCGGCAAGTATCTCGTAAGACTCCGGAGGAATATCATGCAGTTGATGGTATTCACGTGCATGATGTCCTTCCACGCGATAGTCCCCCTCGCGATTATCGTGCTAGGCCTCGCCCTGACCACAACCGCGTTCCTGGACTTTAGGGCCAGGATGGGTTTGACTGGGGTGAAGGTGACGGCGTCACTGGCGATATTCGCACTCCCAGCCGTATCGTACGTGTTCTTCTTTGTTAAGGAGAGGTTCCTGCTGCCCTACGCCATGATACTACTTATGCCTGCCGCATACGCGATGCATCATCTCACAGTCAGATTGCTATCGTACTATGGCAGAGAAAGATGGGTGCGGGATGCCCTGTTACTGCTGTGCCTCACGTCGTTTACCGTAAGCTCTGGAGTGCACGGAGTGTATATCCTGAAGTCATTTAACGAAGTGTTTAGGGAGGGGAACGTGCACGAGAGCATGAGGAAGGCCGGCTTATGGCTTAGAGAGAGTGTGGTGGACACTGGGGGGCTGCGGATTATTTCACCAAGGAAGGGTGATGTCATACTCTTCTACGCTACTGGAGGCGGGATACCTGGGGGGACATACGCGGACATCACGCCCGACATGAGCCTCTACGATGTTTCAGAGAATCTTGACGAGGATGGGGGATACCTCGTACTGGAATCCACTTACGTGAACACAAGACCAAACACCCTGCCATTATGGGAGAATCCGGAGACTGCGGGTGATTACGGGCTTGACCTGGTTTACAAAGACGATGAAGGATTATTCCAGGTTTACGGCAGGCTCTAGAGGATTAAAATCCATTGAAAGCTAAGGATTAAGGGATTATGACTGGATTAAGGCTTTCAAGAGACTTTAGGATTGTCCTACTGCTTATGACTATAGCAGCAGTGATGAGCCTCTTCCTCTCGATAACAAAGCAGGGCGTGGACGAAGACTCACTCAAACACCTCATGCCAGCCCACGAGCTTGCTGCAGGCAGGGGCTACATCTACCGTGGCTCACCACAGTTGCTGATGCCGCCGGGATATGGCATGATAGCATACATCGCTTACCTGCTGGTGGGGGACATAGAATACTCGGGCATAATAGTGTCTTCAGCATCATACCTGCTTCTGATACCGCTGGCATACCATGCGGGCAGGAGGATGTTCGACCGGAAGGTGGGGCTGCTCTCAGCATTCTACGCGACATTCTCTCCGGTGATGGTTTATTTCTCCCACCAGGCATTCTCAGACTGCCTGTTCAGCTTGTTCATTATGCTGGGCCTCATCACATACTATGAAATTCTTTCCGGCAGAAGGAGTCTGGTGAAGAGCATGTTATACGGGGCGCTCATAGGGTACGCGTACCTCATAAGACCGGAAGGTTTCCTGATAATGTTGTTTTCCGCAGCATACTTGTTCGCCGTCGAACGCAGAGAGACGGGGGATACTCTCAAGTCCCTCAAACACCCGATGGCAGTGATGATGGCGTTCATTGTCTTGGCCGCACCGTACGTCATGTTCGTGCACGCGCACACCGGCCTGTGGACTATGTCGCCCAAGATATCATTCATCCTGGTCTACGGGGAGAAGGTGGTTGACGGCCTGGAGGCGGTTCAAGTGAAGATGGAGGAGCATCCAGAGTATTTCCAGCCAGGCTACCGTCTGGACGTCAGGGAATACCTGATGGAGAGGGGGTGGAAGTATGTCATCAGGGTTGGGAGGAACGTGATGCACTGGGTGAGCTTCTTCACTGCAATGGACTTCCACGCCATACTGCCCTTGACAGTACTCTTTTTCTTCACAGTCCTGAGCAGGGACACTGAAAACCAGTATAATGTAGGGGACTTTATCCCTGACGGCAGGAAGCTTATGGCGTTCATCATATTCATGATACCCTCGACGCAATACATACTTTTTTGCGTGATTGAACGCTACCTGCTCCCCTTCACAACAATAATGCTCATACCATTGTCCGCCGCAGCCTTACGAGTGGCAGACAAGACGGTGAGACACCTGGGCGTGGCATACGGTAATGGCTTGGCAATCATCTGCATCACCTCCCTCATCGCCGCTTCAGGAACCTTGCATGTGACAGACATAACGTCACTCTACTTCACTTTCACGGAACCGGACGTGCACGCAGGCATCATGAAGGCTGGACTGTGGCTCGGGGAGAATGCGGGAGACGACGGGAACCTCAGGATACTGGCCCCCAGGATGGGTGACGTGATATTGTTCTACGCCAACGGGAAGAAGAATGCGGATGGAGAGTACGTCAACCTGCATCCTGGCATGGACGTTGATGAAGTCTCCCTGATACTCCGAAACGGTAGCGCCGACTACCTCGTACTGGACTTCAACTACGTGAAGAGGAGGCCGATGATGTATGGTTTGTGGAACACGCGTGAGGAGTCGTTGGGGCAGGGTATTGGAGTGGTATACGAGGATCCTGAAGGCTATTTTAAGGTCTATAGGGCTAGTTGATTATGATGTTCAAGGGTTTTTCTTTCGAGTCCAGAGTTGTCGTGTCGCTTATGTCTGTCGCATTATTGCTGGGCCTTTATCTTGCAGCTACAAAGCCTGGCGTGGACGAGGACTCCCTCTCGCACCTTCTTCCAGTCCACAATCTGGTGGCAGGCAGGGGTTACAGTTATTTCGGGTCACCACACCTGATAATGCCGCCAGGCTACGGCCTGATATCCTACATAGCCTACCTGATTGTGGGTGACATCGAGTATTCTGCCGTAATAGTGTCAGTGATATCATACGTACTGCTCATACCCGCAACCTATTACGCCGGGAGGAGGCTGTTTGACTGGCGTGCCGGACTGGTGTCCGCATTCTTCGTCACATTCTCGCCCATGCTCGTGTACTACTCTTTCCTGTCGTTCTCAGACTGCCTGTTCTGCCTATTCATCATGGCGGAATTATACACGTATTCCGGCATACTACTGGAGAGGGAGGGGAGGCTGCGGAGGACTATTACCTTCGGGATTCTGACTGGATTCTCCTACCTCATAAGGCCTGAGGGACTCATACTCGCGTTAATGTCATTCCTTTTCCTATTCATTGTCTTACTCTCAGAGAAGAAGGGTTCTGTCAGGGGGTTTTACAGCGTCTTCCTGGAGTCTATGAGGCTTCCTGCAGTAGCATTCGTTCTTTTCATCCTGTGCGCGGCGCCGTACGTGCTGTTCCTCCACGAGCACACTGGAAGGTGGCTGTTGTCGAGTAAGATGGTGTTCAACCTGTTTTGGGGTGAGACCGTGGTTGAGGGGGAGCTGAACACCATAATGAAGATAGCAGACCATCCGGAGTACATTCACCCGAGGGGTGGCGTAGGAGCCTTAGAATACCTGAGAGACAGGAACCTGAAGCTCCTGGTGAGGATAAGGAGAAACATTGTCATCATAGTCGGTTGTGCGGTCGCGATGGACTTTCACGCGGTAACCGCACTTTCCATGTTCACGCTATTCCATATCCTTAACTCAGGATGGTCTGGTAGGCGCGCGCCCAGGCCGGGGTTGAGGGGCATCAAGGTTGCTGGTTCACTGCTCATCTTCAGTGTGCCAATGTTCAGTTACGTCCTATTCTTCGTGCGCCAGAGGTTCATACTCCCCTACACGATAGTATTACTGATTCCCGCATCATACGCGATAGTCAGGCTGTGGGAGGGTTCCATGACGCAGTATGGATTGGGAAGGTCGCGGATAGTGCTTGTTGTGGTCCTGATGGTTTCGCTACTACCCATCTTGGGTATTACCGGACTGCAAATCAACAACACCATCTACAACATCATATCCGAGCCGAACCCGTACCACGTCATGGAGAAGGCCGGCAGCTGGCTCAGGGATAATGTTGAAGACCCTGGCAGCATATCGGTGCTAATGCCCAAGAAGGGTGATGTCGTGCTCTTCTACGCCAGCGGGAAAAAGGTTCCTGACGGAATGTTCTATGACATACACCCGAGGATAAGCATGGGGAACCTCTCCCTTATGCTCGAAAACGGAACCGCAGATTATCTTATCCTCGAGGAGCACTACGTAAGAAAGATGAACCACAGTACCGGCGTATTATGGGATAACCCGGAGACTGGGGGGGAATACGGTATGAGACTCGTCCACAAGGATGAGGGCGGACTATTCCAGATCTACGGTCCATCAAAGTCATAGGTGCCTGAAAGTGCGTAATTAAAGCACTAAACAGCCAATAATGTACATTGTACATGCTTTTATAGGTGTATGGCGTATCTTAACACATGAGGATCGATCCCGCAATCACCATAGTCCTTACACTAATGCTCCTAACGGGAGTTGCCATAATCGAGGCTAGCGGAAGGGAGGAAGCCACGAAAGGCCACGCAGGCAATGGGACGCAGGAGGCGGCTGACCTATCTAACGGCACGGGCGGAGACGAGACACCCTATGTGGAGCCTGAGATAACACTGCCTGAATGCATTTCAGACCTGGATTGCGGCGAAAACAAGCTTAGAGTAACATGCCATAACGACTTTGTGGTCGAAGAATTCTACGTTCACGAATGCCTTAACCCTGGAACGCCTGAAGCCGAATGCGTCGAAAACACGAGGAGGGAATTCCTAGAATGGTGCGATGACGGGCTGATGTGCGCTGAAGGGAAGAGGAGATGCATTCCAGAGGAGACGTGCAGCGACAACATCAAGAACCAGGGGGAGACTGAGACAGACTGCGGGGGGCCGTGCGAGCCATGCGGTTCATGCAACAACGGCGTGAAGGACAAGGGTGAAGAGAAGACTGACTGCGGTGGCACATGCCCGTCATGCGAGATACAATGCACGAGAGACGAGAGCTGCGGCATAAGCCACTGGACTGAGAGATACTGCGGTGAAGACGGGCACGTTTACAGGGACTACATAACATACGAGTGCGTTAAGCCGGGGAGATACGGTTCATACTGCAAGACAGACAGGCAGATACAGATGAACAATTACTGCGGGCCAGTCAACATATGCGTTGAAGGCACATGCATGGACCCCAGGAACGCGAGGATAGGGTGGAGGCCGGTTAAGAAGGGGCTGCTCAGGAGGGCGAAAGACCTGGTTTACGGGGAGGAGACTGTCGGACAGCCTGGGAGAGAGAC
>JBDRLL010000014.1:0-8054 GCA_043813075.1 Candidatus Altarchaeota archaeon
AGACTTCCCGTTCATATGGGATTTCGTTCCCGTGTCAGTGACATACGAGAGCGACATAAAGCTCGCCCGAGAGCTGGTGAAGACTGCCGCCAAGAACGTCCTGGGCGATACCATGGAGAAGGCGGTGGCCAGGATGAGGCCCTACCTCTACGGCACCCCACAGGAGTCGGAGTTAATTGAGGAGCCGGTAGTATACACTCGTTTCGCGGATTCATCAGTCGTCCTTGAGGTGAAATACATCTGCAGGGCCACTAGGAAGCATTTCGTGAAATCCGAGATAACAGGCAGCATACTCGAGCTGTTCAACGCACCCGAGAACAGGGACAAGCTGACGATAGCATACCCCCATATGGAGCTCGTATTCCACGACCAGTCTATTGAGGGCGCGTTCAAGGAGTATCTCATGAAGAAGGGCTAGTGGAAGTGCCCGATAGCGCCTATGACCCTGAGGGTCTCGATGGCGTCGTCTTCATCCAGCTTCTGTATCGCCAACAGTCCGTGGGCCATCACGTAGTCGCCGGCCTTCAGCCCGGACAGCATGCACGTGTCGACAGTCATCTCTCTGCCGCAGAAGTCCACCCTCGCCTTGCGGCCGTCAATCACTTCCAACACCTTCCCTGGTTCTGCGAGACACATCCTAATGCACCGAGCATGTTATGCATGGGTCGTATGCCCTGACCAGCATGTCAAGGAGTCTTCTCCTCTCGCCCTGGCTCTTGTTCCTCGTCGTCTTGAGGAGTTCTTCCGCGTCGCCCTCTATGTTGCTGAGGTTCTGGACTGTCGGCGTGACGATGTCGCAGTACTGTATCCTGCCCCTGTCGTCAAGCTCGTAAGTGTAATATAACGTGCCTCTCGGGGCTTCAGCGGCGCCCGCCCCCACACCAGCCTTCACTTCAACATCCTGGCTGTGCTCTCCAACTCCATCGTCAAGGATGGTGTCGATCAGCTTGACTGCCTCCTCATTGAAGTGCAGCATCTCGACCGCCTGCGCGAAGTTGTTGTGGAAGCTGTTGTGGCTTGGGATCACGATGCCTGATGAATCCAACTCCTCCCGCGCCAGCTCGTTAAGGTATTCCGGATGCAGGTTCACTCTCGCCAGCGCGCCCACCATCAGCTCCTCCTTGTCGTGGAGGCCGAACTTCGCTGTCGAGTACGGCTTCACGACCTCGTCGATGTGCTTCCTATAGTCCCTTATCTCGAACACCTCTCCCCTGCTGGTGGAGATAAGGCCGCCGTAGAACCCGTACTTGTTGTCTGCCTGTATCGACAGGTACTGGGTGTCCCTCTCCAGCTCCGGGTATTTGAATGACGCGAACAGCCTCAGCGAGTCTACCGCATCGTTTATCGTCATTTCAAGACCCTTTTTCAGCGACGCCAATTCCTCTTCTGAGGGGAGCTTGCTGAAGCCACCCACTGACGGTGTTATGGGGTGCACCGGCCTGCCGCCTACGACTTCGACTATCTTGTCGCCTATCTTCTTCAGGTTCAGCGCGGTCCTGAATTTTTCAGGGTCCTGTTCGACCAGGGCGAGGGCGCTGTCGATGTTCATGTAGTCTGGCAGAACGAGGAAGAACAGGTGTAGCGCGTGGCTTTGGATTATCTGCCCGCACAGCATCAGCTTCCTGAAGTCCCTCGTCGTCTTGCTGACTTCAACGTCTAGTGCGTACTCTAAGGCCTTTATGCTCGCCATGTTGTGTGCTGTCGGGCATACGCCGCAAATCCTTTGGGGTATGAAGACCGCGTCCTCGTAGCTCCTGCCCACCATTATGGCCTCGAACAGGCGTTCTCCCTCGTGGATTCCGAGTTCCGCGGTGCCTTCACTGAAGTCTATGTTAAGGCTCCCATGCCCCTCTATCTTCGCTATGTAATCCGGTGCCGTTGACTTCATTTTCTACCGTACCTCTCCTTGTATTCACTGGTCTCGGATAGGAACATTCCGAGTGTCCGCCTGGTCTCGTCTTCGTCCTGGATTTCATTCAAGCGTTCTACCATGCGCTCGAAGTTCGCGTCCTTCACGAGGCCGTAGCAACCCACGCAAGCCTTTCCCCTGCTGGTGCAGAACGCGTCGCATCCGCCGCGGGTTATGGGCCCCAGGCAGGGTTCGTCGTTCGCCAGATAGCAGCGGTTGTCTCTTATCTTACACGCCATGCAGACCGGCTCGTCCCTGTCCTCAGGGGTTTTGCCGGCAAGTAATTCCGAGAGCATCCTCCCGATCTCATTCTTGTCTACAGGACACCCGTGAATGTAATAATCCACCTTAACGTAGGCGTCTAGGGGTTTGGCTTCATCGCCTTTAGGCACATAGCCTGGGGGATACACTTTCCTGTAGAACTCCCCCCTCTCCTTCTCATCATCCACTATCGCAGGTATCCCGCCCAGGCACGCGCACGCCCCCAAGGCAATCAAGACTCCTGTATTCTCCCTTATCTCCCTAAGAATCTCCCTCTCCTCTGGAGTCACCGGAGTGCCCTCCACTATGGCTGCGTCGAAGGGCCCTTCGCTCGCATCCTCTGCCGCAAGCCTCCAGTTCACTATGTCAACCCCCTCCATCAGGTCCGCCAGCTCGTCCTTCAGATTGATGAACTCGACTTCACAGCCTTCACAGTCAGTCAAGTCAAATATCGCTATCCTGGGTCTAGGCAAAGGCTTCATCACAGCCCCCCATACTCGTCTAACAACTCCTGGTAAGTGAATACGGGGCCGTCAAGGCACACATACTTGCTCCCGCGGTTGCAG
The DNA here is from genome assembly GCA_043813075.1 of Candidatus Altarchaeota archaeon. Lineage (GTDB taxonomy): Archaea > Altiarchaeota > Altiarchaeia > IMC4 > SCGC-AAA252-I15 > CAYREE01. Next base: position 2,737 of record JBDRLL010000014.1, read on the forward strand.
TGCTGGCATTTCCCTATCCCGCACTTCATCCTCCTCTCAAGCGAGACCAGGATGTCTGAAGGCTTCATCCCGTATTCCATCAGCTTCTTCACCACGAACTTGTACATTATCGGCGGCCCGCATAATGCCGCGACACTGTTCTTCTTCACCACAGTGTCATCTATAAGGTTTGTGACCACCCCCACCTGGCAGTCGCTTATCATGTCCTCCCAACCTTCCCCCGTGTCTACAGTGAGCAGCAGCCTCACCTTGTCCCTCCATTTGCCGTACTCCTCCTGGAACAGCAGGTCCTTACGGCTTTTAGAGCCGTACAGCATCTGGACGCTATTGAACTTGTCTGGGTTTTCCAGCGCGTAAAGCAGCAGTGAACGCAGGGGCGGTATCCCGCAGCCCCCGCCAATGATTATCAGGTTCTTGCCTTGAATCCACTCGTCCTTGAATCCGTTGCCGTAAGGCCCGCGGACTCCGACTTCATCACCCTCCTCCAGCCGGTGGATTGCTTTGGTCACGTTCCCTACTTCCCTGACCGAAACCTGTATGTGATCATTGTTGCCGGGGCTTGATGCAATCCCGACGGGTATCTCACCATACCCTAGTATCCCCAACTCGATGAACTGGCCTGCAGTGAACTTGAAGTCGGTCTTATCCTTGAATCCGAGTGTCAGCAGCATGCTGTCTGAACCCAGCTCACGGACTTCCTCCACTATCGCGGGTATGGGCTCGTATTCGTTCATCCAAGTTCCTCGCATTTCTTTAGAATGCCGTGAATATCGATTTTCGCAGGGCATGCTGTAATGCATCTCCCGCATCCCACGCAATCAGGCTTACCCCTCTCCTTAACCGCCCTCGAGAACTTGTGGTGGTACCAGTTGTGTATCCTCTCATGCCTCTTCCCACGAAAGTTCCCGCCTCCCGCTACTGCAGAGAAGTCCGCGAGCATGCAGGAATCCCATTCACGACGCCTTTCGCCGGACTCTCCCTTGAAGTCCAGCGAATCCTTCACGTCAAAGCAATGGCATATGGGGCAGACGTATGCGCACGCCCCGCAGGCAAAGCAGTCCTTCGCAAGCTTATGCCATAACCCGTGTTCAGGGCCTTTATCCAGAAAATTCATTATCCTATTGACGTCAAGTGGCTTGCATTTATCCTCCGACTTCATGCTCTTTCCTTCAGGACCATCGGCTATGAATTCCGACTTGAGGATCTTCTCGCCTTCCCTGCTGCCCACAATTATCGAGTAATACTCGCCCTCGTCTGTGAGCAGTAGGTCGTAGCCCTCATTCAACTCCAGTCCGAGTTCACCATAGAACGAGTTCGGGACTTTATCATGTTCTACCGCAACTATGACGGAGTTTTCCCTCCTCCTCAAGTAATACTCGTCCTCATATGGCTTTTTGAATGCCTCATCCAGTATCTGGAGTGCCTGCACGTCATACAAGTGCAGTCCGAATACTATCGTCTCCTCCTCATGCGCGGGGACTACGGCATCCTGGCCGTTGTAATCCAGTAGAGCCTCCCCTGGTTTGAAGAACACGCTCTTTATTGACGTGCTCGTGGTGTCATAGTCGAGTCTGACCGTCGTCATGCCGGTCATCCTCCTGAAGAACACGGTGTCGCCCTCGAGAACGGGAGCGTAGACACTGTATTTACCTGCCAGTTCCCTCAGGTATTCGTGGAGGTTTCTCTTATGCAGTATCTTCGCCATTTGAGTGTTAATACTTGTCAATCCGTTTATTTTAATCGAATTACGTAATACCTCTATCATGTTCTACGAGCTTCATACGCATTCAAACTGCTCTGACGGAATACCCCATCCAGATGAGATAGTGGACTACGCGAAGGCCATAGGACTGTCCGGTATTGCGATAACAGACCATAATGTGATTGAAGGCTCTCTTGAGGCCCTTAAGCTTGCTTCAGCTGATTTCACGGTTATACCTGGGGTCGAGGTCTCCTCAGTGGAGGGTCACATACTGGCTTTGAACGTGCGGGAGCTGGTGCCAAGGGATATGCCTGCAGGAGAAACAGTCGAACGCATACACTCTCTTGGGGGAATCGCCATCGCAGCCCACCCATACGACCTATGGCGGAAGGGTGTCGGCGACCTGGTGTTGAACTTGGACTTCGATGCGATAGAGGTATATAACGGCCACACGTTCGGTAACTCCAGGAATCCGGTGGAAGCGGCAGGTGAGGTTGGTTTACCAATGGTCGGGGGTAGTGACGCCCATACTCTCGGGGAGATAGCAAGTGTCAAGGTCAGCGTTGAAGGGGATGTGATCGAGTCGATAAAATCAGGGCGGGTTGGGATAGTCAAGGATGCCCTGCCAACGCTCCTGATGAAGCACGCTAAGGGCCTGGTTCGCAGGAAGATACTAGGGTAAGTTATCTCATTTCGCGCATGTATTTTGGGGGAACTTTCCGCATGTCCTGCTCCACCATCTGCTGGCGGAAGACAAACTTGGACTCCTTGAACACGCCATTAGAAAACAAGTCAACTTTTGTTAGCGCCTGATGTATCTGCGTTCCCCCAGTACTCATCACAGGCTCTCCAGTATCCGCGTAAAACATCGGGACTGTTATCTTCGGATGCTGATAATAAACTATCGTGTCTCCACGACGGTCCATCATATACCCACAGTACTTGAACCCTTCAGGACACCCCTGGGGACTGCCGACCTGACGCAACACCTTATTAAAGTCATCAATAATCTCTGCCATAGCATCGTCTGCGTCACGGGCCTTACCCACTAGCCTGTTCATTGCAGCCTGGTTACGGTCACGGGACTCGAACTCTAATGGCCTTATCTCACCGTCTGGCTCTATCTCCGGCCCGTCTATCTCCCCTCTGACTGGTCCTTGCGGCACTGAGTCCATGAGTTCTTTTAACGATGGTATCCCTGGCGTGAACACTACTTTACCGTCTTCGCCTGCCACTGTTCTGCCAAAGCCGAAACTTATTTTCCTGTCTGTTCTTATCGTGTAGCCTGGAGTGCTCTGCATCTTCATCGCGTTTGGGAACAGGAATGATAGGGCCGACTTCGCGTTTTCACGGCGTCTCTCGCTCTCATCGGAGACTGCGATAGTCCTTAATTCTGTTGCCGCGTCATTCAAGTTTTTATCGTGAACTATCCTCGCGATTGAAACCGCATCCCGTAGTTCCCCGTCCATCTCAGCGTTTCCAGTGTCTACTTGACTGTGTCTTTCAAGCACTTCCCTCGTCACTCTCCCTTCAAGCAGTGCTCCTGCGTGTATCATCTCACCAGGATAAACGGCATGGAAGTCCTTTTCAAATGTTTCTCCCAGCAGGTAGTTGGCTGTGTCAATACGGTGCTTGCACATCCACGCCATGCCAATGAGTGTTTCTGGGGCGTTAGCGTCTCCGCCAAGACGTTCTATCTGTGCTGCAGCAGTCTTCCACTGGGTTTCATGGGCAGTCTTCTCATTCTCAAGGCGCGACATCTGCCCCTTGTTTGCAGCGTGTTTTGCTTCGTGGGCAGCGATTCCAGGCAGTTCAACGGAGTCGCGCACCCCATGGTCTGCGCTGGTATCAATGTATATTATTCTGCCTCCAGCATACAATCCTGCTTCTTCCCTTGCAATACCTCTAGAGTCTGAAACAACGTTTGGCGTCAACACCATCCACTCAACATTCTCACCTATCAATGTGTGGTTTGGGTCTGCCTCTGCCATGACGTGTTGGAATACCTTGGATGATCTATGGCACAAAATGGGTTCATCCATTCTTCTAGTTAACGCGTCGCCAGTCAGGTCCACGCCACCAGCCGTATAAACGTTTCCACCGTAACCTCTTATTACTTCTGGAATATTTTTCTCCTGCATCAATTCTATGACTCTTTTCGAGGCCCCCTCCATGTCTGCCTGGCTTCTCGGGTTTGCGAGGACCCGCATAGCGCTCTTCATGGAGTATTTACTAAGGTCTCTTGCTTCATGGGATTCCCCCATCTCAAATGCTTTATCAAATGCAGATTTCCTCAATTCTTCGAGGCGTGATTCCCACCACTTCTTTGCCTGTATGCCTCCAATAGTTAGTGCCGTTGCGGCTGCAGCACCTGCTGTTGCCTGAATCCACATGCGGCGGCTCATCCCACCACCACCTTCTCCTTGCGCCTGAGTCATCTTATGTACTCTTTTAGGAAGCCTTCATATTAATGATATTTATAAATCTACTTACAATATTCTCAGACCATGAAAAAGCTTAATGTAGGTATTTTAGGTGCCACCGGCATGGTTGGCCAGAGGTTCATACAAGGGCTTCAGGATCACCCCTACTTCAACATAGCTTGCCTTTCAGCTTCCGAGCGCAGCGAGGGCAAGTCATACAAGGAGGCTGCTAAATGGTATTTGTCTGGCGAAATCCCCGATGATGTCGCTGGCATGTCAGTCCAGCCGATGGACCCGAAGATCATAGATGAGTTCGGCCTCGACCTGGTGTTCTCGTCCATACCATCAGAGATTGCTAAGGAAGTCGAGGGAAAGTTCGCAGAGCAGATACCTTTGTTCAGCAACACCAAGACCTACAGGATGGAGGAGGATGTTCCGCTGGTCATAGCTGAAGTCAATCCCCGCCAGTTGGACCTGATTAAGGTGCAGAAGGAGAACCGCGGCTGGAATGGATACATAGTGACAAACGCCAACTGCAGTACCATAGGGCTCGCACTGCCTTTGAAGCCTATCTTCGACGAGTTCGGCTTGGAGTGGGTTCACGTCGCAACCCTCCAGGCGTTGAGCGGCGCAGGATACGCGGGCGTGCCCTCAATGGCCATAGTCGACAACGTCATACCCTACATTGGTGGCGAGGAGCCTAAGGTCGAGTCAGAGACACTCAAGATACTCGGCAGCATGGACCAGGGCAAAGTCAAGTACGCGGACTTCGAGGTCATAGCCTCCTGCAACAGGGTGCAGTCAATGGACGGGCACATGAAGAACGTGTTCATAGGAGTCGAGCAGGACTGTGACGCAGTGGACATAGCTGAAGTCCTAATGGAATTCAGGGGCGTGCCGCAGGAACTAAAACTGCCGACCGCACCAGACCCAGTATTCATAGTCCGGGAGGAGCTGGACAGGCCACAACCGAGGCTTGACAGGGACGCGGGCAAGGGCATGGCGATAACAGTCGGCCCTGTCAGGAAGAAGAGCGAGAAGAAATTCAAGTTCACCTGCCTCAGCCACAACACCATACGCGGCGCCGCCGGAGCGAGCATACTGAACGCGGAGTTGGCTTTAAGCGAGAAGCTTCTATGAAGCCTACTGGGATATGTATCCTGCCTCAGTAAGCTTTTGTCTTAGGGTGGGGT
>JBDRLL010000015.1:0-9473 GCA_043813075.1 Candidatus Altarchaeota archaeon
GAGTCAGAAGACATCCAACTAGACCTCAACGGTTCGGTGATATACCATTGCGGACCCATAGCAGAGAAAAAAGGTGGTGTTTGGCGGATAGTCTCCGCAGGACCTACGACAAGCGTCAGGGAGGAGCCCTATGAAGCGGAGGTTATCGTAAGGTACGGTGTCAGGGCGGTGGTCGGTAAGGGAGGCATGGGTGAAAGAACGCTGAAGGCACTCAACAAAGAGGGCTGCGTCTACCTTTCCGCTGTTGGAGGGGCGGGAGCGGCACTGGCAGGTTCTGTGAAAAAAGTCGCTGGCGTGGAGATGCTGGAGGAATTCGGGATTCCTGAGGCAATATGGATTCTAGAGGTTGAAGGCTTCGGGCCATTGATGGTTTCAATGGACTCCCACACGGAAAGCCTGTACAATCAGGTCAGGGAGAAGTCGCAGGGTAATTTAAACACAATACTAAATGATTTAAGATGAAGGTAAGCGTGCTTAAGAGCAAGATCCATAATGCGACAGTGTCCTCGATAAACAGGGACTATGTGGGCAGCATAAGGATAGACAAGCGTCTCGTGGAGGAGGCCGGGCTGGTGGAATACGAGAAAGTCCTGGTGTCCAACATGACCAACGGGGAGAGGTTCGAGACTTACGTCATACTCGGCGACGAGGAGGGGGTCATAGAAGTCAACGGGGCCGCGGCGGTGATAACCAACAGGGGGGATAGGATAATAATAATGAGCTTCACATGGCTGGACGACGGCGAAGTCAGTGCCCACACGCCAAAGGTCGTGGTAGTCGACGACAAGAACAAATCAATGTAATCCTAGCTCATGCAGTCAAATCCATAACGCAACATGTATTATATAAGATTATTTTATATTTTATAGGATTTTCTTTTGTTTTACGTCATCCTTTTTTTTGAACGAATCCGAGATCATTGCCATGCCAAGCCGGAACTCGTTCAAACCATACTGGACGACACTCCACCACAAGCCGAGAAGTTCCCTAAACCTCATGTATAACACCACCCAACTCAGCCATCAACTCCCTGAAATTAGGGAATGTTATGCCGACAAACTCTGAACCTGAAATCCTAGTCTCCCCCGAAGCGTTGAAGCCTGCGACAGCCAGGGACATGACGACACGATGGTCACGCCAACCATCCACACTGCATCCAACAAGACTACTCTTCCTCAAAGCCAGACCGTCCTCACGCTCCTCCACTAAAGCACCCATCCTACGCAACTCAGAGGCCATGGCGCTAATCCTGTCGCACTCCTTGAGACGCGCATGCCCCGCATTGACGATATTGGTCTCACCGTCCGCAAGACACCCAAGGACAGATACTATTGGCACCAAGTCCGGTGAATCACCCAAGTCAACGGTAACACCATCAAGACCTCCGGAACCCCTGACCCGCACATAGTCACTGCCGACATCCACGTCAGCACCCATCTCAGCGAGAATGCCGACAATCCTCTTGTCAGCCTGGAGGGAATCACGGAAAACGTTCCTGACAGTAACATCAGAATCGCACAATGCTGCTGCAGACAATATGAATGCGGCACTGCTATAATCACCCTCCACAGTATAGCTGGTTGGAGAGTATGATTGGCCTGAACGCACTATGAAACGGGAATAACCAACGTTATCAACCGAAACACCAAAAACGCGGAGTATCTCAAGCGTCAAGTCGACGTAAGGCCTGGACTTGAGCATAGTGGTGACGTCTATCGTAGTGTCATCCACAGCATAGGGCGAAGCCATCAGTATGGCGCTTATGAACTGGGAGCTGACGTCACCCCTTATGGAGCAAAAACCACCCTCCAGAGGACCCTCAACACTGACAGGCGGACAACCGAAGTTGGATTCAACCCTCACACCCAACTGACTTAAGGCATCCAAGAGCGGCTGTATCGGCCTCTTGCGTATTGACTCGTCGCCCGTCAGCTTAACGACAGTATTGCATAGGGATGAGACGGCAGTAAGGAGACGTATGGAAGTGCCAGAGTTCATGAGATCCAATACCTCGTTCGGCCCGCGCACCGAGCCTCCGGTCCCGGTTATCTCCAGCCTCTCCACGCCGGTGTCTATCGAGGCCCCAAGGAGACCGCACGCCCTTATGCACGCGTCAGTGTCCGCGGAATACAATGGATGATGAACCACCGTCTTGCCGTCAGACAATAATCCAGCGACCACCGACCGGATGGTATAGCTCTTGCTGGCAGGGGCGTTAACACACCCCTCAAGCCCGCCGACAGGTGATACATGATAGTCCATGCCACTAGTATATTAGTTTTATCTTATAGAAGTTGAACGACCATCCAGTGTCAGGGGCATGGGCGGACGCCACACGCTCAAGATCATAGTAATCGTGCATCTGGTCGCAGACCTGCTTCTTTGGCTGCGTGTTACACCAGTAGCCCTCCAGGAAATACACGCACGGGTGCGTCCTCATCAGATTCTTCAGCGAGTCCCTGCTGACGCCCATGCCAGTCTGCATCGTGTTCTGACCGTGGATTATGAATATGTTGGGGTTATCGGTGAGCACCACACAATCATCTTCAACATTATCAGCCATCTCAACAGCGAACTCGTGGAGCATGCGGGGGGTGTCAGCCAGCGGGTCCGGTTGAGAGATGAAACCGTAAGCGGGGAGAGACGTCACCAGAACCAGCACAGTCATGAACAACACGGCATCACGCCGTAAAACATGCTTGGACAAGGACTCAACGATGAATGAGGCCCCGTATGCGGACAGTATTAACATCGGCGGATAGCAGAGGAGCGCATACCTGAAGCCAACGCCGCCGCCAGCAAAGCTACCACCATAGAAGAAGAGGTAGGACAAGTAGAAGCTGACAAGCCAGAAGGAGACTGCGGGCACACTAGGGTGCTTTGACTTCAAGCCGGCTAGAAACCCCACCAGCACCAGGGGGGTCAGAACGATTATGTGCTTTCGCCCGTCCAGCCAGTACCCGGTGTTAGCATCCCAATTCCGGTTTAGGTACTTCAGATCGAACTTCCCCTCGCTCGAACCCCAATCCTGCGTCCTGCTGGCATAAGACAAGTGCGCGAGATGAAGAAGCGATAGCACAACCAGGACCGTTGAAAACAATACGACGTAGTCGATGAACCTCGAGTCCCTCCGCACCATGTCCTTGAAGTCGTAAGACGCGAAGAGGATGTACACCACCGGCACCAACAGTATGGACTCTGGGCGAGCCTGTATGGTGTAGGCCAGGAAACACGCGCAGGATACGAGCAGCCGCCATGACCTGGTCTTTATGAAAGAGACGGCCAGCGTAAGCACTGTCAGGGACATGAAGACGTGGAATATCTCGGTCGAAACGCTGCCAGACCATATGATGTGGGCTGGAGTGAGTGAGAGGAATAGGGCGGAAAACAATGCGGTATTCATGTCCCCGAAGAGAAGGTAGGCCGACAGGAAGATAAGAGGTATTGAGAGAATTCCGAGTAGGGTTGTGAATCCGAATCCGACAGACTCGCTCACGCCGAAGACGAGGAAAAAAAGCGACAACGCGTGGGGGAATGCGTTAGGCTGCTTGTTCAAGAATCCTGACAGGCATTCACCGTCAATCCACTTGTCGCAGAACATGGCCTTCCCGGACGTGGCGATCAATGCGGAAATCTGCATGTAGATGCTCTCGTCAAACAAAACCCTGTGCACGTGCGGGACAACCAGCACCCTCAGGACGGAAGCCATGAACACTATCAGAACAAGAAGCCTGATTGCGTTATGGTCTAGGCGGAACAACGCCGCCAGGCTGCGCCGCTCAAGCCATGCGAGAAACACGCCAGTTAAAAGGGTCACCGTCAACACGAGTGTGAAGAACTGGTAGATGTACTCCCATGAAAAGTAGTCTGGGTTAGGGCTCACTACAATGAATACAGACAACAATAGTATTGTCGCCGCAATCACGTAGTTTAACGCCCTATCATCCATTTCGCTCGACAAAATAGTCTCCAAGGAACATGTATTCCGAATTAGTCTTCAGGAAGACGTCCAACGCATCCCCAGGAGTGTTGACTATCGGATAACCATGGAGGTTGAAACTCGTGTTCAAGACGACGCCATAACCTGTGTTGGACTTGACTTCCTCGATAAGCCTACGGTAGCGGGGGTTCTCACCTCCAAGCATCTGAGGCCTCGCGGAACCATCCACGTTCACTACAGCCTTCATCTCCCCCATCCTGCCCCGCCTAACCATGTATCCCATGGTCATGAAATGATCTATGCTACATGCATCCTCAAACAATACTCCAGCATCCTCCTGTATGAGTGACGGGCAGAATGGCTGGAACCAGTTCCTCTTTTTCACATGCATGTTAAGCTTGTCCTTGATCTCCATCGAGCCGGCTGGAGCGAGGATGCTCCTGTTGCCCAACGCCCTTGGCCCGAACTCCATCCTGCCTTGATACCAGAGGACGAAATTGCCCTTAGATATGAGGGATCCTGCGAGCTCGGGGGAATCATCCCGCTTCTCGTATTTGAGCCCCCTCTCCCTGAGGGAAGCCTCTATGGACGCTTCACCGTGTTCAGGACCGAAGTAGACGTCCTCTATCGCCCTGGGCTTCATGTTGTTCTCCATCATGCTGACGTGCAATGCGGAGCCGACCGCCAGCCCGCCGTCGCCCATGTGGGGGAAGACGAACCATTTCTTAAGCTTAGGGTTCATCCTAACACGGAGGTTCACCTTGATGTTGGACGCCACCCCGCCCGACCAGCATACGTCACCTATCCCAGTCTCCCCGATAGCGTTCTCGAAGAGCTGGCATGCGTGCTTCTCGATAGTCCGCTGCGCCATGTAAGCCAACTCCTCACGCGGAGTATTCCACAATATCCTCTTGAGGACGGAATACTTCTGCATCGTATTGTACTTGCATCTGACGCTTAGGCCGTCCACCTCGAAGAAGTCTATGAGCTTGTTCTCCTCGTCAGGTACGGGGAATGCGTAGTCAGACAACGCCATAACCTTGCCCTCGTCCTCCAGCTCCCTCATGCCAAGCAGGTCGGTGACGTGCTCGAAGAATAGTCCGAAAGAATCCCTTGCAGGTATCGAAGACAACCGCTCTATAGCACCATCCTTGTATACGTTCACGGTGCCTGACACCCCGTCGCCGACACCGTCGAGAGTCAAGACCAGAGATTTCTTGAATCCGCTGCACAATGCTGCCGCGGCCGCGTGGGCAGCATGGTGTTCCACGAACTCGATGCGGTAGTCCTTGAAACCGAGCTTGTCCAAGTCGCGCCGTAGTATGCGCTCTGAAATGCTCCTACAGAAAGGCAGCTCCGGTATCTCGGTGATAGTGTGCTTGAACGTCTTCCTCAGCTCTACCAGAGGGGGTTTGGATGTCTTCCTCCTCCGGAACAGGTAGTAATTGTCCTTCATGGAGGGTAAGATTCTCGTCATCGTCTTCCCGAAGTCCGACGTGTTAACCGCCACCAACCCTATGTCAGAAGGCCTTAACTCCAGGTTCTCAAGGCATTGTATGACGGAAAGACTGGGAAATCCGACGTCAAGCTTCCTGCGGCTGAAACGCTCCTCATTAGCGGCGAATAGAACACGCTTCTCGTCAACGACACATGCTCCAGCATCGTGACCATCCCACACCCCGAGGACATACATGACAAACCACCTAGACTGTAGACATAAATTCGAATCCAGTCTTTATTAACAAAGGCAGCTTAGAGACGCCGAATATGCGGAGCATGCCGTAGAAAGTCCTGAAACGCAGATAGAACCTGCGGTAAGCACTGCTGCGGTAGTGCTCCAAGTCAATGTCTCTGGAGAAGACGCTGCTCGAATACTCGAAACTGCCCCAGTCAACACCATCAATGACTCCCAGTGATTCATCATAAAGCCGGGAGCCGGGGAAAGGCACGGCAGAATAGTATTCAGCGAAATCAAGGGGCAGCTCAATGGAGAAACGAATGGTGTCCTCGATGGAGCCCACAGTCTCGCCTGGAAGACCGAATATGAAGTGGCCTACGACAACCAGCCCCGCGTCATGGGCCATCCTGACCGCCAGTCTGGAATCATCGACACGTATACCCTTGCCTGCTGAGTCAAGTATGCTCTGGCTAGCCGACTCGATGCCGAATGATATCATCCAGCATCCTGCAGACTTCATTTTGGAGAGCATCTCCTCGTCCACCGTGTCGACCCTGCTGTTACACACCCATCTGACGTCAAGACCCCCGCTTATCAGTGCGTCACACAGGGATATCACATGGTCCTTGTCTAGGGTGAATGTCTCTGAAAAGAAGAAGAAGTCCTTGACGCCGAGACCGACAGCATACATCACCTCATTGATTATGTCAGCCACACTCCTCTTCCTGTATCTCACGCCGTAATATGGTTTTGAAACGCAGAAGACACAACCGTAAGGACATCCGCGCCCGGTGGTGACGAGGACGTATTTCCTGCCGAACACGGGTATACGATAGTTGGAAAGATCCACCATATCCCATGCGGGCACTGGAAGGCTCTTCAAGTCCATGAAACCCCGCGCAGGATTCCTGACAACACGGCCCTCATGCTTGTACACAATCCCCTCAACCTCCTCGACGGGCTTGACAGACAGGTCGCGGACGGTGAGCTCTGGCTCGCCGACGATGACGCCGTCAATACATTGGTGTTTGATTACGTCATCGCACAATACTGTTGCGTGAACACCGAACACGAAAACCCGTGAAGCATGAGCGTCCCTGATGGACTCCAACACCCGCACGTCATTGGAAAAAGTGGGTGTGGTGATATTGCAGACTATGAAGTCTGGCTTGAATGCGGAGACCCTATCCCTAACTTCCTCGGTGGATAGTCCACCCCCCACCGCGTCCAGCAGCAACACTTCAGAGGAGTCACGCAGCAGAGAGGCCATGTAGGCGAGAGTCATTGGCGGATACACTGAGGAGAATACCGCAGCCTTGTGCTGGCAACGGCCTTCCTTGACGTAAAGGCCGTCTGCTGGGGGGTTTAGTAGTAAAAAACGGATTAGAACCACCTTAATTTTATAGGCTTAATGAGATATAATAAAAAAACCAAGGCTATAAACGGTAATATGACGAAAATCAGGAATAAAAACAAGAGTCATGAAGCGGAGGGGGATGATGACATTAAAACACGCTTCAGAATTATTGTGGGCAGGATAAATGCCGGGGAGAGGATCAAGAAGATAAAAATTGGTGGGAGAATCAAGGGCATAAATGTTAGGGGAATCAAGAAACAATACATCGCCTACATCCTGGTCATATTACTCTGCCTTCTCGCAGTAAGCTACATAATCTACAAGGAATCCGAGAAAGTAAAGCCCGCACCAAAACCAGTTCAGATAAAAGTCCAGAGAGAGGACATACAGGACGAATGCAAGGGCCTTATTGGAGTGGAGTGGGGTAATTGCATGATTAACTCCGCTGTGAGGCAGAACAGCCCGTCAATATGCAGTCAACTCCCTGTGGAAAAAGACAAATTAGAGTGCATCATCAGGGTTGTGGAAGAGACAGGTAGGCTGGGTTTGTGCAACCAGATGGAGGATACGGTAAAGACAGAATGCATAACAAGAGCTGCGGTGAAGATGGGGAGGCAGGGACAGTGCGTCAGGCTTGAGGGAGTCCACGCAGACGACTGCAGGATATCAGTTGCCGTGACGACAGGCAAGATAGGATTGTGCAAGCTCATAATGGAGCCCAAAAAGACGGAATGCATGAAGAAGGTCGCACTGGCAAACGACAATGTAGGGCAATGCAACCAGCTGACCGGGAGGGATAACATAGACTGTGTTATGGACATAGCAGTCAAAAACGAGAGGGCTGGATTATGCCTCAAGTACGATTACCCTGAGAAGAGTGAATGCATCACAAGGATAGCGATAAAAAGCGATCAACTGGGCTTGTGCACGAACCTGGACGGCGATGAGGTGGACAAATGCAGGACACTCTTCATGACCAACGCGGCATCAAAGTGACCGTAAAATCATCTAAAACTAGAGTTAACAGACTGCTCGCACGCAGCCCTGTATCGGCCTTCAAGATGGCCGCATAGCGATATCATCCCCGTATTCTTAGCGACGTGGGTGACGCATTCAAATGCCTTCTGAGTGTTGTTCGTTAATACATATTCTGAACATGAGCCCTTGAACTGGAATAAAAAAGGGTTTATCTCATCTATTTTGACGAGATCGTCCAATGGTGGGTTGACGTCGGACGGGGATACGTTGTATATGCGGGAGACGCAGACACTATTATCCTCATAGCTCAAGAACTTGCAGAAGTTTGGGTTGTATGTTGATGCTGCGAGACCCATCAGACAGTCACGGTATTTCACGTACTCACTGATTGAAGGGCAGCGCGAGCTTATTGTATCTGTTATGTAGCCATAGTTCGCGTAGTAATAGCTATATGGACGAGGTTCGTTAAAGTCAATCTTGGGGACATACCGTCTAGTGAGTGAAACCCCATCCATTGGAGGGGACACGTCCTCAGCAGATATGCCGAAGTCCTCGAGAATGGTTGGGGCGACATCGATGCGGTCCCTGTACCCGAAGATGTTTGGAGTGTAAAATTCCCTGCTGATGACGCGGGGATTGTTTGAAGCCAGGAAGATGTAGGGTGAATTAGGGTGGCCGAAATCATCGTCACCGTAGTCGTTGAAGCCGTGGTCGGTGACCACATACACCGTCGTCTTATCGTAAACCCCAACATCCTTGAGCTTGCTTACTATCATGCCAAGCCAGTAGTCGTCAGCCACTATGGAATCCCGATAGTTAAGGGATGACTGGCCAACGTTATGCCCAATCGAATCTGGTTCCTCGAAGTGTATGAAAGCGAAGAATCTTCGGTCCTTGTTCTTCTCGATGACATCCAACGCCGTCTTGCCGACATTATCGTTTTTCCCTAGGCCCACCCGGAAGTAGTCGAAGTTTTTCGCGGAATCCGCGATGGGGGACAGTATGTGCCTGATTTTTCCTGCAACAAATATCGTCTCTATGTTGTCATCACCGAAATGGTCATCCAGCCTCTCGTGTATCGTAAAACCTTCAGGCATCCTCCGGAACAGGAAGTTAGAGTACACGCCAGTACGGTAGGGCCTGTAGCCGGTGAGTATCTGGGGCCATCCGGCCTTAGTGTCTGTCGCACCATGCTTAACTGTTAGGACCGTGAAGGAGCCGTTTTCCATCAGATTCTGAAGGTTCGGGAGGCGTCCGCTATTGAGGAGCTGCAGCAAAATCTGCAGATTGCATCCATCCCACCCTATCAGCACAACATTACGCTCTTCAACGTCATCCGCCGGCTTTCCTGGCATATATGCCCTGACGAGTAGGAAAAACAGTAGTAGGGATGCTAACACGAGGATTATGCTTCTCGGAGAAACAGTGTTTTTCCGCTCACATGACATGTCGTTTCATATATGCGAAAAGCCGTAGAAAAAAGAGATATTTTTAATGGTTTAACTAATTTATCTATTATG
>JBDRLL010000016.1:0-8674 GCA_043813075.1 Candidatus Altarchaeota archaeon
AGATGTTTTTAATCGACTCAGGACCATCCAAGACAACGAGCGGCTTGAAATGCCATAACAGCACCAGTATTATCCCCAAGGTCTTCAGAGACTCTAATTCATCATCATGCTTCAGGAACATGTATATACCTGTACGCATAAAGGTAAAAAAATGCTATGGAGGATGCAATGCGTGACATCATGCAAGCGCAGTATGCGTGGCCAACCCGCACCACCACTACAGACGGTGAAGGCTTATTACGGAGACCAATATCGTGAAGGGCAGTAGTAGTGTGGGCATGCACGTTGAACCTGCCTTCCCCCCGCAGTCAGGGTCTCCGCCGGGACCGCAGTCGCTGTCGCAGACTCCGTCAGCGACATTATCACAGTATTCGTCCATCCCACCTGACTGGCAGTCCTGTGGACAGGACCCGTAGTCTTCTGGTAGTCCGCAGCGGCCGTCACCGCACTCGGTCTCATGGAAGCTTAGGCCCATGAGTTCCGTGACCTCCTTCTCGCCGCCGTCTTCGAGCACGCAGAAGGCGCAGGAGTCCGTTAGAAGCCGTTTCCCGCAGATGCCGTAGTCTTCAACAATCTTTAGCCCGTAACCCTCCCGCGTGCAGTAGCTTTCCTCTGGCGCGATCTCGCCTTGAAGGAACTTCCACGCGTCCACTATCTCCCCGCCGGGCAGCCGGCAGTAGCCGTAGTCCCCTTCATCGGTGTGGTTTACAACATACTCGTGGCCGAGCGCGTCACAGTAGACTGCGGCAGGATTCCGCAAGGCCGAGGCTGACCCTGCAGCGGACAATATGCACGCCATCACTATGAGTGTCTTAAGGGTCTGTTCCATATGAAGCCACTCCATTAACATAGTATATCGGGTCGTCTAGCAGGTCACTGTGGGCGTCACCCGTGTAGGGCACGTAATCGTATCCCCCGTCGCCGTGGTTCACACCCCAACTGTTCTTGATTATCCACACGCCCACAGGGCTTGCTGTGCCTGGGAAGACGTACGCATCATCCCACCCGGCTACGACGACCGCATGCCACCAGTTCTCCGATGAGACAGATAGTGGCCCGTGGCATACGAGCGCCCTCTTCACGTCGTTCACATTCCCGGCGACCTGACTGTAACCGGATATCCTCCACCCAGCATGCGAGCCCTGGCAGTTCGGCAGGCAGACGCTCGGGCTGGAGCACCTTCCGTTGCCTGAACACTGGCTCTTGCACGTGAGCCCGGTCTTTCCCTCACCCTTCTCCTGGGCGCAGTCCCCGGACTGGTAGGGGTAGCAGTATTCTGACCCGACGCCAAGGTTCTTGAATATGTATAACGCGATGTTCTTATGACCCCCCATGCAGTCTCCGGCCTCGTGCTGAGCGCAGTTTGAGACAAGGTACTGTTCCCCTAGGTTGACATTCAATGCCTGGCTGTTCTCTATATTGTACTTGGATTCCACTATGCCGACTGCCGAGTGAGCCCAACAGGACCCGCACATTCCCTGGTCTCTCACAGGAGTCATCCAGTTCTTGCCGTTATGACTCCTCCAGTCGAATCTTGAGGGGAGTGCCGGCTTGCTGCAGAAGTCGCATGGAGGGCACATGAGTGTTACCCCACCATCACCACTCCCAAACAGGCTGGTCTTAACGCCGCCGCAGTCGATCCACTCCTCAACTTGTCCCTTGATGCCGTCATTGCAATCGCACGCGTTCCCCTGCCCATCCTTGTCTATGTCGGCCTGATCGTGGTTTGGGATGTCTATGCAGTTGTCGCAGGCGTTGTCTATGCCGTCCGAGTCTGTGTCGAAGTTCTGGTCCTTCTTGCCGGGGCACTTGTCGCATATGTCTCCGAAGCCGTCGTTGTCCGCGTCCTCCTGGCCGGGATTCTGGTTTTGCGGGCAGTTATCGCACTCGTCGAGTACGCTGTCGCCGTCCGAGTCCTTGTATACTGGATTCGCGTTGTGGGGGCATGAGTCGCATAAATCCCCCTTCCCGTCGCCGTCCTCATCCTCCTGGCCGGGATTGTACTCGTACTTGCAGTTGTCGCACTCGTTCCCCACCTTGTCGTTGTCGGCGTCAGGCTGATAGTCCTTCCCGGTATCCTTGTTGGGGCATAGGTCGCAGACGTTGCCGAAGATGTCTCCGTCAGCGTTCAACTGGTCCGTGTTCTTCACGTACTTGCAGTTGTCGCAGGCGTCGCCGACTCCATCCGCATCGTAATCCTCCTGGCCGGGATTGTATTTGCCAGGGCAGTTGTCGCAAGCATCTCCAATGTGATCCCATTTCGGCTGGCATACGTAGCCTTCAGGACATGAGTTGTCGAAGTCCATGTCCTTCTGGTCCGGATTCGGGTGGAACGGACAGTTGTCCACAGTATTGTTGACTCCGTCACCGTCAAAGTCGCTGGAATACAATAGCGGGTTGACTGAGGCGAGTACGGTGGTCATGGTCTGGACGTTAGTCAGAAGATCGCCGGCACTGTAATGGTATAGTGTCGTGGTGGTGGGCTTGACTGTCGTGGTAGGAGCCTTCAATGTCGTAGTCGTTGTGGGCGATTCCTTCGGATTCGTTGTGGTAGTCGCCTGCAGCGTCGTTGTCGTCTGACCCATGCACACGCACCCGTCCACCCCGCCCGCACAGTCCTGGCCGCTGGGGCAGGAACCCACGCACGAGTGCAAGTCGCCGCTGTAATAGCACGGTTTAAGGGTGGTTGTAGTGGCCTGGCAGGAGCAGGACATCCGGCCTGCTGACACACATTCCATGCCGCGGCCGCATGTTCCGACGCACGCCCGGAGGTCTGGGCTGTACGTGCAGGTTAATGCTGAGACGGTGCTGAAGAGCGAGAGTACGATTAATACGCCTAAAAACCGGATTAAGCCAACCACAGTAGGTATTAATCCTGGTGGGATAAAAAGGCTTTCAATTGAACGGTTTTTTAACTGATATTTCAATAAGTTTCGTATGCGCATTACACGGGTGCTGGCTTTCATCATGATTGTCATGCTTGCGGGCGGCTGCCTGGAGGACGTGGAATTCCCGGCTTACAATGCGTCCAAGAACTACTGCGGTCCTGAGGGTAAGCTGAGCGGGCCGAACAAGAACCTTCTCTCGCAGGCGAACTTCAACTACGCCTGCTATACGCACGACAAATGCTATGCGGAGTGCGCTAAGACCATGAGGACCCAAGCATACTGTGACAGGGAATTCAAGGGTATAATGGACGACGCCTGCGATGCGGAGTTGGACCGGCTGATGAACGAGTGCGAGAAGAGGGGCAAGTGGAATCCCCTACGCTACGCGTGCATAGCGAAAGTCAGGGCTCAGATTTCAAGCTGCTGGACCCAGTCCGCAACATACTACGGCCTAGTAGCAACAACCGGCAAGCCGATAGGCTCCTACACGTGCGACGACAGCAAGTTCGCTTGAAAGCCTATCAGTGGATAGCTAAGATTGGGCTTAATTATTTTGCAGGATTTTTATTGCCACCAGTGTTCACATTCACTGGTTTGGCGGGAGCCTGATTCTTACGGTTGCCTGGGGGGCCTTTCTTTTTGATTGGCTTCATTTTCTTCCTGAGGTATTTCTTATCCCCGTCAAGGTCGTGGAAGTAGTCTGCAGTCTCGATGAGCTTGTTTGACGTGGTCTTCCGGAAGGACATGACTTCGACCCTGCATCCCTGGCTCCTCAGGTACTGGACGAGGTCTATGAAGTCGCCGTCCCCCGATATTATGACGACGGCATCGAGTTTCGACGCCATCCTGACGGCGTCCATCGCTATCCCAACATCCCAGTCGCCCTTCTTCTTGCCGCCGATGAATACTTGCAAGTCCTTTATCCGGACCTCGAAGCCTATCTTCTCAAGGGCTTCGAAGAAGCTTTTCTCGTCGCCGCTGTCGGCCTTGATGACGTAAGCGAAAGCCCGGACGAGCCTGCGCTCGCCGACGCAGTCGGACAGCATCCTGCTGAAGTCGACCTTGCTGTCGTACAGCTGGAGGGCGCTGTAGTACATGTTCTGGACGTCAAGGAACACGCCAACCCTCTGGTTCTTCTGGAAGCTCGCCATTCCAGAGGATACATTTAATTTGTATGCATATAAAAGAGGGAAAAACAGTGGGGGTATTTTTTCAAACTGGTGATGTGATGTCACAAGGATTTTCAAGGTAAATGCGTACTTATCTCTTGCTGGGGAATATGTATCCCATGAGGATTTGGGATATCCCGCCCGGGTTTCTCTGCCGCCAGCATCTTCTTGGCGAGCACAGGGAGCTTCACGCCGTATGGAACATCATAACTGAAGGCAAGAAAGGCTACTCCCATCATCCTGAGACGCTGAGATGGTCCGGGAAGCTTAACGCATTATACTTGAGGCACGAGCAGTTGGTGAGGGAGATAGTGGGGAGGGGTTATTGCCATCATAGCCCGCTGGACAGGGGAAAAGCGTGGGGGAAAAGGATTCAAAGGGATTACGTGGACTCCCTGGAAGAACAGAGGAGGATACTGAAGGGTAAGAGATGCGGTTGTAGGGTATAGGAGGTACTGTGTTTCACTCGTGCGGCTGTGTTGGGGAATCGTATTTGCGTAGGGTGAAGCTGAACGTCACTTGAGGCCTTCCATCCTCGTCTCGCGTGTTGCTGACGTTTATCCTACCGCCTTGCCTCTTGACGAGCATCTGAACGCCTGAAAGACCGACACCCCACCCGCCCGTCGATGATGCGCCCGCCCCCTCGAAGAGCGTCGCCTGCTTATCCTCAGGTATGTGGTCGCCGGTGTTGGAGACATCGATTTTGACGTCCCCACCGGATTCACTGGCCGTAATCCCCACCCGCCCGTCGGGCGTCACATGGTCCAACGCATTGTGGACGAGGTTCTGCAAGATCCTGCGCACATCATCCCCGCATGCGAGCGCGTTAGGGGATGTCTCCGGGAGAATGCATTGCAGCGGCACGCCACGTTGTTCGGCTGTCATGGCATACACGCTTACCGCAGCATTGACGGTGGAGTTAACGTCCACGCGCTCATAGTTCGCCGACCCGCTTGACACGAGGAGTTCACGGGCGGCATCCGCCCTATTCCGGACCTGCATCGCCTCCTCGGAGAT
Organism: Candidatus Altarchaeota archaeon; assembly: GCA_043813075.1. GTDB lineage: Archaea > Altiarchaeota > Altiarchaeia > IMC4 > SCGC-AAA252-I15 > CAYREE01. Next base: position 5,075 of record JBDRLL010000016.1, read on the forward strand.
TATGCCCAATCCCTTGGACACGCTCTCGAGTTGCTTCACGTCGGCCTCATCAAGAACGCCCCCGCTGCTTGCCTTCTCAAGCACTGGACCCAGCTTTTTCCTGCCTGAGAAGGCCCACATGCTTATGGCCGTCAGGGGGTTCTTTATGTCGTGCATTGACATTCTCGTGAGAATCTCGGTCATAACGCGCCTCGCGTTCGCCTGCTCGCCGGCGTCCATTATCTTCTGGCGTTCGGCTGAGCTCACAAGCTCGATGGAGAATGCCCTCGCGAAATCCGCGAGCAGGCGCGCCTCCCGGTCCCCGAAGTCCATGCCCCAGTTGTAGACCCTGACGTCCCCGATGACTTCGCCCGCGTCACCCCTGAGTATTATGCCCGCGACCCTGTTGACTCCCCTGCTTTCGGGTGTGTCCGGGCTTATCAGATCAGCGGGTTTTTCACTGGAAGCCATGAGAGTGTTCCTTTCCGGATCCCAGTATCTGACGGGACCGGACATGTCGACGACAACGACGCTTCCAGTCTCAATGAGCTTTTCAGTGAATCTTGATGGCATGCCACCAGGGGTGGAGTGGGTCCTCAGATGGTCTAGCTCAGACTGCTTCCAACCGCCCTTACCCTCATCGCGTATCGTGCTTGCCAGAGGCTGAGACGAGATTCTAAGCCCTGATTCATCGCTTTGCATGCTGCGGAGGACTGCCTTCGGGCAGCCTAGGACTTCACATAGCCCGTTCACGCCGGCCTGGAGTATTTCCGTGTGATCTGTTGTCGTGGCGATACTGTTGATTAGATTCCTGAGGGTGACCCTAGGAGTCTCGTCTGTTATGTTCAAACGCGCGAAAGACTCCTGCTTATCACCATACCGCACGTTGAAACTGCTGATCCGCATGTTCTGAAACACTGTCCTACCACGCCTCCTTGAATGATGCGGCATCTCCAGTATCTCAACGTCCCTGGCCCCGCCCTCGAGGACGTCCTTGACCAGGTCTACGCGCCCCTCCTCCATTATCCCCGGAACCATCCGGGAATACTGCCTGCCCAAAACCTCGCTTTCAGGCCTACCCCAAGTCTCTCCGGCGGAGGATCTCTTATCCAGGTTCCAGTACACGATACGTAGTTTAGAGTCCAGGATGACGGTGCCGTGAGGTGAACTATCCCACTCGCTTACCCTATCCCCGAAAGCCTTCTGGACTGCATTTACCTGTTCGGGCCTCAAGTCAGGAGTCAGCTCCAGGGGACTTGGCTGCGGGGGTCTATCCTCCCAGAAACGACCCTTCAGACGCTCGAACTCGCCGGGAGGCAACTCCCCGGGAGTGATGATCCTCTTTGACATATAATAATTAAACGTATAATGCGGCTAAATAGGATGTAGGATTTTATAGGAGGAATGAACTGGATAAATAATAAAAAAAATAAGAATAGTTTTGTTATGCCGTTATCATGCTTTCTTGACGTTTTCAGCTTTAGGTCCTTTATCCCCCTGAACGACGTCAAATGTCACGCGATCGCCTTCATTGATGCTCGTTCCCTGGGATAAGCCGGTTTCATGGACGAAATAGTCCTTTCCATCATCTCCGTTGATGAAGCCGAAACCTTTGTTTCTGTTGAAAAACTTTACTGTCCCTTCACTCATTTATCTCACCTCCTTAATGCAAACGTAGAAAAAATAAGCTTTGCTTCAGTCAATAATATTCTGTAAAAACTCGCATATTTTATTACTACTACGTACTATGGCGACATACAGCCTTATAAATGCGGGAACGGGGTGGAATATCGCTCAAACCGTGATTAGGGCAGGATATCTAGGTTCTAATCTAGTTTCGAGTGTTACTGTAGCGTCGGAGGCCCTGGTAAACGGCATGAAGGGGAGTCTCATTGTGGAATAAGAGCCTGTATGGATTATGGGCTCCTACTTGACGGGGTCTGGAGTTGACGCGACAGTCACGAATTCTCTTGAAAGTCATGAGGCTCTAAACTTTCCACCATCTCACGGTATGAGCCACCGTGCCTGCAGTAGTCTTTCACGCAGTTGTGTATTAGGTGGTAGAGTATTTTCCCCCGCATCAAGCTGATCTGGGTGTTCTCGAATCTCTTGCCCTGTATGGTGCCGGAGAACACCATCCTTATCGCGTAGATTCCGCTGACCGATGTCTCCTCCTCGCTTATTAACTCAAGGTCTGGGACAATCTTCCTCGAGTCTATGATTCCGTCTTCGAGAATGTCTTTCAACGGCACCGTGTTGTTCTCTGGGAGTACCCCCACGGCGACAGTAACCTTCTCTGATAGGGGGTCTGCGACTTCGCTTCCAGGCGGCAGGTAGATGAGCATGTTCTGGTATTCCACTTCCCTCCAGCCCGCCGGCATCACGATCGAGAGCGTCCTGTGGAACTTCCTCTCAGGCCCCCTGACGGTTACGGCATCACCCTCCTGAGGGGGATTATCCAGCCCGGCCGCCGGCTTCTGCACGTGCTCGAGCGTGGTTGAAGTGACTGCAACCCCTTTTTCCGAAACACACCCCATGCTAAAACAAACAGTCAAGAGAAGCATTGAGACAACCACACAAGTTATGCAGTCCACACGTACCACCATTAGCATATAATAATCACCAGACTCAGATAAAAACAGGGGATACGCCCATCCATTTAACTTCTACGCTAGTGCCGAAGGCGGGAACTGAATAAAATTTTCATATAACTCATGCGTTAATCCTTTTCACATACCCCTTTATGGGGGTGATAGAGTATACACGGCAGTTTTTGTCTAATGCATGGAGGGGAACTTATCCTGCAGTGAATTCTAAATTTCCCCAGCATATATTTAATCAGAGTCTAAATGATGGTACATGAGGGCGCTCCATTGGTTGTTTGCTAGTGTGTTGTTGATTGCCCTATTATGCAGGTTTGCCTCAGCTGAAGATAGAGACCCATGCTTTCCGAGAGTGGACTATATTGATGTCAAATTCACCGAACCATCCTGTGACATCAGCCCTGGAAACTGGTGTGGAGCCTACAACACCTATTGTCTGGAAATAAAAACCAGATACCTCGGCCAAGGGATTGTCAACCCCATATTGAAGACTAAAGACAACCCTAATGGATTCTCTCTCACCCAATATCAGAGGAAAATCAGCGACATCAACGGAACTTGCCCCGGCGGCGAGTATATTATGAGTAAATGTTATGAGCCAACTGAAACGACCCAATGGGATCTTGAAATACTGGTGCGCACAGAAACCTACTACAATGACGAAAAATACGGGAGAAACTACGAGGAAAAATACCACTATACGTTGGAGCCACATCCTAAGCCATGGCCCACTAAAGCTGGATTAAACTCTCAGCAGCAGAGGCAATATTTCAATTGGTGTCTGGCTCGCAGCCCAAATTGCGTGGAGATGAGTGAGGAAAAATTCATTAAAGACGTTGGATACTTCAGCTTTACAGAAGAATATATCCCCTGCAGAGAACTGGTAAACGGGGTGAAGACGGGGTATTCCCAGAAGGAAAACCCCTGTAATTGCTGCCCACCTGAGGAGATAGACTGTGATGGATTCCATAGGAATCTGCGATTGTGCGAGATGTATATTAAAGACATATCTGGCGGG
>JBDRLL010000017.1:0-42927 GCA_043813075.1 Candidatus Altarchaeota archaeon
CCCTGACAATCCGCAACAGCTTATCCTTCTTCAACACGATATCCTCGTACTTATCCTTGAAGCCAACTGTAAAAGCCCTTAGTATGTCCTCACGCTCACTGCCGGTTCGGAAGGATGGTATGTACTTCAGGTTGTTCAACTCGCATCCCGCAATCTCCCTCGTGTAGACATCATCCCCCGATAGTGTGGCCTCATGATCCTCAGGCACCTCAAGGAAAGCCTCCTTGTCTATACGGGTCAGTATCTTGTTGAGTGGGTTGAACACGTAATTCGTCTGGAATCCGTCACGAACTCCAAACACATAAGCGTATGCCGAGTGTATGCCAAGCTGATATGCTATGCCTATCTTGTTCTCGTCAAGGACTTCCGGCCTGCGGTAAGTCAGCTCGTTAAGGGTTACTCCAGGAAGCCTGTCCATCACCACGTAATCCCTGTCAAACATCGTTTAAGCAACCTATTTTCGTTTAATACGCGCCTGCCGTGGGACAACCTGCATCCGGAATACGGGCATGTTCAACTCGACTTCAAGCCTGTTTGACGACGCACCTCTAATGAGGCCAGAACCATCTTCATCACCCATCGGAGGCAACCCGAGGAACAGCCTTATGTCGTCTTCCGCCACATACGGCTCTGACTCCCCACGCCTGCTTTGCACGCTACAATAGAATCCCCGCCCATCCTCCCTGTGGTCACGCTGGACTCCGGAGACGATAAGGTCATCTGTTTCACCCATATTCCTCATCCGCTTTACGGCGCCGAAAAACCGTCCCTGCTCATGACTCGCATTCACAAATTCCCTGAGCTTATCGGCTTCCCCCTCAAGGTCTATACCAGGGTCGAACTTGCTCTTATCTGCAGTGGCAGAAGCTACTGACGGCTGTCCTACATAGACTACTTCAGGCAGTCTCGTCTCAACATTGGCGTTCAGCCGCTCCGCCTCCCGGATAGACTCTTCCTTAGCAGCCTTGACTATCTCCATGAATGCCTCAAACGAGCCGGCCATTATATAGAATGAGGCGATTATTGAATAAATATCATGCCGTCATGCACTCTGGACTGCCTTCCACGCAGACTTCCCCGATAGTGCATATCTCCAGTGTGTGGGAGCGTGTCTTACCCTTGCAGGCACTCTCCTCGGTACCTGGCTTGTAGCAGTAGAATGTCGTAGTCTCCTCAGTCACCAGTTTCTTGTCGTTGCCCCTGCATCTTATCTCCACAATCTGTTTGGGGCAGTCATCTAATGAATTGCATTCCCCCACCATCAACGTCGTCGTGGTGGTCGAAGTTCTCACAGTACTGGTTGTTGAAGTGGATGTTGTGAACGTGGTTGTCGTCGTGGACGGCCTGACTGTCGTAGTCGTGGTATACAATGTTGTCGTAGTCGTGGTCGTCTCACCTGGAGTGAAAACAGAGAATATTGACTTGAATAATCCTATTACCGGGTCCAGAAAACAGCATAGGCTGCCCTCATCAGCTGAAACAGAGGTTATGGACAGGAAGATGAATACCGTTAAGGCAACCACCAATGAAGCCCGACTTTGCATGTAATCTTAACTACGTGGTAGCTTAAATACATTTCATATTTTAATGTCAATGTACTAATTGATAACCCGTATATGAAGTGTATTGTAGTTACGGGGGGAGTGTTGAGCGGCCTCGGTAAGGGGGTTGTAACTGCTTCTATCGGAAGAATCCTGTCGGACATGGGTTATTCCGTTAAACCTGTTAAAATCGACGGCTACGTGAACGTAGATCCAGGCACGATGAACCCATATGAGCATGGGGAGGTATACGTGCTGGATGATGGTAGTGAAACAGACCTTGACTTGGGGCACTATGAGAGATTTCTGAACAAAGACCTGACTGGCCAGTCAAACATGACTACTGGAAGCGTATACAAGACGGTCATAGAGAAGGAGAGGAGGGGGGAATACCTCGGGAAGACGGTCCAGGTGATACCCCACATAACCGATGAGATAAAGAGGAGGATAAACCAGTTCGACACAGACATAGTCACCATCGAAGTAGGTGGGACTGTGGGAGACATTGAGAACCAGGTCTTCATCGAGGCATTAAGACAGATGAGCCTCGACGCGATAAACGACTTCCTATTCATACACTTGTCTTATGTGCCCATAATCCTTAGTGGAGAGCAGAAGACTAAGCCCACACAGCACAGCGTGAAAGAGCTTCTCGGCATGGGCATTCAACCAGACATACTGATTGGAAGGTGCAGTATACCACTTTCCAAATCTACAAAAAGGAAGATAGCCCTCTTCTGCGGTGTTGGGGAGGAATGTGTTCTCAGCAACCATGACCTTGAGGACACGTACTTACTGCCGAAAGAGCTTACAAAACAGGACATAGGGCTGCTGATAACAAAGAAACTTGGTTTAAGGAAGAGGAAGCCGAAACCGTCAAAATGGGATAAGCTGGTGAACAAGATGAGGAAGCCCAGTGAAGAGGTGACTATCGGCATAGTTGGCAAATACACTGGACTTGAAGACGCTTACCTCAGCATAAAAGAGTCGTTCAAGCATGCTGGAGCAGCCAACTCGTGCAACGTCAACATGAGGTGGATAGAGTCGGATGAGATGACTGACGGAGAACTCGACAAAGTCGATGGAGTCCTGGTTCCCGGAGGATTCGGCAGCAGGGGTGTTGAAGGGAAGATAGATGCGGTTAGATACGTCAGGGAGAACAACATACCTTTCCTTGGGATATGCCTCGGAATGCAGGTTGCTGTGATAGAATATGCTAGAAACGCGTGTGGGATGGAAAAAGCGAACACAACAGAATCAGATGAGGATACGCCCTACCCGGTGATAGACTACATTCCTGAGCAAAAGGACATAAAAGACAAGGGCGGCACAATGCGTCTCGGAGCATACAGGTGCGCCATAAAACCAGATACACTAGCGTCAAGACTATACGGGAAGAAAGAGGTTTCAGAGCGTCATAGGCACAGATACGAGGTGAACCCGGAATACGTCAATAAACTCGAGGAGTGCGGCCTGGTGTTCTCAGGCATGAACCCGGAGAGGAACCTGGTCGAGATGCTTGAGATACCGTCACACCCATATTTCATTGCATCGCAATTCCACCCAGAATTCAAGAGCAGGCTAGAGGAGCCGGCCCCACTGTTCAACGGCCTTGTTAAGGCTGCCTTAAAGTCTAAGAAGTAGTCTTTTTCCTGGCTATGAGGGCTACCGCAAGCAGGATAAAGACGACTGCAACCGCAATGTATAGGGGGTTTGCAGGAGTTTTAGTAATCTGGCCCGCATCCTCTTTCACGTCCAGGCCAGTGGAGCGTATAATGTCCTCCGATTTGAGCACGCCTATCTCATAGCCTAATTCAGTGTATATCTCACGCGCAGTCAAAGCGTATGACAGTGCCTGCCCCATATTCCCTGAATCAATGCTCTTAACAGCCTTTATCATCAAGTCATCTGCCGTAATCCTCCGGTCTATATCCCTGACCCGCCTTAAACCCTCAGTGTCATTAATCAGCTTGTAAGTGTCCTCCGCCTTGCTTATATAATGCCTTGCCTCTATCAGGTCTGTATTATTGAAGTATGTCAAGACGCCCAGGAAGTAATACGAGTCAGCACTCATCTTGCCGTAAACCCGTTCAACCATCACGTCCGCCCCCAAAACACCCTCAGTGTAGTTTAGCACCCTGAAAATCCTGGATGCCTGAAGGATTTTAAACTTGGAATCATTGTACTTCCCTGACGTATAGTCCAGCTGAGACAGGTCTACGAGCTCTTCCGCCTCCATCTGGAGTGAAGACTTCTTCTGAAGAACCAATGCCCGCTCGATGCCAGGAGTGTATCCGATAGACTCAAAGATCTCAAGTGATCTTGCAGACAATTCTCCTGCACTGGTAAAATAGCCGAACTCATAGTACACTTCACCCATGTTAAAGAACTCGTCAGCCTCAATCCTCTTCTCCATCCTTGACGCCTTCAACAAGCCCTCCGTGTCCCCTATCTTGGAGTATTCATTCCTAGCCAAATCATTGAAGGCAAGGGCGTTAGCGAAAGATCCTTTCCCATAGAAGTCCTCGGCCCTACCATACAAACGCTCTGCATTGGAGCGGTCAACCATGCTCCTACTGGAGTAAACCACTATACCCCCATTATTTAGGGTCACTATTATCTCTGGTTTATGGTCTCCGGTTATGTCTGCGACCAATGGCCGGCCATACAGGCTTGACTTGAATTCTCTTGACCAGATGGCACTTGAATGGTCCAGCATGTATAATGTGTCGCCCTGCGGATAAAGTATTTCCATTATCCCGTCCGAGTCGATGTCCCCTAGGACAGGTTCAACGTCAAGGGTTGACTGTGTAGTGTAATACCATAATCCGTCCCCAGTATGGTTGACTGCGTAAAGCGACCTCTTTTTAGTCCCGACAAGCGCGTCCATAACACCGTCCGAATTAAGGTCCAATACGACCGAACCCGTTGAAACACCCCTTGAAACAGGATATACGTCTTCAACGTCAAAGCCTTTATCACCATAGCTGAGCGAGTATATTCTCCCGCCGCTCGTAGAATACACTATCTCCCTATTGAAGTCGCCGTCAAAGTCGACAACATTTATCGGCTGCATCACGTCACCCACGTCAGAGTAGAATTCAGGCTCGTAGGGCGGTGTTTTAAGCAGATACATCAGGTCTCCTGCACCAAAGAGGATTTCAACAACACCATCAGAATCAACGTCTGAAACAACAGGAGGCGTTGATATCATGCGGATGGACTTCACACCCCATATCAGAGATCCGCTAGATGAGTATAGTGCCACATTATAACCCCCCAAAACCAGGACTTCAAGGCCTATCCTACCGTCAAGGTCAGCTATCCTAACATACCTGCCTCCCGCAATGAGGGTCTTAGACCATGCCTGGTCCCCAATGTCACCGTGCAGACGGACTTGATACACTTCAACACCTGACTCATGGCCAACAGCAACTTCCGTAACACCATCTCCGTCCAGATCACCGACGTCGACAGAGTATATCTCGCCACCCACCGGATATTCACCGACCTTCTCGCCCTTAGGATTCAATAGGTATAACACACCCTCAGAAGGATAGAACAACCAGGTTTCGTTAAGGCCTTTAACAAAACCGGGGATAGGATTTCCGGAGGGCCTTGTGTTTGGATTGAAATTCCAGTAGACTTCATAGTCCAGGACTGCATTCGAGCTTCCAGCCAGCAACAGTATCGCGAGAAATGCAAAAAACGATTTCATACTAGTCTAAATCTATGGCGTATGAAAACTTAAATATCTGAAAAATGGTTTATCTGCCCTGTTTCTGCAGTTTCTCAAGATAATCGCCTATACGCTCTATAGCCCTCAGCAACTCTATCGGTATTGCATAGACTATTGTATCAGACTGGTCGGACGACAAGTCGTTTATAGTATGAAGCGTCCGCAGGTGAAGCGCCCCTGGAGTGCCGTAGAGGTTTTTAGCAGCGTTCGCGATGTTCTCAGCAGCAACAACCTCGCCCTCAGAATTGATTATGACACCACGCTTCTCACGCTCTGCTTCAGCCTGTTTCGCCATCGTCCGCTTCATGTTCTCAGGAAGCTCGATGTCCTGAAGCTCGATTGCCGTGACGTCAATACCCCACGGGTCAGTGGCCTCGTCGACTATCTCCCTGAGTCGTTCAGAAATCTTCTGCCTCTCGCTCAAAAGCTCGTCGAGTGTCGCCTCTCCAGTAACGTTCCTCAATGCCGTTTGAGCGTATTTTGCGGTAGCATATATGTAGTCCCTAATGTTTATTATCGCCTTCTCAGAGTCAAACACCTTGAAGTATATGACCGCGTTAATGTTCACAGGGACATTGTCCCTACTCATAACCTCCTGCTTTGGAATGTCCAACGTCTTCACACGCACATCAACCTTCTGTATGGAATGGTAGAATGGTATCTGAATGTGCAGTCCCGGCTCCCAAATCCCCTTAAACCTCCCAAAACCAAACACCACACCCTTCTCATACTGTGTTATAACCCTGGGTATCATCTAATCCACCTCCTCCAGACTCCTAAGCAACTCCAATGGAACCATGAACACGACCTTATTGCTCTGGTCAGACGAGATGTCATTCAGAGAATGCAATGTACGCAGATGAAGGGCGCCCTTGACACCATATAATATCTTAGCGGCCTTAACAAGGTTCTCCGACGCAACAACCTCGCCCGACGCTTTTATTATTGTCGCCCGCTTCTCACGCTCTGCTTCAGCCTGTTTCGCCATCGTCCGCTTCATAGTCTCAGGAAGCTCGATGTCCTGAAGCTCGATTGCCGTGACTTCAATACCCCACGGGTCAGTGGCCTCGTCGACTATCTCCCTGAGTTGTTCGGCAATCTTCTTCCTCTCGCTCAGAAGGTCGTCTAGCGTAGCATCACCAGTTACATTCCTCAGGGAAGTCTGGCCGTATTTGGCCACAGCGTACACATAATCCTCAACGTTTAGGACTGCTCTGACAGGGTCCTTGACCCTGAAGTATATGACCGCGTTAATGTTCACAGGGACATTGTCCTTAGTTATGACTTCCTGCTTTGGAACGTCTACAGTAGCGATCCGCAGGTCCACCTTAATAACCCTGTGGTAAATAGGGATTACGAAATTCAGTCCTGGAGTGAGGGTTCCGACATACTTTCCGAATGCGAACAGAACACCCTTCTCATACTCCTTGATTATCTTTATGAAGGACGATAGTAAGCCGATTATGAAAGGGAAGGATATGAATAATATGGGGAGCGAAAAGAAGATTCCAGCACATAATCCGTTAGCCATTGCCATCACCGATACAATAAGTATTGTAATCCCCCATATAAAACAGTATGGTCTAGTTGAAAAACTCGTCCAGAATCACTGCTATCGACTGCCTTTGAGGCTCCTCGATATACGGGCAGTCACCCATCTTCTTCTCATCGCGAACGAGTTTGACTGCGAACATCCTGCACTTTGGGAGTCCGCATGGAGACTCCATCCCACAGTTCTTGCCGGGAAGATGTTGAAGTATCCTCAACGCAAAATCCTTTTCATCATCCATACTAAAGCACCTCCTTTAATGAATCTGAAAAAAGCTTTATATGCTCATCACCGATTATCAGCGGAGGCAGCACGCGTATGGTGTTGCCGGAGTATATCGTTAGCACCCGCTCTCTGATAAGTTTCATGACAGTACCCCTACCGTCCTTGACATTGAATCCTATCATCAACCCCATGCCACGCGCATCAAGACCATGATCTAGCAAGACATCCAGTAGTATGCCCCCCATCTTCTTAGAATTCTCAGAGAGCTTCTCCCCCAGTATCACGTCAACAGAAGCGTTAGCAGCCGCGCATGCAAGCGGATTCCCGTTGAATGTGCCGCCCTGCTGGCCTGCCTCAAAGTCGAATCCAGAGTAGAGGGCTGCTGATATGGGAAAACCACCGCCAAGCGCCTTCGCAAGGACGAGTATGTCAGGTTTTACGTTTTCATGCTGGAATGCGAATAGCTTTCCCGTTCTGCCGAAACCGGTCTGGCATTCATCAACAATCAACAGCACACCCTTGTCCGCAGTGAACTCCCTCAACTCGCTTAGAAACCCCTTTTCAGGTATGTTCACACCAGCCTCGCCCTGTATGGGCTCCACTATGACCGCTGCGGTGTCCCCCGTAACCTGCTCTTTCAGAGACTCCATGCTACCATAGTCTGCGAACCTGACTCCAGGCACTAATGGCTCAAAAGGCTTCCTATACCTCTCACCCCAAGTGAGGCTTAGGGAACCCATCGTACGGCCATGGAAGGAGTTCTTGAACGCGACAACCTCCTTCTTGCCGGTCGCCTTTCTCGCGAGCTTGAATGACGTCTCCACCGCGCCGGAACCGTCGTTAGAGTAGAACAAGCGTTCCATGCCAGTGATACTAGTCAGCTTCTCGGCCAGCTCCAGCTGTGGGAGGGTGTAATACCAGTTTGAAGTGTGCATCAGCTTTTCAGCCTGTTTTTTGACCGCATCAACAACTTTAGGATGGCAGTTGCCCACATTGTTAACTGCTATCCCAGAGAACATGTCCAGATACTCGTGGCCCTCTATGTCGTAGAGATACATGCCGTTGCCGTGTGATATGGCCACTGGAAGGCGTTTGAATACTTGAGCTAGATGGGTTGACTCCATCTTGACGACATCATTAAGACCCATTTTTAACGCCATTGTCTAATAATAAGTCTAGGTCGATTAAATATGCGGGAAAGTGACTGGATCCGCTCTTGGGCGAGGGATTTCCTGGAGGTTGGGGTTACTGTCGCGGTCATAATAATAGTCTTGAAGGTGACTCTTGGCGCTGAAATGCTGGTGCCACTGGTGGTGGTGACGTCCGGCAGCATGACTCATAATCCCGGAGACACTGCATGGATTGACTGGCTTAATTTTAGGAATGTCACTGGGGAAACGATAGACTCCTTCCCGCTTTTGAACGGGTTTAAGAGGGGTGACATGATAATCGTTAAGAGCCCTGAGTCAGAGCTTGGCGACGTGATAATATATGAGCGTGACCTGCACCACAGGGATTTCATGGGTAATGACCCCATAATCCACAGGACCGTCGGCGTCATACACGTTTCAGACTGGACGTACGCCAGGCACGATGGCACACTCGATTGCATAACCATGGCGGACATAGATGAGGCGATAGAGTCTGTGAAGTCATGCCAGTCGGGGGGTGAATGCCGCTACCCAATGTACCCAAGCTCAGGGTCATTCAAGCTTTACGTGACAAAGGGGGACAATAACCAGGGCAGCGACCAATGCTCTAACAGACTTAGGATAGCATACCTCGTTAATGAAGCGCAGATTACTGGCAGGGGTTTCATAAGGATACCGTATATAGGTTACGTTAAACTACTGATGAACCTGATACTCAGCCCGATAATATTCGTTATAAGAAGCTTATTCTAGATCCACTTCAACCGCTTGAAGTAGGCTAGCATCGACAATGCTATGAAAAGCATGAGAGACAATACGAGCGGGTAGCCGATATGCCACCCCAATTCGGGCATATACCTGAAGTTCATGCCGTAGACGCCGGCTATGAACGTCAAGGGGATGAATATCGTCGCTATGACGGTCAAAACCTTCATCACCTCATTCATCCTATTGCTTATGCTTGAGAGGTATATGTCCAACATACTTGAGATAATATCCCTGAATGATTCTATTGAGTCGATGACCTGTATGATATGATCGTACACGTCCTTGAGATATACTCTAGTGCTATTCTTCACTAGCTTCCCCTCAAACCTCTGGAGCGAACTCACAACCTCCCTTAAAGGCCATACAGACCTGCGGAGGAAAATAAGCTCTCCCTTAATATCGTGGATTGTGTGGAGAGTCTTAGGCGTTGGCTGCCCGACAACCTCCTCCTCAACATCCTCTATGTCCTCACCAACCTTCTCCATGATGAGGAAGTAATTATCGACTATAGCGTCCAACAGCGCGTAAGTCAGGTAGTCTGAACCCATCTTCCGTATCTTGCCCTTCCCACCCCTGATGCGCTCCCTAACCCCATCAAAGACGTCGCCTTCAGTCTCCTGTATGGAGAGCACAAAATTAGGGCCCAATATTATGCTTATCTGCTCCGCATCAACAGATTCCTTTGATTCATTGTAAGTCAACATTTGAAGAACAAGAAAAATGTAGTCGCCGAAATCCTCCATCTTAGGCCGCTGGTCTGTGTTAAGTATGTCTTCCACGACAAGCGGATGCATATTGAACATGTCCCCTATCTTACGCAGGACTTCGATGTCGTGTATGCCTATGATGTTTATCCATGAGACAGTCGCGGATTTTGTGAACGGGCTGCACTCATGGATTTCTTTTATCGTCTTTTCCTGGAATTTGGATTCGTCATAGTCTATTACAGTGATTATGGTCTCATCTATTTTCCGGTCTCCTATGTGGACGAGGCTTCCGGGAGGCATCCCTGATTTCCTGGATCTTTTCTTGGTCAGCTTCTTCACGTGAATTATTACTATGGCGGGTTGAAAAATGGATTTCTGCCTACGTGCATTGTCTTTTAGCCACTATGGCGAAGACCATTGTGCTATCGTCCACCGGGGTCACTATCTTGAGTGTGAAGTTCGTGAAATCGCCTTCACCCAGCTCGAACTCATTGTAGTTGGCAAATGGATACCCCTCGTATTTACGCTGGGAGTCGTACAAGTGGGCTTTGAACGTCTTTTTCTCTCCCAGGCCACGCAGGTAGAATTCCGCGTAAGTGAAGCTCTCGTTCTCGTATAACTGGAGTTCTTCAGGAGTCTCGTCTATGAAGTCGACTCCGTCCTCCCCGTAAACCCATGTGCACGATGAGTCGAAATAACTCTGCCCCAATGGGTCAGCATAGTCCAGGTTAAGTGTTGTGGGAATGCTGGTCGTCGCAGTCGTCTGTGTAGTCTGCAGCGTCTGTACTGTTTTCATTCCCGCATCATCTGAAAGGCAGCAGGAAAACACGACAAAAATCGTTGATAACACTAATATACGGTAGTCCATTGCCATCCACAGTAAATTATCTTATTAGAATAAAAATCACGGACTTCAGTGGTGCGGGACTATAAGCAGGTTGTCGTATCTCGTCTCCCTATTACCCTCCCACAGCTTCTGGAATTCCTCCCATGTGAAAACCCTCAATCCGAGAATCGGGTCTAAGGCATAAACGTTCAGTGCATCCATGCCGACGACGACACGGTAATGACCCCTATCCTTGTCGCCATAATCTATTCTTTGAAGGACTATTACGGGGGTTTTTTTCACGCACACTCTCTTGTTGAGTTCTATGAACCAGTCTTCAAAATCGTCTTCCTTGTACACGTCAGTGATGAAACCCTGTTTTTCAAGTATCTTAACGAGCATGTCGACGGTTGTTATCTCGCCAGTCCTCATGCCAGTGGCAAGATTGGTCTGCAGCCGGTTTACCCCATAGTATCCGGACACCATCTGGATTACTGCTGGACCACACCAATTGTCCTGCTCCTGCCGCATGTAGGGCACGTTAAGGAAACAGTCTGACGGAATGCATACATCATCCCCTAAAACTTCCCGCAACTCAAATCCTTCAGAACACTCGAACAAGGTTGTGGAGGTTGTCGTGGACGAGGTTGTGGTTGTGGAAGTCGATGTTGTCGTGGTTGTCGTGGACGTGGAAGAAGTTGATGACGTAGTGGATTGAGTGGTGGTTGAAGTGGTGTTTGAAGTTGTTGAAGTCATGTGCCCAAATAGGATGCTACATGGCTGATGATAGGAGTCAGGGTATATTACGCAAGTTGAGACGCTTGAGACCAGGATGAATAGCATCAGAAGTGCAGTCATAACCAATGCAAGGGATATTAGCTGCCTTAGCCTCATCGTACATATAGACTAGTCAATGTTTATATAATAGTGGTCAGGAGTAGTTCAGGGAAATCGGGGGAGAAGGCGCCAGGCTTGTTCTCCCCCAGTATCCCCTTGAGTCTAGCCTCAATCAGCCAGTAATAAGGAGTTGTATTTCTGTTTATAAAGACTAGAAGCTAGAGCATGGGAAAAATAAAAAAGAGGTTTTAGGGGTGTTTAGCCCCTAAAAATTCAGCAGTGGTTGTACCTTATCTTGTAGGTCAATATGCTTTCACCGTCCTTCTTAACAGGTATCCTCCACTTTATCTTCTCGTTGCTCTCCTTTATGTGCTCGTAGTTCTCGCTCACAATCTCCCAGTCCCAATACGCGTCCTCCAGGACAGTAACCACTACGTCCTCCTCCTTATGATTCCGCAGGGTTATCTGCCATGTAACCTCATACTGGCATCCTAGGTCCTTAACATTCATCTGCTTGCGCTCACCGACAACGTCGAATGCATTGCCCATGAGTATCCTTATCGTCTCATCCTTCGGAGTGTGATCTATGCTGTCCTCACCTATGAACTGAAGCTTGCCTTGACTGTCCTTCTTGAACACCCGCATAAGCCCCTTTGGCAAAGGCATTCCAAGACCATTCCCCTCGCTGTTCTTGAAGTTAAGCTTTACCTGTATCTTCTTGCTGTCCGTGCCAGAGTACCACCATCCGCCCTGATTCTCGTATATGAACTCCTTCTCAACAGGAGTTCCGGAAGCGGCAAGCAGGGAAATCTGCTTCTGCTCCCTGTCCTTAAGAGTCGTCTTACGCTGCAAGTCATACATGTGGTATTCGAACAGCTGCTCCTCAGCAAACTGTGATCCGCCAATACTGTCGGCCACTGCATAAGCCTTCTCCATCATGCGGACACTCGGCTCTTGAGCACGATTCACGTCACCAGCAACCAGTTTCAGCTTCGCATCCTGGAAAGCAGTGCCAGCATTATTATTCACCGTCACCCATCCATTCAAGTCCATGATACTATCGTCCTTATTGACCACCGCGACATAGTCTGCACGCCACGTCATCCCTGAAGTCATATAAGACAACTCAGCGACCTTGCTTCCAGCACTACTGCTGGTTATCAACCACTCTAGCGTAGGTTTGGTTATCAGGCCTTCCGGCAGCTGTGGCAGCATCAGGTTCTGAACTGAGACAACCTCAAGGCCGCCATCAGATTTTTTGAGTATCAACTCGTTTCCGGAAGCTGCTAAAAGCACACCCTCAACAAGCTCCTTTGTGTCTCCAAGCACTTTGTAGCCGCTTATCTTCTTGTCTATGAACTTCTCCAGAAGCTTCTGCTTGCTAACCAGGTCGTACTGGTAGTTCTGCTCGAGAACGCTGAAACTTCCGTCAAGCGACTTGAGCTTAACGCTCGTCGTATCTATGCTGGATGCTACACCCGCAAATGGAATGGTGTTCAATCCAGTAGACAAGTCGATTTTCGTGACCTGCTTCACTATGCCAAGGTTGGAGTTGTATACCGTGACCTCAACCCCTTCACTCACTGATTCACCAGAATCCTCTTGATAGAGGGCGGGAACCGGGTTATCATCTCCAGACAGACTTAGGGCCTGCACGCATCCAAGAATAAAAACGCAGGCGATCATCCATATGATAGTCGTGGTCCTTTTCATGTAAAACTATTTCCTTCCACCCTTTTAAGGAGAATACGTTTCTTTCGGTCTGAGCCGAATGATGTTCAACGCGTCGCCCTTAACGCTAGACGGCCCATCTCGTCCACATCAAGACTGCATTGGTATCCGCTTAACCGGTGGGGGTCGTCGAATCGGAATTCCAGCCTCGCATTCCCGTCATGGCCGATGGTCTTCTTGATCTCAAAGAATTCAGCGGGCTTGAGAGAACCGCCTATCTCCTCAACCCTCGAGAAGCCCATAGTCGTCTCACCAGTATCAGTGTTTCTGCGCACCAGGCATTTGCTCAGGAACGATATTAACGGACTATTGTGGCTGACGTCAACCATTATCGCCCGCGAACCGTCCTTCAGGCTGTCGGCCATCCCAAGCTGCCTAAGCAATAGTCTTGCCACATTGCTTGCGGCCGTATCAACGAATCCCGGATACTGTTGCAAAGCAAGATTGCAGACGTAGTCCTCGGCATCCTGCATCGCAGCCTTCCTCTGACGCTCATCATACTGCGCATAACCAGGATGATGCTCCCTCATGAAGGGCCCCTGAAGATTTGTGAGAGCGCCATCGCACAAGTGCACTAGACCCTCGTAGGAAAGCTCGTCCCGATTCCGGTGGACTAGGGGGTTGCCACTGGAGTCGAAACGCGTTAAATGAGGGCTCGGCGAGTCTTCAATTGCCTGACTAGCACCCTCTGAAATCATCTGACCTGTGAAATGAGCCCTCTCTATACCACTGCTATACACTTTAACGCCATACACTTCATCTGTGGGAGTGGTATGGTCCAGGCCGTATCCATATGAAAAAGCCTGCCGCTCACCACCCTCACTCAGCGGAGAATCACCTGTCTTATCCTTCTCACCATGTCTCCCCACCTTCAGCACGAGAACTACCTTAGGCACATCCTTCGTCTCCTGCCTGGCAAGCTCATCCTGAACGCCTACACGCCCCGCAGCACCGACCGGCTTCTGCCCCACACCAGACATGTCAACCATCAGATACTTGTTATCGGCCGGGACTGCAGTATCCACAACCTGCCTTCCCAGTCTATGGTAAATTCTACGTCTTGAGGGTATTTATAGTGTCTTTCAAGCCTTATGCCGGCCTTAGCGACCACCCTCAGCAGGGACTGGTCCACACTGAATGTCTCCATGGATTTTTCTATGGAAAGCGTCTTCCGGTTCAGCATGTATTCGTTTGGCGTCACAATGCCTGAAACAAGCTTGTCGCCAAGTCCCTTAACAACCTCAACAAGCATCTGCTGCGCCTCAATTGGGTCAATGGTGAACATGACCCCAGAATAACGCGGATTAATCATCTCCTGCACCACCACTGCTATAAGGACGTCGTGACCCATACGATTGGACTCACGGTAATGTATAGCCCGCGGAGTGTATAGTGAAGCCCAACAGTATTTGACTGAATTAATGAGCTTTGAAGCGCCCTTAACGTTAAGCAGTGTGTCGTGCTGCCCGGCGAAACTTGCGTCAGGCATATCCTCCATTGTAGCAGAGCTCCTGACCGCGACCTTCTTTATGGAGAGTTTCCTGTAGAATGATATTATATCAGACTCGAGTTCTTTTGAGAGCTCGTTGGAGAGTATTACGTGCCTTATTCGCCTAGATGCCTTCTTTACCTCCAACGGATCCGTCATGTCACATTCGACAAGCACCTCCTTCACTCTCCCGTAAATGTTGTTCTGGATTATGAAGTCACGGTATGCCCGGGTTGTGACGCAGAAGCCGTTAGGAACATTGAAATTAGAGTGCATTTCCCCCAGGTTAGCGCCCTTCCCCCCGGCAGACGGGACGTCAGCCCTATCAAGCTCGTCAAGCCACACAACCCTCTCCTCCCGCACAGGGCTCAGAACAGATTTTGGCGTGCGCAACCTAGGCTTCCGCCTGACGACGCCATCACCCATGCGTATTATCTCCTTCTTCGTTATCTTCCTGACTATGCCCTTGTTCGCGTCAACCAGAACATAATCACCGTCCTTGAATATCTTTGTCGCCATCCGGGTACCGATAACACATGGAACACCCAGCTCCCTGCTGAGTATGGCGGCGTGGGATGCTATACCCCCCTCATCAGTCACTATCGCCGATGCCTTCTTCATCGCGTATATCAAGTGTGGCCGAGTCATTCCCGTGACCAGGATCTGCCCCCGCTCCATCTTCCTGACTTCAGCCTCCTGATTCCGGGTTAAAGCGTTTATCACCTTGACCCGCCCGGAGACTATCCCCGGGTTAGCCACGCCACCACATACCTCGTTTATGTTACTATAGTCTGCCTCAACAAGTTCCCTTGACTCCAGACGACAGACCTGAAGTCCAGTGTAAAAGTATAACCTGCCTTTAATGAGGAGGAACGCGTATCTCTTCCGGTTTTGAACCTCCATAACGTCAATCTTCTTTTTCCTCAGCAAAAGCCGTCTCACATCCTTCAGCAGGTAGTATTCAAGCTCCCCACGCCTGACACCAGTCCTCCTGGAGATCTCCCGATGCACCTTACGCATCAGGAATCCGCTTTCAATCCACGTGAACCTTATCTTAAGCCTAAGGTGCGCCAGCTCCCTGACTATAGCAAGCAGATAGTAGATGTCCTCGCTAATGTCCAGCCGGTTAATCAGTCGTGATTGACGCCGCCTTAACTGCTGTTTCCGAGTCTTCTTGGCCTTAATCCTCTCCATCAGCTCGTTCTTACCCAAGAGTATGTCCCTTGAAAGCAGTTCCTGATAGTGAGAGATGCTCCACGGACTCCTCTGCTCTGACGTACCAATCCAACCGTACTTCCTCTTATGCTCAGCCAATCTATTCTGGATTAATCCATCAGAACCAAGGCCTGCCTTCTTAACGTCAAGAACCATGTTCAGCCAGTCAAGCTCCTCATAATCCAAGAGAGTCATCTCAGTGCTCGTGGTCAGGACGCTGAAAACCTCATTAACCCTCTCCTCCCCAATCCCACTGGAGAGTAGATACTCCCTGACCTTATCCTCGACAGCAATGAAATATTCAGGCCTTGACAGGTCGTAAGTGCATTGAAGTATCCCAATCCGCCGTATGACTTCACCATACCGTTCAGCAAGCTCCCGGTTAGAGAGCTTCTTCTGCACCCGGATGGTTTCCCTTATCAGTTTTATTAGCCCAGTATAGTTCTCTATCGTGGACTCGACGTACCCCCTCATCAAGTCCTGGTCCTGGAGTATCTTAAGTGAGTGTCGAGTCTTACGTTCAAGGTCCTTCCGCGAGTAATACATGTGCATTACGTTATCCTTGCACAAGCCCATCAGCCGGCTGTAGTCGCTGCCAAGAACCTTACCCTCCCCATGGCCCATGAAGAAGGCCTCCATCCTGTGGAGGGGGTGGACGGTCTCCCATCTCAGCACCCACTCTGTCTTTGCCATGCTTAGTCTTTACTTTAGAGGGCATGTTTAAAACCATTTAACCAGTGAATACCATAGTCAATCCATCATGCGTCTGAACAGGATTACGCTTGAAAACTGGTCTTGCCACGAGAAGCTTGAGGCAGACTTGACTGAAGGCCTCCAGATACTCGGCAGGAACGGGACAGGAAAGACTAGCATACTTGAGGCCATAAAGTTCTTGTTCAAGAAGACCGCTTCAGGGTATTCTAACCGCGTACGTAATGGCGCTAGGAGTGCTTACGTCAGGCTTGCTTTCACACACGACAGTAGGGAGTACGTCGTTGAAAAGAAGATTCTTCTGGAGAAGCCTTCGACCGCATTAATGACGTGTGATGGAGTGCAGGTAGCAGACAACCCCACTTCAGTGTACAATAGCCTCAACAACATTCTAAGCGAAGACATGCTGGAGAGGCTGCTTTACGTCCCGCA
Organism: Candidatus Altarchaeota archaeon; assembly: GCA_043813075.1. Classification (GTDB taxonomy): domain Archaea; phylum Altiarchaeota; class Altiarchaeia; order IMC4; family SCGC-AAA252-I15; genus CAYREE01. The sequence goes on from JBDRLL010000017.1 coordinate 16,922, forward strand.
ATCGGGCCTCACTGGCATACTGGACAGACTGAGTGGAAGGGAAGGGAAGGTCGAGATGGACAGGCTCTTCGGGCTGGACAGGCTCGAGAGGGTTTGGACTGGCGTGGGGGAGGACCTGAAGGAGCAGGATGCGAGGGTCTCTGTGCTCTCAGACCAGATAAAGAAACACCCTGAGGACGCTGAGGAATCCTACCGGAGAGACATAGAAGAGTTCAGGAAGGGTGAAGGCGAATTGCGGGAGAAGCTACTTAAGAACGAGGAATACAGGAAAAATGCCGAGTCAAACCTGAAAAAGTCTGAAGAGTCCCTCAAGGGGATTAATGAGGCGAAAAGGAGGATAGATTCGTTGAACACTGAATTTAATAGGACTAGTATCGGTCTCGCTGAAGCTGAGAAGGAGATAGAGTCAGCGCAAGCAAGGCTGGAAGAGCTGCGAAGCAAGGGGGAGGAGCTCGCTAAACTCGAGTCAGAGAAGAAAAAGCTGGATAAATACCCCAGATTCAGGGTTACTCTCAGCAGTATTATGGAAATAAATTCAAGGCTTGATGAGTTAAGCACTGTTGAAGAGGAAAAACGGATTACGGAACTTGAAGAAACCCTTAAGAAGAAGCCTGAAGCGGAGAGGGAGTACGCTGAACTCGAGGGGAAATACCAGTCCCTCCAGAAAAGCCATACCGAAGCCGCGGTTGGGGTGAAGCAAAAGGTGGACTTCATAGACGAGCTGGACACGCTGGGAGGGAAAGCGAAATGCCCGAGGTGCGGTCAGAAACTCGACTCATTCCACTTGACGAAGGAGAAACAGGATACTGCCGTGATGCTGGAGAGGATGTACGAAAACCTGAAGAAAATCGAGGCAGAGATGGCGAACATAAAAGCAGTATACGATGACATGAAGGCGAGCATGGAGGAGTACCGGAAGGATGAGGCAGAATATGGGCAGCTAAGGAATCAGTTGGAGAAGGCTGTTAGAGAGAGAAAAAGGCTGTGTGACGAGCGCGACTCCAATATGATGACTCTAGAATCCATGGGCTATTCGGGAGAGACTATCGAATTCGTGGAGCAGAAGGTCGCTGACTCAAACAGGATGGACGGAGCCATAAGAGAGCTTCGCAAGGAGATCATCCTGAAGGATAGGATATCAGAGGGTAAGGACGAGTCGGTTAAGAGAAAGATAATGCACGAGTCCAGGAGGGATGAGCTACGAAAGGAGTTGGGCGAAATATCATATGACACCGGAGAGCATGAAAGGCTTCAGAACGAGAGAGACATTCTATCAAGCGAGAAACACCGCCTAGACTCAGAATGCAATACGCTCTCCGCAGACATTAAGAGAATCAGCGAACAGACGATGGAGCGGGAGAAAAAGCTTGTTGACTATATGGAGTTGGTAAAAGAGCACTCGGATGCCGAGCGCATGTCCAGGAAACTCGCCCAGGCACGGGAGATATTCCACAGGGACAAGGGACTCGTGAAGTACGCGCGTGAAAGCTTTATAGGGGGCTTGAACTCCATACTAACAAACTACTTCAACAGGTTCAACCAAAACCCGAGATACCTCAACGTGTCATTCACAAGGGAATATGACATAGAATTCAAGACCAGCAACGGAACACTCTCACTCGACCAGATTTCAGGAGGGGAAAAGATACAACTGGCATTAGCGTTGAGGATAGCCTTAATAGAATTGATGTCACCAGTCAGGATGCTCATCCTGGACGAGCCCTTCGGAAGCCTTGACGAACCACACAGGGAGATACTAGGCGAAGCCCTGACAAAAATCTCGGAGACAGGCCAGCTGATAATCGTTACCCATGTGGAAGTCGAAAGCCTCCAGCTACACAACAAGATCGAGCTGGAAGGCTACTAGCCCCCACCAGACCTCAGTTCTCTCGCTATCTCCTTGCTCCTGACGACGTCAGGCTGGTCAAACGGATTCAAGTCCCTTAGTAATGCAGGATACACGCCAAACGCATATTGGCTGAAAGCCATAAGGCATCCCGCAGCCTGCGGGGTCATCCCATCGACGGCCACTTTTAGGACAGGTATTGGCGGAATCCTTGACGCTGCGTCACCGATAGTCCCATCAGACTCGAAAGAAAGCGAGTCCTCAAGCAATACGCCGTCAAAAGCACTGAGCCCCCCCACTTCAGGCCTGGCTATCGTGAAGAATACGCCAGCCTTATTAGGCTTTCCGCCGAAGAACCATTGGTTGGTGTTGTGCTGTGACTCCGGGCCTGAAGCAGCTATCATAGCCTGCCCTTCACCTGACTTGCACCCGCTCTCGTGCTGTAACTGGGTTATGAGGTGGAGGAATCCGTCAAACCTGTGGGAATACATTGGCGCATAGATTATAACACAATCTTTCTTCAATTCAAGATAACGCATTACTGAGGCGGTCATTAACGCAGGATTTGTCTCCTGCCCGGCATGCGGCCCTATCCTCCCATAGGCCTGCAAAGCCCCGTTGTTAAAGTCCAATAATTCTTCCTTGGACATTCCCAGCAGCGCGAGGGGTAGTGTTCCTACAGACGTTCGGCCAGTGAACCGCCCGCCTATCGGAGGATGCTCCAGTATGAGATCACCCACGTGTTCACCCACCATCCTCTTAAGCCGCTCGTATAGGGGCCTACCATCCTTTCTCGAGGTTATCCCACATACCTTGTATCCGGTGAACTGGCTTAGCGAGTCCATGACGCCCTGCGTCGTGCCTGACTTGCTTATCACCAGGACAATAGTGCTTTCAGGACTGCACTCCCGCTTTATGCTGGCGATGTTGTCGGGATCCATGTCGTCGACAACACATAATCTTTTACCATAGTATCTCTCATCAGTCGAATACTTCACTAGAGCATGGTATAGCGCTTTCGAACTGCTTATAGAACCACCGTTACCTATGACCACCACATTCCTGACATCAGTAACCCCATGAACATCAACTATCCTCTCCGCATCCTGGACAAGAGCCCCCACATCAAAGTCATAGGCATGGAATATGGGTTCACCACCGACAACATGGTTTTCAACAGGATCCCGGCGTTCTGGAGATAACTCACGGTCGCTCTTAAACAGGTATCCTGGGCTTAACTGCGCTTGCACCCTCGATAACTCCGTTTTCAGTGTTTCTCTGACAGCATCCAACCCCACCGTAGCGTTCTTGAAATCGACTTTCAGGCTTTTTAGTGCTATCGAATCCATTGCTGGTTATATTGATTATACTCTGATTTTAAGTATCGAAGCATCATGATCCCCCGCGTTAACAAGAGTGCATGACTCCCCCAGGACTGCTGAATCAGATACGCCAAGAGGCGTATCCCCCAGCAATAGTCGTCCGCATATCACGACAACTGCCGATGAAGCAGCTTCCACAATGCCTCCCGGCGGGACATCAATCAATTCGAAATGAACCCTTGACTCTGAGTCAGGATAATCCAACAACCGCTCTAAAAGCTCACCACCCCTCGGAAACCTCTCATCAGACACCCTCAAAGCCTCAACACCCAGACTGAAGTCCGCATAATCAAGCTCCCGCTCGACATCCCTAAGAACAAGATGGAAGGTCCTGTTGGATGCCTCCTGAGGCTCCACGATAACGAACCGGTCTTCCATGACGTGGTGGCCGACAACCCATACCTCATCCTTTGGTTCTACCAGCGGATGATGGACTTGGAGTGATAGTGAATTTCCAGCCGCATGCGGGATTCCACAGGGTATGTAGATGGCCTTAACGTCACCCTGACGCAATTCAATCCGGTTGAGGTATTTATCACATAAACCATCGACTTTTAGGCGATATTCCTTGAAATCCCCGTGGACGTACTCCTCTCTTTCACGATTCATATCCTCCATATCAGAGATGAAGTCATCTAGCTCAACGCCATCCCTCAACCCAACCCACAATACTGTCTCACCAGTGATGAAGAGGAATTTAACGTAAGCATCATTTGTCAACGGGATGGATACGGCCCCAACATTATCACCTTCCAAGGGGATGCGCCTCCCAAGAAAACTTCCCACCATGGCTGCCGGCCATCCCCAAAGCTTGCGCTCTATTTCTGGCGGCGTCCAAGAGCTTGTCTTTTCAGACATCATGTATCACCGTATGTAGGGGTAATTGAATTACAGGAATAAAATCTACTTGAAACCTAGCTTACCTGTCTTGAACAAGTATACCACCAGTCCGAGCGGTATTGCCAGGGAGATTATGACCAGCGCAAGAACTATGACGGTTGCCGTCGAATAACCCTCCTGATAAACCACATTGCCTGCAGGATACTCATTCCCCGGCAACTCGGATGCGCCGGGTATGCCCACGCACTGGTAGCTGCTTGAACAGTAGCTTCCCTTAGGGCAGTCTCTGGTGGTACAACACCCCACCTCCCCTGCAACAGGTTTTTCACCGCACTGCTTATCCTCACTGCAGTATGGCTCAATAATACTCTTTGATGGCATGTCACACTTGACCGCAGTCCCACAGTCAGCGTCTTTCTCGCACTCTGCCTTCAGCACACACTTGGATTCCGTGTCAGTAATCCACTTGCAGTAGAAGTCTCCCGCACCCCGGCAGTCGTCGGAAGTGCAGCACTCGATGCCCGTGGTTATCTGCCTCACCATCGAACACGACTTCCTATCCTTCTGCTTGATGCAGTTGACGGTCCCGTCAGGCAGCACATCCTTCTCAACGCAAATCTTCTGGCCTGTGGGCTCGCAGCCATAAAGCATGAGCTTATTACCGCTACATACGGCACCAAGCGTCCGGTTGCCCCACTTTCGCTGGTAAGGGTATATTGAAGCACAGTCACCGTCGCCAGAGCATTGGTCGCACGTGTTGTCGCACTGTCTCCTAAGGCTGAAGTCAGTCACCTCAAAACACTGGCCCTCGCCGATATTACTGCTCCCACCACCATACAAACCCCCTTTTGAGTCGTAAACCCTGTCATATCCTTCAGGGTTGAACGTACAGCCTACAGACCCGGGTATCTGCTTGCCGGCCGTGCAGTCCGCAGCCTTCCCCGTGCCCCTGAGAATGTACTTGTCTATGTAGGCTTCTTCAACCATGATGTTGCTGCCGGACCAGACGTAGATGCTCTCTCCAGGCTTGAGGTCCTTAGAAACTGACTGGCCTAACGCCAGGTGGAACTGCTTCTCTTCCGCGCACTTCCATCTGCTGTATCCCTCCGACTCCACCTGCTGGGAGCAGACGCCAGACCCTATGAAGTAGTCGTATCCAAGCGCAAGCATGAGTTCACCCCGCAGGTGGACCCTGCATTTCTTAACGTCAATGTCATCAGGGCATGTTACTGGGGGGTTGCCTGAGAGGGGATTCTTGTCCATCAGGGCCACCTCCATCGAGTCAGCGTCCTCACCGTAGGAACAACAGCATACGTAGTTGAAGTCGTTGCAGTATATGTTCTGACAGTTCTCCGCTGCTGAAGCAGAGAATGCTAGAGACATAAGACACAGCAGAGATAAGACTATCTTCCCCATACCAAACATTGAGTATTGTGAGCCAGGATATAAATAGCAGGAGATATAGTTAACAATGGATAGGGATAAGGTCATCATACTGGCCGTGGTCACAGCATCATTGATCGCCATAACAGCCGGGTTCATTCTATGGCCGAAGGTATCCCAGCCTCCTGAAGTCAGGTTCTCAAGCGCGAGGATAGGTGATGTTGAGACTGTCAGCCTCTTGGGTTTTGAAGTCCCCAAGTCCGTTGAAATCGCGGTTGAGCTGGAAGTCTATAATCCGAACATGATCAGCATCACAGTCAAGGGTGCTGAATACGGGGTTTCAGTTAACAACGCGCAGGTAGGCAAGGGCAGCCTCTCCAAGCCCATAGTCATACCGCCCGGGGAAAGCGTTAGTATCGAGACTGTTGTCGTAATCACCGCTGAATCCGGATTGAAGGGGATAATCGGAGTCATACAGAAGAAGTCATTCACAGTCAGGGTGCAGGGGGAGGTGGAGGTGGAAGTCCCCTTAATAGGCTCCATGAGGATTCCAGTGGACGCCAAACAGGATATAGCTAGCCTGTGAGACCCAAACCCAGCCCAACAGCGTAATCCCATACCTCATTGAATTCATCCGAACTCAGGCGGCGGTCAATACCATTAATACGAGAAGCCCTGTACTCAGGCCTATACTGGTCCATCACGTTAACCCGCACACTGTCGCCTAGATTCAACCCTATCCAGTCCAACACAGGCTTGCTGCAGCATTCAACGTGGCCTGGCATCACGAGATGCCGTATTATCATGTCAGCCTGCTGTGACGCCATCAGATGGTTTCTGGAGACTACGTCAAAGTATCCTGGAGCGTCTGAGAGTCTTTTACCGCACCTGTCGTTGCCGTACTTGAAGTCAGTCAGATACAAGTCTATGACGCCTTCAAGCAGGCTCATCGACTCTAGTGTGAGGTACATGTTGCTGTTCCAGACCTGGGGTATGCTCCTGTCAAGCAGCGACAACACCTCGAGCATGTAGGGTATGTTGGGTGTGGGGTCTCCGCCAACCCAGTTCACATTCAGTCCGGCAGTCTCCAATATCATCGCAGCCAATTTTTCTGCTGTTATCTGAACTCCATTACTGGGGTCCTGGCTTGTATCCCAGTTCTGGCAGAAAACGCACTTGAACGTGCATCCTGCGAAGAAGATGGTGTAGCTGGGGATTATCTCAGGCTCCTCACCAGGATGTATGAATTGACTGCTCACCCTCGGCTCCAGCACACCGCAATAGCCCCTAACGCCTGAAGCCCTGTCCGCGCCACACTTACGCTCGCAGAAGGCGCAAGACCCGAGAATCTCTCTCGCCAGTGATATCTTCTCGCTTAGATTACCGCACTCCAAGAAGGATGCCCGGGAGTCGCCGTCCAATACGCTAAAATAATGGGTGAGAACACTTCTGGCTTCTTCAACCCCAATCGAAGAGCCTTTAATGAGTGATCTTAAAGCCCTCATACCTTCCAGTAGGCTTCCCCCACTCCTCCTTCACGTCATCCACGCGAGAGTATCCGGGATTATCCCTGCAATAAGCGACGAACTCACTCACCTTATCCTCAGGACCCTCGGCAAAAGCCTCCACCCTCCCGTCAGCCAGATTCCTCACCCAGCCGGATAGCCCGAGCCTTAAAGCCTTGTCCCTGGTGTTGGACCTGTAGAAGACTCCCTGCACTTTACCTGACATCATCAGGTGAACGCTCTTATCATCCATGTATGATTAATAATCGGAAATCATATTAATAGACGATGAAGGCGACAGCAGAATCAGGGGGCGCTGCCACCATAATCTGCGCTTTCGCGACCGGGAAGGGCAGTGCATTCGGGCTTGACTTCAAGGTAAGAGCAACCGTGGAGCTGGAGAAAAAGAGGGGAGTATTTATCAAGGACCTGAATAACCCCAGGGAGCCTACCACACTCGCAGAATACTGTGTAAAAGGGGCTTTAAGGAAGTATGGAGTCAAATGCGGCGCCAACGCGACAATAGAATCTGAGATACCCATGGCGGCAGGCCTGAAGAGCAGCAGCGCGCTCGCCAACGCAGTAACCCTCGCCACCATCGGCGCAATCGCAAGGGACAGGGGCAGCATAACAGAGAAGAGGATCGTTAAAGGATACACCAAGCAGTTGATTGAGATAGAAGGCCGTCGTGTGGACCTCATTGATGCGGTAAACATCGGCGTTGACGCGGCATTCAAGGCGAAGACGACAGTCACAGGAGCGTTCGACGACGCTACGGCATCCATGTTGGGGGGTTACACTATAACAGACAACAAGAACAGGATCTTGATTCATAGGGGTGAGATAGAGGATTTGAATGTTGTGGTCTACGTCCCCCGCAAGAAGTCATACTCCGGTGACGTGAACATCAAGCAGGTGAAGCCTTTCGCCAACGAAATCGACCTCGCGTGGAACCAGGCGCTAGCAGGAAGAGTATACCAGGCGCTGACGATAAACGGCTTAATACACTCCACCGTATTCGGCTACGACAACCGGATCGCCTACAATGCACTTGAGGCAGGGGCGATAGCGGCAGGACTCACCGGTAAAGGCCCCGCGGTAGTCGCACTAACACGCAAAAAAACCAAACCCATCAAAGACGCGTGGAGCGGACTGAAAGGCAGGATAATCGAGTGCAAGACCAGCAACCTTGGGGGGAGGATTGTTGATTAGAGATGCCGGTTGTGACTGACCACATCAACTTGAAGACCCATGCGGATGGAGGTATGCTGGACATAACAGGGAAGGTCCAGGAGGCGGTAGACAAGTCAGGCCTCAAGAACGGTATTGCCGTCGTCTTTGCTGGAGGGTCTACTGGAGCATTGAGTACCGTTGAATTCGAGCCCGGGCTTCAGAAGGACATCCCGGATGCCTTGGAGAGGATTGCCCCGAGGGACTTGGATTACGCCCACCACCAGACGTGGCAAGACGACAACGGGAGGGGGCACGTTAGGGCCACACTCATAGGGCCTGACATAACAGTACCATTCACTGACGGCCGACTGTATCTCGGAACTTGGCAGCAGATATGCTTCATCGAATGCGACACCAGGGACAGGGACAGGAGGCTGATCATCCAGATTATCGGGGAATAAGTATCTCCAGCCTAAAGGCTGGAGTATTCTGTGCTTTTGTAATAAACAGGATATTAAGCTGTGATTCTTTTAGATAACATATGCCCTTAAAGAAGGTCACTATCCGGACCACACATTGGCGGAGGGATGACGACGCAGCATTTGATCTTATTGTTTCAGACACTAGGCTGGGCAATGACATAGAACACGCGTTCAGGTCCGCTTCTGACCGGAAATTTGACGCCCTCGCGGAACACGCTGTCGTACACCAGAGATTTCAAGACGAAAACGTGCTACACCAAGATGACTCGTTAATGTTCAATAGGCTAACTGAAGATGGTTTTTTCGATACAGGGGTGAGAAGGCCTGAGTCAGACGTCCAGGTATTCAATCTCTTAAGGAGGATACAGCAATTCGTCCCTGAATCGGACAGGGAATCGTTTTTCACTCGAGATGGTGTTGGCGGCAGATTACTGGCAACAGTCAGGGAACACCAGAAACTAGGGCCCCCGCCAGTTGAAGATGTGGGTAGGGGCCATGTCTCAGACTATCTCCGGAGGGTTGGTTCCATACTCCCGTTCATGCCTGAATCTGATAGACGCGGATTCCTATCCAAGGAAGTTCCGGAGGTTTTAGCTGCTTCAACGTCATACGTGGACTTTCTGGAGAGGACTATGCCGTATGTGAGGAAGTACGTGAAGTCTACGCCAGTAAGGGAGACTAAATGATTTTTTCGAGCGCCTTAGCAACCGCATCCTCTGCCTTAGCTTCTATTATCCCCTTAACGCGATCATCCTCAGGGAACGCGTCCTTAACCCTGTCGGCTATTCCCCCGCTGCCTTCAACAACGACAACAGGCCTGCCATAGTTCAATGCCATAGCTATCTCAGAGAGTGTGCCAGAACTCCCATTCAATGCTATCACCGCGTCGCCGGAAGAGACGACGAGAGTGTTCCTTGCGTAACCCATCCCTGTGGGTATGACGACGTCCACATACTCGTTAGCCTCACTTCCATCAAAAGAAGGCACTATGCCGACGGTAAGGCCGCCAGCCTTCTTAGCGCCCCTGCATGCGGCCTCCATGACACCCCTCTTGCCGCCGCAGACGAGAACACATCCTGACCTTGCTATGTCTTCACCCACCTTCTCTGCCATTGACATGACTTCAGGAGTCAGTTCACCGTCCAAACCTATGACAGTTATCTTATTCACCTGAGCCTGCCCCCGATCTTCCTGAAGAATTCCTTTATCTTATCGTCGGTGGACTTCAAGTCATCGTTTATGAATCCGACCCCAAAACACACGCTCTTCACGCCTTCACCCAGCTTCCCGCCAGAGTAGACGTCCCTCACTTCGACAGAACGAATGTTCTCGTCATGCTCCATGATAAGCTTTGACAGGAACTTCTCATCCGCATCAGAAGGCATGACTATCGAATAATCCCTCGACACGACACCGTACTTCTCGGACTTGAACATTACCCTATCCTCGTCATCCAGCACAGACACGTTGGACAGCTTGAATCCATGATCCTTGCCCTTGTCAGAGATGACCACCTCGTCGGGGGAAACTGACTTCACAACACCAAGATGCTTCTTACCAGAGTATATGTGCTTCAGGCATATCTCCCTGCCCACAGAGTCCTTGAGCTCCTGCAGCTCCGACGCGAGCGAAGAGATTGCCTTGTCCGAGCGGCCCATAGCACGGTCCACGTCGTCGAAACTCCTGGCGGCGTCAACCATCATCTGGATGAATGATTTCTCGTCACCCTCCCGGACAATCTCGCTCAGTCTCTCCGCAGTCTTGAGGTAGGTCTTATGCACGCCAGGTATCCTCGGGTTCTGCATCTGTATTTCAGCGTAAAGGCTGGGGTCCTGCCCCACTATCCTGCCTATCATGTCTAGCATCATCTCGTATATTGGGGATGAGAACTGTCTTGAACGCTTTATGTCAAAACCCAGCTCGTCGAACGTCTTGCCCAGAGAGATGTATGCGAAATGGGTGAGGCCCTGGACTACCGCCATGACCTCATCGTGCTCTGAAGGAGTGGACTCGAAGACGCGGGCATGATGCCGGACTAGTATGTCCTTAAGCCATTTAAACCATTTCTCACCGCGTATGGGGGTCAACACGAAGACCTGACCCTCAATAGAGTCTGTCCTAGGCCCGAAAACCGGGTGAGTCCCCAACACTTCCACACTCTTCTTTGAATGCTCAGCCATCAGCCTGCATGGCTCCTCCTTTATGGAAGTCAAGTCCATAAGCAGGCAACCGTCTCTGACATGAGGGGCCACTTCTTTGATGACGTCAGGAGTCGCGAGTATCGGGACGGTTATGACAACAACGTCAGCGCTTGAAGCCGCGGCTATGTTATCCGGAGTGTATTCCACGCCAAACTCCTCCGCAGCCTTCAAGCCCTTGCTCTTTGTGGGGCCGGAAATGACGACCTCAGCACCCTCATCACGGAACAAGCGGACAAACAAACGGCCCATCCCCCCGTAACCACCGATTATGGCAACCCTAACGTTATCCATGAATAGAATTATTTAAGAACTGTTCATTAATATCATAAGAGATGGTCTACGACGACTATGGGGAGCTTAGCCTAGAGCACGAGTATCATAATCTGGGCAACGACTACTATAAGATAAACGAGTTCGACAAGGCCATCGAACACTACAATAAGGCGCTTGAACTCAGGCCTGACCTTCTTGAAACCTACTTCAACAGGGGTCTCGCGTACACCAGGAAGCAGATGTACGACAAGGCCTTGGAAGACATGACCAAGGTCATCGAGTTGAACCCCAACCTGGCTGAAGCATACTACACCCGCGGGCTAATCCACGAGTACAAGATGGACTACGAACGCGCCATCGGAGACTACGACAAGGCGCTTGAAGTAGACCCTAAGTACAGCAAGGCGGAGACGCAGAGGGATGTGGCAAGGAACAAGAAGGCGAGCATAGCCTCCGGTGGCGGTGGCGGGGGAGGAATGACTCCGGGAGCCCCCAGCGGCGAAGGAGGTGACGGGCAGAGCAACCTCACCAAGTTCGAGGTGATGGAGAAGCCGAAGATGCGCTTCAAGGATGTTGCAGGCCTTGACAAGGTGAAGGAGAAGATCCTAGAGTACATCGTATACCCGCTGTCGAATCCGGAACTGGCCAAGAGATACGGTAAGGAGGCTGGGGGAGGCGTTATAATGTACGGGCCCCCAGGGTGCGGTAAGACGTTCATAGCGAAGGCTTCTGCGGGAGAGTGTGCGGCAGCGTTCATAAGCGTTAAGGCGAGCGACATAGTCGACATGTACGCTGGTAACACGGAGAAGAACCTGCACAACGCGTTCGAGACGGCGAGGGAGCATAAGCCGTGCATACTCTTCTTCGATGAGATAGATGGTGTCGCAGGCAAGAGGGAGGGCATGGACCAGAGCTTTGAGAAGCGTGCCATCAACCAGTTCCTGGTCGAAATGGACGGGGCAGAATACTCTAATGAGGGAGTGCTTGCCGTAGGCGCCACCAACGCTCCATGGGACATTGACGCGGCGTTAAGACGTGCGGGCAGATTCAGCAGGATGATATTCATAGGGGAGCCGGACACCAAGACGAGAAGGGAGATAATAAAGATACACATGAGGAAGCGTCCTGTAAGCAAGAGACTCAATGTAGGGCGTGTGGCAAGAATGACGGAGGGATACTCTCCAGCAGACCTGGCGGCACTAGTCGACGCCGCAGCCACAATACCCTGGAAGGAGGCGCTCAAGACCGGAAAGGAGAGGGTCATAACGTTCGACGACTTCAGGAAGGCGAGCAGCGGGGAGGACGCGGTCACACCATCACTCCCGGCATGGTACGGGTCGGTCAAGAAGAAGCTTATAGAGGAGGAGGATGACGACAAAAACAAGTACGGTTCTGGCCTTAGGGGCGTGTTCATGGAGATACTTGACACGAACTTCAGCGACACCCAATCATCGTACTCCAGCAGCGGGTCCTCATCCACGACAGTCAAACACAAGTCAGAGCAGAAGGAGCTTATAAACGAGGAGGAGAGGCGCCAGTTCAGCCAGCTTATCAAGGACATAGAGAAGCGTACTGACGACCTTTATCTTATGCTCAAGAAGATGCGGACGATGACTGCGAGATACGTAATGTAGCTTTTATTCTAAGACAACACTATTAGTTGTTCGAAAATGACTTCCATAACGCCCTGCCAGGAATGCACGTTATGCTGCAAGCACATAACCATCGAGATAGACGCTCCAGTGCAGGAGAAAGACTACGACGAGATAAGATGGTTTATCATGCACGACAACATAATCGTGTTCATAGACCATGAAGACTGCTGGTACCTGGAGGTGAGGACCAAATGCAGTGCGCTGACGGAAGACGGGTTATGCAGCATATACGATAATAGGCCGGTCATCTGCAGGGAATACGATGTTGGTGAATGCGAGAGACACAACGAGTACTATAAGACGATATTCAGGAACATCGAGGACTTCAACAACTACATGATGTTTAAGAGGGCGCTGCCATTATAGTATTGCATGGACGCAGCACTTGTCCTAACACCAGCCTGGCACAGGGACACTCCGCCACTCTCAACAGGCTATCTCGCCGCAGTACTGCGTGATGCCGGGTTCACTGCTAAGACATTTGACTTAAACATGGAGGTTGAGGAAAGCACATCCTCCAGGCTCCCGCTACCCTATCTTGAGGGGAGGTTCATGTCATACCTCCACCCAGAATTCTTTGAGCCTGAAGACGATGACGCGCGACTTCATGGGACTTCTGAAAGCCTATGCGAGAGATGGTGCGGTAGGATACTGGATGACGACCCGAATGTCATAGGCTTTTCCACCTACTACAACACGCTTCTGACTAGCCTCATGCTCGCGAAAAAGATAAGAGAGGAGGATGATTCAAGGATAATCGTGTTCGGAGGCCCTGAGGCAGACAGGCATAATAACGGCCGCTTCATCGCACACACCGGCTGGGTCGACTACACCGTGCCTCAGGAAGGAGAGCTGATACTCCCAGAGATAGTGGGAAAAGCCAGATCCGGTTTTAATGCAGGCCCTATAGCCGGCACGATAGTCAATCAAGACGGCAAGGTCGTGGATTTTGGCGACGGTCCGATACCTTTGGACCTTGACTCGCTGCCTTACCCGGACTTCTCAGACAACCCTGTTGAGGGATACCGTATCTCTCCGATGACGCCAATAGTCTCAAGCAGGGGGTGCGTCGGAAGGTGTGTCTTCTGCGGTGAACGACCGTTCTTCAGGTGCTTCAGGCAGAGGAGTGTTGAAGATGTTGTTTGTGAGATGGAACATCAGGTTGACGCGCATGACGTGTGCGTCTTCCACTTTAACGACTCCATGATGAACGCCGACCAACAGTACCTCTCACGACTCTGCACGGGGATAATTGATTCCGGGCTGGATGTCGCCTGGGGCGGTAACGCGAGGGCAGACAAGCTCGATTCTGACATGATAACATCGATGTATGATTCAGGATGCAGGTTTCTGCTGTACGGCATAGAGAGCGGATCCCAGAGGGTGCTGGGCTCGATGAAGAAGGATATCAGCATCGTAGACGCCGAGAAGGTGCTGGAGAAGACTCATGATTCAGGAATCTTCACCCACACTTACATGATAACAGGCTTCCCCACCGAGACGAATGAGGATTTTGAAGAGTCGATGCTGTTTCTAGAGAGGAATAAGAAGTATATCGACAGCGCCCAGGCTAACGGATTCTACATGCCACTGAACTCGGATATGATGAGGGAACACGAGAAGTACGGCATAGGATTTCATGAGGATAGGCTAGAATATCCTCGGGAGCTGGAGCAGTACGCGAGATACTTCAGGTCACCACACCCCAACTGGAGTGTGAGCGGATACGAGAGCACTACAGAGTCACGGTCAAACAGGTACTGGAAGATGGCGGAGTACATAAAGGAAAACTTCCTCCAAGAGCTCCAGTTAAGGAACTTCCGGAAAAGCCTTATGCGGATGGGAGGCCGATAATTTTTCCAACGCAGTAGGACAAGACAGTTTATAAGACACTCCCAATCCATGACACCAAAAGACGGAGGTGATACATGGAGTATGCGATGGAATAAGGAAGGGATCAGCACACATAAGAAAAATCAGGAGGGTGCTGACGCCTAAAAAGCGTCGGCACCCCACACAAGATAAAAATAAATAAAGAAGAAGGATTACTTCTTCTTAGCCTTCTTCTTAGCGGGCTTAGCCTTCTTCACGGCCTTCTTGTTCCGCGGGTTCTTAATCTCCGCGTGCGCTGCCGCGAGACGTGCTATCGGAACCCTGTAAGGGCTGCAGCTCACATAGTTCATGCCCACGCTATGGCAGAATTCCACTGAACTAGGCTCTCCACCATGTTCACCGCATATGCCCACCTTCAGGCCGGGACGCGCTGCCCTTCCCCTCTTAACGCCCATCTCAACAAGCTGACCAACGCCTTTCTGGTCTAAAACCTGGAACGGGTCCTTCTCGAAGATTCCATTCTCAATGTATTCCTGTAGGAATTTTCCTGCATCATCCCTGCTGAATCCGAAGGTCATCTGCGTGAGGTCGTTGGTCCCGAAGCTGAAGAATTCAGCCGACTCCGCGATCTTGTCCGCAAGTAAAGCGGCCCGCGGTATCTCGATCATCGTTCCGACAAGATACTTTATCTTAACCTTCTTCTCCTTCATGACCTTGGCTGCAGTCTCGTCGACAACAGTCTTGAGTATCTGAAGCTCCTTGGGCTCGCCGACCAGGGGTATCATGACTTCTGGCACAACGTTCTGACCCTTCTTCCGCAGGTTCGCGGCAGCCTCGAATATCGCCCTGGCCTGCATTTCCGCTATCTCAGGATAGGTTAAAGCTAGCCTGCATCCCCTGTGCCCGAGCATCGGATTCATCTCGTGGAGCGAGCTTATCTTGCTTTCAAGCTTCTCGACAGACACGTTCATGTCACGAGACAACTCCTCTATCTGCCTCTTCTCCTGCGGCAGGAACTCGTGCAATGGAGGGTCCAACAACCTTATTGTCACTGGAAGACCCTTCATGGCCTCGAATATGCCCTCGAAATCGCTCCTCTGCATTGGCAGCAGCTTGGCGAGTGCCTTGCGCCTGCCTTCCTCATCTTCTGAGAGAATCATCTCGCGGACCGACTTTATCCTATCCGCCTCGAAGAACATGTGCTCTGTCCTGCACAAGCCGATACCCTCAGCGCCGAAGTCTCTCGCAACCTTCGAGTCCTTCGGAGTGTCAGCGTTGGTCCTCACGCCCATGGCCCGTATCTTGTCCGCCCATGACATCAGCTCCCTGAACTCGCCCTTCAATTCCGGCTCCATGAGCTCTACCTTACCGAGGATTACCTCACCAGTATTACCGTTCAATGCTATCATGTCGCCCTCCTTGATAACGTTATGCCCGCAGGTAAACTGCTTGTTCTTGTAGTCCACGTTTATCTTCTCGCATCCTGCGACACAACATTTGCCCATACCACGGGCGACGACGGCTGCGTGAGAGGTCATTCCGCCGCGGGCGGTGAGTATGCCCCTTGCAGCAACCATCCCCTCGATGTCCTCAGGACTGGTCTCTATGCGGACTAGTATTACGTTCTCATCCCGCTCGTGCTTCCAGTCGTACGCGTCCTCAGCGGTGAACACTACCTTACCTACTGCAGCGCCAGGAGATGCTGGAAGGCCCTTCGCGATTATGTTGCACTTCGCCTTCGGGTCTATGCACGGGTGCAGCAACTGGTCTAGTGTTGCGGGAGCAACCCTCATAATGGCCTCCTCCTTTGTTATCAAGCCCTCATTCACCATGTCTACCGCTATCTTCACTGCGGCTGCCGCAGTCCTCTTTCCGTCACGGGTCTGCAGGATGTATAACTCGCCCTCTTCGATGGTGAACTCGAAGTCCTGCATCTCATGATAGTGCTGCTCCAGCTTCTTGTACACCTGGAGGAGCTCCTCGTAAGCGTGGGGCATAGTGTTCTTCAGGCTCTCTATCGGAAGCGGAGTCCTGATTCCGGCGACAACATCCTCTCCCTGAGCGTTGACGAGGCATTCACCGTAGTACTCCTTCTCTCCGGTAGCCGGATTCCTGGTGAAAGCTACTCCAGTTCCGGAAGTATCACCCATATTCCCGAAAACCATCGTCTGAACGTTCACGGCAGTCCCAAGGTCGTCTGGAATGTCGTGTATTCTCCGGTATGACTTTGCCCTTGGGAGATCCCATGACTTGAATACCGCGTTGATCGCTAGATACAATTGCTTCTTCGGATCAAGGGGGAACGACTTGCCGGCATGCTTGACGACAACCCTCTTATACTCGCCGCACAGCACCTTCAGGTCTTCGACATTCAATTCAGTGTCCAACCGGACACCCCTATCCCTCTTCAGCTTGCTTATCTCATGCTCGAAGTGCTCGTGATCCACTCCCATCACAACGTCCCCGAACATGTTTATGAAACGCCTGTACGAGTCGTATGCCATGCGTGGATTCCCAGTCTTCTTCGCCAGGCCCTCGACCGCGTCATCATTCAAACCCAGATTCAACACGGTGTTCATCATGCCGGGCATGGAGAACTTAGCTCCTGAACGGACTGAAACCAGCAGCGGGTTTTCCTTGCTGCCGAACTTCTTGCCGGTAACCTTCTCAAGCTTCTTCAAAGCATCATCCACCTGCTTCTCCATCCCAGCGGGATACTTCTTGTTCTTGGAGAAATGGATGCACGCCTCTGTTGTGATAGTCAATCCTGGAGGCACCGGAAGCTTCGCGTTCGTCATCTCCGCCAGGTTGGCTCCCTTGCCACCAAGCAGATCCTTCATTCTCCTATTTCCATCGGCCTTACCACCGCCGAAAAAGTAAACATATTTGTTAGACATTTTCCCTAAATTCACCCTTCATATTTTTAGAATAAAAAACTGGAAAAAAGAATTAAGCTTCCTAATATAAATAGTACTAAGACGCAAGGACTATGTGGAATATGAGTGGTATAATGGGCAATATACCGGTTTTAGTTGGTTTTATCCTGGGAACGCTCACCGCACTAGCAGGCCTATACGCGTTTGCAGCCTGCATGTAAGCCAGGCCGGAACCGTGCAGCATATCACGTTTTTTAACGCCTAAAGCCTGAGGGGGGTAATGACAGTCAAGATAGTCGATAGCGGGAGATGTTGCGGTCTCGTGAAAACTGACTTACTAATATAGAAACCGAATATATAGTGATGAGCAAGAAGACGAAGATCATCTGCACGATCGGGCCTGCTTCTGAGAGCAAGAGTGTTTTAAAGAGGATGTATGCTGCGGGGATGAACGCCGGCCGCCTGAACACCGCGCACGACACGTTCAGGGAATACAACCGGAGGGTGAGGAACATACGCTCAGTCGCGGACATACCGATCATAGTTGACGTCAAGGGGCCTGAAGTCAGGATAGACTGCGACAAAGAAGTCGGGCTGACGAAGGGCGACGTCTTCACAGTAGGTTTCGGGAAGTCCGACCCCATACGGCTTAACAGGAAGATTTACAGTCAGGTGAGGAAGGACGATACCCTGATGATAGCGGACGGGATGATAAAAACCAGGGTCGTGAAGAAGGCTGATGGGAGGCTAAGGCTGAAGTGCGAAACCAAGAACTGTGTTATAGGCAAATCCAAGGGAGTTAACATTCCTGACAAGAGGCTTAAGGTGCCGCTGCTGTCTGAGAAGGACGAGAAGGCCATAGAATTCGCTATAAAAAACAGGATAGACTATATTGCACTGTCGTTCACAAGAGACAAGAGGGATCTGGACCATCTTAAGGAGCACCTAGGTAAGGCGGAGATAGGTGTCATAGCAAAGATAGAGAACAAGGATGGTGTGGAAAACATCAGGGAGATAATAGACCATTCTGACGGCGTGATGGTCGCCCGCGGAGACCTGGGCGTAGAACTTCCATCAGAGAGGATACCGATAATACAGAAGAGGATAATCGACATGTGCAACAGGCGTGGTAAGATAAGCATAGTCGCCACCGAAATGCTCCATTCGATGACGGAAAACCCGAGGCCCACGAGAGCGGAGACCAGTGATGTCGCCAACGCCATACTGGACGGCGCTGATGCGGTAATGCTCTCTTCAGAGTCGGCTATGGGGAGATATCCGATGGAGTCGGTTAGGGTTATGTCTAGGATAGCGAGGGAGATAGAGGAGTTCGTGCCCACCAAGAGACTGTCTTACGCGAAGAACAATGTTTCCCTGGCGATAGCGAATGCAGTGAACACTGTGATAAACAGCATTGAAGTCGACAAGATCATAGTGCTGACGAAAAGCGGGTACACTGCGAGACTCATATCCAACTTCAAGACAGACATTGACTTGATAGCGATAACAGAAGACAGGCGTGTGAGGAGGAAGCTGGAGCTGGTGTACGGGGTGAAGCCAGTATACCACAACTACTTCCCTGAAAAGAACAGGATAAAGGCTGTCGCAGAATACTGTTTGGACAGGAAGATGGTCGGCAAGGACGACATAGTCCTGTTCACAGCCGGAGTATACACTCAGACACCGTCAACCAACATGGTCGAACTGCACAAGATAAGTGAAATCCTCAAGTACCATAAGGACCACAGGTACTAGTCCCCGCCCTTTGCCTGCGTTATCTTCCTCTGCGCACCGATCTGCATGTACATCAGATCACTGCCCTCCTTAACCAGAGCCTTGATGTCGTCTTCCTTGGGCATGGGCATGTCAAAAGTCTCGTAGGACTCCATGTCCATCATCTGGATGGTTTCTCCGATGATTGTCAAAACCTGCGCACTGCTCTTCTTGACTATAGGAACGTCAGCCTTGTCGCTCGCAGGAAGGATCATGCTCTTCTTCTGTCCGTCAAATATCCCAGTACCATCTATCCTCACTCTTGCTCCGCCGTGTTTCCCAGGCTTTGAGTGGGTCATTCCAGAAATCCTGCAGGGTATGTCCTCTATCAGAACGTACTTACCCGGCTTCAGAGTCTTTACCTCGACAATCTTCTTATCCATCATATATCCTCAAAAAATAGATTAAATATGTTTAAATACAAATAAAAATAGGATTTTAGTGAATCCATACGATTTTACATATCTGAGTGAATCCAGGATGGACTCATTCCTTAAGCACATTAATAAAAACACGACATTAACCCTATTAACCCTGTTTTTGATAGCCTTTTCAGTCAGACTCTACGCCACCCCCTTCGACGTTGTATTGCGTAAGGACGCGGTGATATACCTGATGAAATCCATGGAGATTACAAGACATGACTTCTCCCCCATCCTAACCCACAACAGCGGATGGCCGCTTTTCATGTCACCTTTTTTGTTCCTCCTGGGAGGTAAATCGGTTTTAGGGAACATGGTTTATGCGAGGATGATGTCATGTCTGGTTGGCGCAGCGTGTGTCATACCCCTTGCATACATTTCCAGGGAGGTGCTAGAGCGGAAATACTATGCGATTCCGTTGTTTCTCTATGCTTTTTCGCCGTATATGGTGCTGTCAGCGTCAACAGCATACTCAGAGCCCTTATTCACTTTCATGCTCTTGACATCCATCTACTTTATTTACAAAGGCAGGGAAAACAGGGTTTACTTCATGGCATCATCCATAACTGCTTCGCTCGCATACTATGTCCGACCAACGGGCATATACGTGCTGGCGGCAGTCATACTGTCAATGCTCCATCACACCAGGGGGAAGACACGTAGGGGCTACATGCACGTCATGTGCGTTATACTGGTTTTTTTATTGGTTTCGCTACCGTTCCTCTACCAGAGGCATGTGTTCTTCGGCTCGCCATTCTATTACGGGGAGAATAGCAAGTATTTCGTGGATGACCCTGAGGAGAAATGGAGTACGAATATTCCAGTGCCTTCAATAGGAGAGTATCTTACGACCCACACGTACTCGGACTACTACGACAAATTCCTGATCAACGGGCTTCTGAACATAATACTGGTTTTCATCTTGATGATAAACCCGGCACTGCTAGTCTTCTTCCCATATGGCATGATAAAGCATTTTAATGACGCGAGATACACTCCGATAATGATTGTGTTCGCATCATGGATTCTGGGACACACACCCGCATGGAGCATACTCGGAACCATGAGACACCTCTGGGTGCTAATACCATTCATACACATCGTTAGTGTTGCCGCAATAATAGACTTGGTTAGGAGATACAGGCTGTTGACGACACTCCTACCAGTATTCCTGATTTTATTCGCATCCATATCCGTAAGTGAAGTTTCAGGATACAGGAATCAAGAGTCGAAGAGAGTGATAGATGACGGCCTTGAATGGAGTAGATGGATAGCGGAGAACGTTGAGGGTAATCTAGCGGTGATAGATGGCATGGATCTCATACTGATGAACTCAGAAAACATGACCATCGGGGGGTTTACTGGAGGCAGGTACCTTTATACGTCAAACAGGCTGAACATGACAAGACCAGGATATTTTAACGACTTCGAGCCTGCAATGCAATGGCTTGAGGAGTCAGGCATCACCCACATAGTACTAGACGAGAATAACATGGGGAGAAGGCCTTATCTAAGGGAGGTTAACCCTGCGGAGGGGGATACTGGGTATCTAACTGAAGTGTATTCAAACCAGGATACCGAATCCGCTTGGAAGATAAGGATATACCTCATTAATTGGTCGTTATACGGGGAAAACAGGGGATACTCCCGCGTATAATGCACCGACAGCTTTTTAAGGGCATAAATCTAGTATTTAATAGGTGGGTTGGGGTTTACTCTGATAGTCGACTGGTATTCAGGGGAAACACCTCCTATTACAGTAGTAAGCTGGATTACCACGCAAAAAGACCAACCTCGTTTGTGTTGTTCAGCCTCGCCCAACCCGCCTACTCTTGAGGAATCTTTTATTCTATCCTACACATATCATACCCAAGAATGGCCCTAACAGAAGACGGTAAATTCCAGAGACCATCGTGGGACGAGTACTTCGCGAAGATAGTTGAAGACGTTGCCAGACGTAGCACATGCTTTAAGAGGCAAATAGGAGCGCTCGTTGTCAGCAAGGACCATGAGATAGTGTCTACCGGATTCAACGGGAACGTGCGCGGCGCAAAACACTGTGACGACATAGGATGCATAAAGGATGAGATGGGCTTGAAGAGCGGTGAAGGCCAGGAATGGTGCACCGCAGTCCACGCGGAGCAGAACGCCCTCCTGCAGGCCGGGAAGTCGAGTCGCGGCTCCACGCTATACGTGAACGCCTTCCCCTGCAAGATTTGCGCGAGGCTCATCGTCAATGCAGGCATAAGGAAGGTTGTTGTTTCAGGGGAATACACCGACAAGGACGGTCTGAAGACGCTGGCTGAATGCGGCGTGGAAGTGGTTCACGTCAAACTGGGTAAGTGAGTTAGTCTCATAACATGGATTTCACGAGGGCGTTGGATTACGTTGAAGAGCGGGTGGGATCGGCTCTAAGGAAGTCTGAAAAGCATTTTGCAGCCACCGTTCTGACACTTTTCCTTGTAAGCCTGTGCGTGAGGCTGTGGGCCGCGCCTTCAGGCATTGTTTTAAGGGAGGACGGCTTCATCTACCTTCTGAAGGCTATTGAGATTACGAGGGGTAACTTCTCCCCATTGTTGTCTAGAAGCATAGGCTGGCCCCTGTTCATGTCCCCCATGCTCGGCCTTCTTGATGTTGAGGATGTGTTCCAGGGCATGCGTTACGCCAGGCTTATCTCAGAGTTCCTGGGAGCATTAACCATAATACCCTTAGCGTATGTTGGGTTACGACTCTTTGAATGCAGATACACGCTCATGCTTCTGGCGCTATTTGCCTTTTCCCCAGGACTAGTCGAGTCATCTGGTGCGGCCACCAGTGAATCGCTCTTCATCATTCTGCTGTTGATGATGGTGTACTTCATGATGAAATCGCTTGAAGACGTGAGGTACGCCCTGTTATCCGCAGTGTTCGGTGCTCTATCGTACTATGTCCGCCCCAACGGGATATTCTCTCTGTTTATCGTGCTATCTTCCATCCTGGTTCTAAGGGGAAACATCAATGGCCTGCGCATCAGACACTACGTCTACATCATCCTGGTTTTCTCGGTCGTGTCCGCGCCATTCCTGCTGCAGAGACACTCGTATTTCGGGTCAGCGTTCTACTACGGTGAGAACTCCAAGTATTTCGCGGATAGTTACGAGCAGGTCTGGTGCGGCAACATCCAGCCACCCTCCCTGACAGAGTATGTTAGGACTCATTCCCTAAGCGAATACCATAGGAAATTCGTTTTTGACGGTTTAGCCAGGATTATCATCAACATCATGTATTCAACACACCCCGTGATAACAGCCCTATTTGCGTACGGCATATTCAGGCACGGCATTGAGGAGAAGTACATTCCAATGACAGCAGTGTTCCTAGCGTGGATAATCGGGTTCACACCCACATGGGATGTATTCGAGAGGATGAGGCACCTATGGCCGCTCATACCCTTCATGCTAGTGTTTGCCACATCATCAGTCAGAGAACTTCTTTGGGGAAGAAGGCATGCTATGACGATCATCCTCATTCTACTTGCCGTTATGACATACCATTCGTTCATCGAGGTGGCGGGTAATCGAGACGTTATGCTGAGTGATGACAGGGAAGATGGCCTTGACTGGGGTGGGTGGGTTGCGGGGAACGTGAGGGGCAATGCTGTTGTGGTTGAAGGCGAAGACCTGGTAATGATGAACCTCCCGGACACTATTGTCGGCGGAGTCGACGACACCATCCACACGTACATATCGCCTTCAGGCCTTAACACGTCACAGCCAGGTTGTTTTGAAGACTTCAATTCGTCCATGGAGTGGTTCAATGAGAATGGGGTGACACACATTATTGTTGAGGAGAGTCACATGTACAAGCGGCCGTACTTGAGGGAAGTCTTGTACGGCAGTGGT
Source organism: Candidatus Altarchaeota archaeon (assembly GCA_043813075.1). Taxonomy (GTDB): domain Archaea; phylum Altiarchaeota; class Altiarchaeia; order IMC4; family SCGC-AAA252-I15; genus CAYREE01. The sequence goes on from JBDRLL010000017.1 coordinate 40,447, forward strand.
AAGCCATATTTAACCGAGGTTTATTCAAATTATGATACAGGGAAGAGATGGAGGGTAAAGGCGTACCTAATCAACTGGACTTTATATGATGGTGTCTATGATGGAGGATAAGAAGGTCATAGGGCTTATAGGGCGTATAGGATCTGGGAAGAGTATTGTGGCAGAGCATCTTGTCGAGAATTACGGTGCGGTAGTGTATCGTTTCTCCGACGTCCTGAAGGACGTGCTGAATAGAGTGCACAAGCCGATCACACGTGAGAACCTCCAGGACCTGGGCGTGGCCTTGCGCAGCGCATTCGACGACCAGGGCATACTCGCCGAAGTTCTGAGGGCGGACATAATGGAGTCCGACAGCAAGCTCATCATAGTGGATGGCATACGATACTATGATGAGGTGGAGATGGTTAAGGGTGTTGGAGGGGTCACGTTATACGTGAAAGCACCTCCTGAAGTAAGGTACGAGAGGGTTGTTAAGAGGGGTACTAGAGGAGAGAGGCATATAAGCTTCGATGAATTCAAGGTCAGTGAAGGCAGGGAGACCGAGAGGATGATAGACGAGATAGGCTCCAATGCAGACTATACAATAGAGAACACTGGGACGCTTGACGAGCTAAAGTCTAAGGTGGATGAGTTAATGTCCTAGAAACAGGTCATACTCAGTGGTTTACCTCAAGCGTGACCGAATTAACCCTGTCTACCCTGACGTCAGGGTATATCCTCACAACCTCCTCCTCAACACGGTCCAATATGGCTATCTGCACCATGAGGTTGTGTAGTCGGGGGTCATGGATGAAGTCAGAGGCCTTGAAGTCGTGTGTCGTATACCTACGCTTGTTGTAGGCTTCTATGGCAGCCCTGGTGACCAGCTTAGGATCAACTGACTTGCCGTATATGGTGATAATCCTCCTGGGTTTCACGGGAAGCCTTTCTGGGACGATAATGCCGGAACTAAGCCGCTTAAGGCCCTTACTCATCTTTTTGGGTTTAGTTTTGACGGGTTTTTTACGGGTTTTAACCGCTTTTTTCACAGACTTCTTAGAAGCCTTCTTAACAGCCTTAGGCTTCTTAGAAGCCTTCTTAACAGCCTTATTAACCTTCTTGGTCTTTTTTGAGGTTTTAGAGGGTTTTTTAGCTTTTTTGGATGTTTTCACAGTCTTTTTCTTGGTAGATTTAGTTTTCTTTTTCAACCCATCACACCCAGTTAGGTATATGACTTGGGGAATAAAAAGGGATTCTTTCAGCTTAAAAGACGCCCTATAAGGGATTTATTGAGGTCTACAGCATTATGCGGGCATAATTCATGGCAGCAGTAGCATCTTATGCACTTGCTTAAATCCATTCTAGCATGGCCATCCGACACTTCTATGGCGTTTACAGGGCAGTTTTGAGCGCAAATGCCACAACCAACACATTTTTCATTGGATTTTGGGGTTTGGATCATGTATCTTGAAAAAGGGACTAGGAAAGACATTATACTCCACCCCCCCTTAACAGCATGCTTGAAGTCAGGCATCACGTAATCCCCTATATTACCGCCCATAACTCTCACATCATAGATTTTATCTGAGACAAGTCCGCGTGACATTGCAGCCTTTAGGGTTGAGACCCTAGCGGGGTTCATGCCCATGATGTGGGATACTATGAGGTCTAGGGCGAAAACATCCTCCCCAGTGATTATAAGGCCTATTTTACGCACTTCACCCTGGTTTGGCCCCTGTCCTTCCATGCCTTCTACTGCGTCTATTACGGTCAGGCGTGGCTTTACTAGTCGAGCCAAGTCCACCAGCATCTCTGAGAATTCACCGACATTATGGAGTTTCGAGTGGTATCCCGGCTTCTTTAAGCCAGGTATTAGCCCGAAGAGGTTCTTGTTCGCGCAGGTGATGCCGGTTAGCATGTGGGTCTTAAGCTTTGGTATAGAGACTACGCCGTCGACTTCACCGTATACGCCCATAAGGTCGAATGCCTTGATGAGCATCCCATCCGGGTTTGACACAAGTATCTCGCTGGTGTCATAGTTCAACCGCGCCCCAGTCTCAACTGCTATTTTATCATACCCAGCGGACTTGTAGACCATCTTCAGGTATGTCTTGTTCAGAGGCCCTCCAGGACTGTCTCCGATTATGACTTCACAGCCTGCGTCAATCAGGGCTTTCACTACCGCCCTTACGACGCTGGGGTGGGTTATTATGGCTTCGTCAGGCCTGCTGTTGCGGAGTAGGTTTGGTTTTACAAGTATCCTCTCGCCTTTAGTGACGAATTTGTCTATCCCTCCCAGCAGATTTATTGATTTTTCGACAGAGGCGGTTACGTTATCATTAGTGTAGTCCCCGCATTCTGACAGGGATACGGTAGGCTTCATATTCGCTTAAAACATGGTTTTAAGTGTATTTATCCTATTCAACACCCCCGTTTTACTTCTCACATTTTTTGTGAGAGTTATTCGAGGTGGAAAATAAGTATTAACAATAATAGATATTA
>JBDRLL010000018.1:0-8359 GCA_043813075.1 Candidatus Altarchaeota archaeon
GCAACATCATGGTGTTTGACAATGGACGGCATAGATGCTATTCACGAGTTATCGAATTGAATCCCATCACCCGGGAGATAGTGTGGGAGTATACTGGGACGCCGAGAGAGTCTTTTTTCACAGACGTAGTCGGGCGCGCCCAGCCGCTGCCTAATGGAAACGTCCTCGTTACTGAGGGGATGAAGGGTCATGTGTTCGAGATTACGCGTGATAAAGAGGTCGTGTGGGATTACTGGCTCCCATACTATGATGAAGAAGGCAATAGATACAGCATATACCGGATGCGCAGGTATCCTGCCGATAAACTAGGTTGGCTCAATCACACGCAGTCCTGACTCACTTCGCGTCCCTGCATTCTATCATGTCGCAGATCTTACCGCCCGACGGCACCATCGGGAGTATGTGCTCGTCAGGGTCCACGAACACCTCTAGTATGTGGGGTTCATCAGACTTCATCGCAGTCTTCAAGGCCTCCTTCACCTCGGAAGTCTTGTCCACTCTTATGCCTTTCGCGCCGAATGCTTCAGCGTATTTCACGAAGTCCGGCACCTCCCCCAGGTAAGTGTGCGACCTGCGCTTCCCGTAGAACAGGTCCTGCCATTGCATCACCATGCCAAGGTAGTTGTTCCTCATCAAGAGCACGGTCACCGGGATGTCCTCCTCCACGCACGTCGCCAGGTCTTGGCCGGTCATGAGGAAGCTTCCCTCGCTCCCCACGTCAACCACCTTATAGTTCGGCTTCGCAGTCTTCGCGCCTATGGCGAAAGGGAATCCTGAGCCCATGGTGCCGAGGCCTCCGGAGCTTATGAAATGTCTCGGCTGTTTTATCTGCAGGTAGTGGGCTGCGAACATCTGGCACTGGCCCACTTCCGTGGTTATTATGGTCTTCGGGTCTATCAGGCTGTTTAGCTCCTTCATCACGCTCTGCTGTTTTATCGGCTTCGAGTCGTAGTCCCAGGGCGTGAAGAATTCCTTCTTGTACTGCTTCACCTTCCGCTGCCATTCAGTGTTCTTAGCCTTGGACTTTGGGAGTGTCTTAAGCATCGCGTTCAGCACGTGCTTGGCGTCGCCCACTATCGGCACGTCGACATCCACGTTCTTCCCTATCTCAGCCGAGTCTATGTCCGCGTGGATTTTCATGGCGTCCGGCGCGAAGTACTTCACGTTTCCGGTTATCCTGTCGCTGAACCTGCATCCTATGGCGAATATCACGTCGCTCTCGGTCACAATCTTGTTCGCAGCCTTCCTCCCGTGCATTCCCACCATTCCTAGCGACAGCGGATGGTCTTCAGGAAAGCATCCCTTGCCCATGAGTGTTGTCGTAACTGGCGTTCCCAGAGATTCCGCCAGCTTGAAGAGGTCGCCACTGGCTCCTGAGAGTATGACTCCGCCGCCTGCAAGTATCACTGGGCGTTCGGCTTCAAGAAGCATCTTCACCGCCCTCTTTATCTGGACAGGGTGCACTGAGTTCACGTTCCTAGTGTATCCCGGCAGGTTCACTTCCTTCGGGTAGGAGAACTTCTTCAGGCTTCCCTGCTGCACGTCCTTAGGCAGGTCTATCACCACAGGGCCCGGCCTTCTCGACAACGCTATGTCAAATGCTGTCCTGAACGTCTTTGGAATGTCATCGGGGTCTGTTATCTGGAAGTTGTGCTTTGTTATCGGCAGTGTTATCCCCACTATGTCCGCCTCCTGGAACGCATCATTCCCTATCATGGACGTCGGCACCTGCCCTGTTAAGGCCACTATCGGCGTGCTGTCGCAGTGCGCGTCCGCTATGCCTGTCACAAGGTTTGTCGCCCCCGGCCCTGAAGTGGCCATGCAGACTCCCACCATCCCGCTGGCCCTCGCGTATCCTTCTGCCGCGTGGGCTGCGCTCTGTTCGTGCCTTACGAGTATGTGCCGCAGCTCGTTGGGGTCTACGTGGTGTAGTACGTCGTAAACCTCCATTATCGACCCTCCTTGTATGACGAACATGTGTTTTACCTTCTCTGCCTGCAGGCTCTTCACTATGGCCTCTGATCCTTTCATTTTTAGTTTTTACGGAAAATATTATACTAATATTGAGGACTTGTATAAAAAGCCTCAAATGGCGTTTGGCTATGGTTCATGAGGATGATGGTTCCGGCGGTTCGGATAGGAAGATTTACGCGCGCGTCTTCGATTCCACGCACTCAATGGATGATGCGGTTAATCACTTCAACTCGAATGCTAAGAAGCCTCTGATAGGATTGTTCGGGATTAAGGAGAGTGTTTCAGAGGTTTACGGCAGGTATGCGCCAACCGGTTGTTTCGAGCTTGTCCGGCATGGTGCGGTGTCTGCAGGTTCTTCTGGTGGTGATAGGAATGAATTCTACGTTAACATGAATTCCGGCGTCATCTACATAGTGCACAAGGGTGCTATGGGAAAGGCTCCGTCACTCAGGTCTACCAACCTACTCCGCCGTATAATGGATTTGCCTGAAGAGTCCATCTCATTACTTGCCGACGTTTTTGAGATGCAGAGCGTCCCGTTCAGTGATCTGGCCTCATCGTATTCCCTCAACGTCGGGAATAGGATGGACTTCCTCGTCCTGTTGAGGAACAGGGGTCTCGTGAGCATGACTCCTGACGGTAAAAACATAGTCTCACACATCTCACTCCCCCGGTTTTCAGATGCTGGCTATCAGCTTGAACGGCTTGTGGAGTCGAGGGATTCTGTTGACAGCGACTTCGAGTCCGACCCAATCAAGTATGCCTCGGATGTTGTTCTCTCCCTGATGGAGGTTTTCTTCAGGGCCTCCGGGGTCTTCAAGGGCGTGATATACCTGCCCTACTATGTCGGAGTGTATGTTAACGAGCTGCGGGAGCAGAGGTCTAGCGTGCTTTATCCCCTAAAATTCAGGAAGGTTGTTTGACATGGGCGACATTGAACTCTCATATGATTTTGAGAACGTGATACGCTCTTTTATCACTAAGATGGGTTTTGAAGTCGAGTCTGTTGAGCGTATTGACGACGGCGGCATGGACTTCATATCCAAGACTACGAATCCTATGGGCGGCCGCGTGACTTCGGTAATACGCGCGTCCCAGAGCACAAGGCCTGTCTCCATGGAGGATGCTGAGGACCTGTATGACTCCATACTCAACCATCAGGCTGTTAGGGGCGCTTACATCACGTTATCCTCCTTCTCCCATGAGACTGAGGAATATGTGAGGGACAAGCCCATAAGCCTAATCAACAAGTATCAGCTTTTGGAGAGCATAGAGAAGAGGGGTTTGGCTTCTGACAAGGAGTTCATGCTCGCGTTAGACCAGTTCGGCCTGGCTGAAAAGCATTTTCAGGGCTTTGAGCAGTCTTTTGTGGTGTCCAGGTCTGAGCGTGAAATAAAGGATTATTTCGAGTCCAAGACTGTGCGGAAGGGTTTATTCGGCTCTAAGAAGACTAATGAGGTTCCTGTGAAGATTGTCTTGAGGTATGCTCCGATATCGGTGTTCAAGACTGTTAGCCGGAAGTATGTCGGGTCTGAGACCCAGGAGTTGCGTGTGGTTGAGAAGCGGGACTTCCTGTTCGTCAATCTAAACAACCTGGACTTGTACTACATCCGCCAGAAGAGGAAGAAGAATTCCGTTGAACTCAGCTTCAACCGTTCTGACATCATCTATAAGATAATGACCCTCCCTGAGGAGCCTAAGGATCATCTGATGGATTTGCTCGAGCACGGTGACCTGCCGCTCTCAGACATTGAGGGCAAGGACTTGTCCATACTGAAGAACAAGAAGATCATCAATGTCTATGAGGGCAAGAAGGGTGCTAGCAGTATGACTGATCAGGCTCAGCAGGCGTTGGAGGGGATGTTGGAGACCGTCAATCTCATAGCATCCGAGATTTCGTCTGGCATAAGCAGTATGGGCGAGGAGTCTCCCAGCAAGCCTGCTGTCGAGAAACCCAAGCCCAAGAAGGTGGAGGCGCAGGTCAACATGCCCCATACTGACGGCGGCATCTACGACATATGGAAGTATCTCTTGACTGAGGAGGGAGTCAGCCCGATGTCTGAGATGGATACGATAGAGTACTCGTCTGGTCAGGTCTCCTCGCTGTTGGGGAAGATAATGAAGGGCGGAGTCTCAAGGGAGGGCATAATATTCATGCCCTATCATAGGGCGAAGTATGTTGACTCCAAGACAGGGAATCTCACCAAGTACGAGATCCTATTGTCCCCCAAGTTCAAGGGTGCTGAGGCAGGGGTTAAGAAGCGGCCGAGCGAGAAGAAGGAGATTAAGACCGTCCGGAAGTCTCAGATACGGACGGGCGGTGTTGCTGGCGATTTCCAGCTCATAAAATAAAAACCATTAACTTTTAATATATAATTAAATCTTATATTGTACTAATTTATTGTCTAAAATATAATATGTAAATATTATCATATGTTATACTTGTCATTAAATTGTTTAATGTATCTAACCTGCACTTTCTGTCCTCATCACGTGGCAATAATCAAAATAATATGATAATTACATCATATGAAAATATTGTCATTTCTTGTTTGATTGTGTTTTTTTTGTTTAATGGTATCCAATACCTCATCAGCATACTTCCAGGACGTTTATACTCCGCGTAAGGCTCCTGTGGACCCTCACGTTGAACACGTCCACCGTGTTCAAGCCGACTTCACTCAGGTCGAGTGAGTCAGGCATTGTTATCACCATCCTCCTACCCGGGTCAAGCAGCTCCAGGGCCTTTTTCGCCATCCCCCGGTACAAGGACTCCAGCATCCTGTCAGTGGAGTATGACGCCCTGCCGTACGGCGGGTCAGTGACTATCGCGTCAGCGTCAACGCCCTTCAGTTCAAGGGCGTCCCCCTGCCTTATTCTGCCCGACAATCCATAGTGCTCTAGATTCCTCATGCAGCCTTCAGTCATCCGGACGTCTATGTCAACGCCAACAGGCTTCATGCCCATAAGCCCCGCTTCAATCAGTATCCCGCCGGTCCCGCAGAAGGGGTCTAAGACAGCGTCCCCCGGCTTGACCCTAGCGATGTTCACGAGCGCCCTGGCAAGCTTCGGATGCATGCTGGTGGGGTGGAAGAAAGGCCTGTGCTGCGGCTTCCGGAAGCTGAAGGACCTGTCCCTCTCTACATGGATGCCCGCGTAATACCTGTCTTTTATCCTGCTGCATGACACACGCACGTCCGGCTTCCTCAGATTGACCTTAACACCACGAAGCCGTATCAAGTCTCCGAGACTGTTCTCTATCGACTTTGACTCTGACATCACCCTGAACGACCCTGCACCGCCTATGCGTTCCACAACAGCGTCAGCCGCCTCCTCAAGAGTCCTGGCGACGCTGACTATCTCCGACACATCCCTTGTGAACGCGAGCCTATCCAGGAATCGCGTGTCTCCAGCATCAACGTCCAGGAGCACAATCCTCTTGGAATCGAAACGCTCCAGAACAGAATGATCGAAGCCCTCCCCCTCCAGCACGGCATCCAGCTCTGCCTCCGGTATCCTGGAGTGTTCGCCTGAGAATTCTAGGAGTAGTTTCATCTAGGGTATTATCTTGTTCAATGGATACTCTATTATCCCTTGCGCGCCCTTCCTCTTCAGTACCGGTATTATCTCCCTCACAACCTTCTCGTCCACTATCGTGTCTATCGCAACCCAGTTGCCGTCCGCCAGCGGGCTTACGGTCGGGTCCTTAAGCGCTGGGAGTATCTCCAGCAGCCCGTCCAGGTCCTTGCACTTCACGTTCATCTTTAACCCGACTTTCTCCTCAGCAAGCAGCGCGCCCTTCAAGAGCATGACTATCTCGCCCACCTTGTTCCTCTTCCACGAGTCCTTGTACGCCTTCCTGTTGACTATGAACTTGGTGTTGGACTCCATTATCACGTCCAGTATCTTCAGCTTGTTGGCCCGCAGCGAGCTTCCCGTCTCAGTGACCTCCACTATCGCGTCCGCCAGTAGCGGGGGCTTGACTTCCGTAGCGCCCCAGCTGAACTCCACCTCAGCCTTAACCCCCTTCTTCTTCAGGTAGCTCCTGGTTATGTTCACGACCTCGGTGGCTATCCGCTTGCCCTGCAGGTCTTTCACGCTCTTTATCCTCCCGTTTTCAGGGGCTGCTAGAACCCATCTGACAGGCCTCATCGACTCCTTGCTGTATATGAGGTCTGCGACGTCCACGACCTTCGCGTTGTTCTCCAGTATCCAGTCCGCCCCTGTGAGGCCTGCGTCCAGCACGCCCTGCTCCACGTAGCGGGCTATCTCCTGCGCCCTCATGAGGACCGGCTCTATCTCCTCGTCGTCTATGGTCGGGAAGTATGACCTGCCGGACTTCTTTATCCTGAACCCGGCTTTCTCGAACATCTTGAATGTCGAAGCCTCAAGGCTTCCCTTTGGCAGTCCAAGCTTCAGTTTCTTTGCGGCCATACTATATGATTTGGAGTCTCTGATATAAAACCCTTACAGGCAGTTCCGCATGTTTTTATATCTGGTATTCTAATTATACCTTCCAAGGGGTGGTTGGTTTGCCTGGTGAATCATATGAATGCCCGATAGCGAGGACTGTCTCCATCATCGGGAAGAAGTGGACTCTACTGGTGCTGAAGGAGCTTTACTGTGCAGGCCGGAGCCTCAGGTTCAACGAGCTGAAGAGGAATCTTGATGGCATAACATCAGCAATACTCTCTAAGCGGCTTCAGGAGATGGAGGAGGAGGGCCTGATATCACGCTCAGTTAAGACGTCGAAGCCACCGTTGAGGGTTGAATACTCTCTCACAAGCAAGGGCCGCGGCCTTCAGGACATCATGGAGCATCTTAAGCAGTGGGGTGTCAAGCACGGTGCTGAAGGTGGTCGTAAGCTAATGTCCTGTGATTCATGCCTTACCCCTAAATCCCGCGGTTGATCATTGACTGTCTGACTTCCTCGTTGATGAGCCAGAGCGTCATTATGCTCAGAGACAGTATCGTAACGCTTGTCGTGTAGGACTTCTCAATGTACTCTAAGTAACTGTAGTATCCTGAGGCTAGCATAACCACCACCAGTAGGGGGATCTTCAGCCTCATCTTCACCTGAGCCAAGACGTCTTCAGCTTCTTTTTCTTCTTCTTCTCGGTCTCAGTCAGGTCCTCATCCTCTTCCTCTTTCTTACCGCGTTTTCCTGGCATCTAAAGCACCTCGATATAACATAATCTGTTTTCGCCTTATTATCCGCCATCAATCAATCCACTTTTCCAGCGTGTGTCCCCGCCTTGGCTTGCGCTGCATCTTCCTTATGTTGAATTTCACGTGCTCTATCCCCGACTTCTTCAGAAGGCTCAGCGAGTTCGGTGTTATGGACGGTGAGACGAGCATGGCCCGCACACCCACCTTAAGATGGCTTTCAAGCCATTCCTTGTATCTCTTTATCTGCAGGGCTGCCGGCAGCCCCGCCCGCTCGGCCTTTAGCTCCACGACAGTCGGCGTCTCCCCTATCCTCCCGTATATGTCGAAGAATCCCAGTGGGCTGCGGTATTCAACGCTCTTGACTTTTAACTCAGGGTGGATGTGGTGTGGGTTCTCCACCAGGTAGTCTCTCATGTCCTTCTCGGTGTGCGTGAGGTCCAGCTTCTCCCTGTCTCTTAGGCCGGTATACGACCTGTAGTCGTGTATCTCCCCTATGCTTATCCGTATCTCCTCGTAGGGCGTCCTAGTCCGCTGGCTGAATATCCTGAGCTCATCATCCTCCACGTTTACTGCAGTGTCTGTGGGCGAGGACATCCAGTTCACCGGCTTGAAGCCGTCCGGCGAATGTACTATGATGGTGGTGTCCGGCTTGAGCATTATTATCCTGTCTCCATGGCCTATAACAGACCTTGACCGCCCCCAGTACTCTATACCGCATTTGGCGACTATTATGATGGTGTTGTGGTCGTTCAGGTCATTAACCAGCCTAGAGCAGGCTTCCCCCAGGTTCATGGGTTAATAGATGGTTTTTGATAAAAAAAGAAGAAAAAGGAAAGAATGATAAAACAGTGCGCTAGTTAAGCATCTCTTGCTTTTAGCGTTGTCCTACCGTTTTCCTTTGCTCTTTCCTTGGCCCTTCCGATTAGGCCAGAAACAATCTCGTTCATTTTCTCGTAGAAGTCTGCACCGACGTTCATGTCGCCGGCAGCAGCCTTTACGGCCGATTTAACAATCAAATTGTCTGCCATTTTTTTTCACCTATCTCCCAAAATGGGAGTAATATATTGCCTCATTCGCCTTTAAAAGCGGTTTTTAACGGTGTTTAAGGAAATCTTAATAATTAGCGGGAGTCTATATAAGTCTACTTTCCCTCAACATTGTGCCTTACCCTGTAGAATTTGTTCCTGCTGTATATGATAGTCTCTCTCCCAGGCTG
>JBDRLL010000019.1:0-62965 GCA_043813075.1 Candidatus Altarchaeota archaeon
CTAGAGAAAGCGGAACCTGGGTGGGAAACACCACGACACCCTTATCTGTTATGTCCATCGGCCGTATATCAGGGTTTATCCTGGTGCCCCTCATCTTAACAACCCTGAAGCATCTTTCATTGCGCTCCCTGTGCCGGTTCCAGAAGAGTTGTATGAGCCCGTCGGCGAGGAAGTGCTCGTCCTGGAATACTATGTCGTGCCCCCCCTCATGCTGTTCTGACGTGAATAATGCAGTGCAGCCGGTGTCCTTGACTTCCTTTATGAAGTTGAGGAAGTTTATCCTCTGGGTCACAGTGTCCTTGAACATGTATTTGAAGAACGTGAGGGAGTCCAGGACCAGCCGCCTGGCACCTATCCTGCTTATAGCCTCGCCTAGGGTGTCCCGGGGCTCGGCGGACAGGTCGTAGCCGTGGTTGGACTGTGAGAGTATTATCAGTTTGCCATCATCCTCGTATTTGGAGAGGTCCCAACCGAAGACGCGGGCATGGCTTTTGACGACATCAGAGGGGTCTTCAACAGTCAGGTAGACTGCTGGGTCACCGTACTCTTCAAGCCCCTTATAGACGAACTGCATCGCGAAATTGGTCTTGCCTATGCCAGGAGGGCCGGAGACTATTGTGACTGTGTTTTCAGGAAGGCCGCCGAAAGTCATCTCGTCGACGCCGGGTATGCCCGTCTTGAGCCTGCCGTTTGGAACCATAGGGTATAGTATTGGATGTTGCTGATAAAAAAGTTTTTTATATCGGGCGGAGTATCCGCCTGGTCTTCCGCATTATCGCGTCGCCTAGGAGGGGGTCTTTCTTTGACACATAGTTTGCTATCTGCGTGGCAGTCCATTCTGTCTGGCTTGACTTTATCCTGGCGTCCAGGTGTGCTATGTACAGGGGTATAGGATACCCGTATCCCTTACTGCCCTTTGATAGCGTTGCGATGAGCCTGATGCAGTAGTCGAAGTCCTGCTCCCAATCGGGCGCGTCGATGCGCATGGGGTTCGCTATCTCAGTGGGTTGTATGTAGGCTGTCGGGAAGGTGGCTGTGAGGGTTGACGTGATGCGGTCGTCGGCCTCGAACCTGCTTTTTGGCGTGAATTGTATGGTCCTCGCCATCTTGTTGCCGGATAGTATGCGGAGTATTGTCGAGTCGGTCATGTAGTCCGGGAATGTTATCCCGTATCTTGAGGACAGGTAGTTGAGCATCAGCTTGCTTTTGCTGTCCTCTGAGACTCCGATAAGGTGTATGTCGTTGTCTTTGCAGTACTTCAGAAGGCGGACGAACTTCTTCCTGTAGACCATGTATTCCCCGCATTTCACAGGCTGCCTCCTAGCCTTCACATACAGCGACCCGTCGAGGAACACATATTCCGGCCGGTGTTTTTTAGCGCACTGGAGTGCGACATCGAATTCCATGCCCTCCCGGAGGAGTTCAACACGGTCCTTCAGGTTCTCGTCGTAGTCTATCATGTTCAAGTCAAGGTCGCGTTCGAAGAGTTCACCCTCGTCTGAGCCGTTGTTTGTGGTGAGCAAGAGCCCGGAAGCGCGTATGAAGTATATGCCAACGCCCATCAGCTCGCGTATGCCTTCGCCGCCGTCTATGAACGCCATCCGATGCTTTTTATCCTCGTCAGCATAGTCCAGCCTGCAGAATAAGTCCTCCTCAGGTATCTTCATGCGTATCTCGGAGACCTTGCCGCGCAGCTCGTCGAATTTGTCGGTTATCTGCTTACGCCTCAGTGAATACTTGTCCATCCAGAGGCTATAGTGGCGCATATGGTACTAGTATGGGATTACGTGTTTTTAGAGTAGAGCATGCAGTGGAAAAGTATTATAATCCTTCAGTGGTCTTGTCCAACAGTGCCCTGACCTCAGACTCGAGCTTCGCAGGCAGGCCCATCAACTCCACGTCCAGGAAGCCGCGGACTATCACGGACGTCGCCTCATCCATGCTGAGGCCCCTGCTCATCAGGTAGTTTATCTCCTTGTCGTCTATACGCCCTACAGCAGCCTCATGGGAGAGTTCCACGTTCTTCATACTGCCCACAAGCTCAGGTATGGCGTGGATTGTCGCACCATCATTCAGGAGGAGGCCCCTGCATTCCAGATGGGCTTTGACTGGTGAGGTCTCGCCAACCAGCATGCCTCTGGCTATTATCCGTGAATCGTCTTTGGCGACGGTCCGTGATATGACTTCCCCCCTGCTGCCCGCCCCGCTCAAGACTATCTTGGAGCCCACGTCCATGAGCGAGTCGCCGCTGCCGTATATTATGCTGTTAAAGCTGGCCCTCGAGTTCCTTCCACTGCAGAATGCCGCGGGGTACATCTGCAGGTCCTTCACGGGGTTTAGGAGTATGTAGTTGGATATGAACGACGCGTTATCACCCACTACTGCAGCACTCCTGGGCCTTACGACAGTCTTCTCAGCCCAGTTGTGTATCATCGTGAAGTGGAGTGTCGCACCGTCCTTCACGTAGAATTCCGAAACGCCGACATGCTGGCCGCTCTTCACGTCCGGGTGTAGGGAGCATCCGGTGAGTATCCTGGCTTCAGATCCCTCCTCCGCGATTATTATGTTGTGAACCCTCTGCTCGACATTGTCCTGGCTGATCATGAGGCAGGACTGTATGGGGAAAGTCACTTTCGCGCCAGGTAGTATGCGCATGAAGTAGCCGCCGCTGGGATTTTGAGCGGCCCTTGTGTATTCGTCCTTGTCCTTGTCGACTATGCCCCACCGGTATTCGCTAAGCCACTCGTACTTCTCCAATGCCTCGAGCGTGTCCATAAGCTCGACCTGGCCCTTGAAGAGTTCATTGACCTTTTCCACCACCGTCGAGTGGTCTATGTGCATGTATGACGCTGACCTCTCCTTCTCGCCCGCGTCCATGCCCGCCTTCGCAGCTGCCTCGAGTATCTCGTGAGGCATGCTTGAGAGCTCGCTTACCCTCCCCCATGTTTTTCCGGATTTCTTCTCTGGCATTCGATGCACCCGCTGTATCCCTTCTCTTTTATCTCCTTGAATATCAAGTCTGGCTTGGTGTAGCAGTAGACTGTGCCTTCCATCATGACGCACGCGTTCTCTGCCTTAATGTAGTCGAGTATGTAGCCGTTGTGCGTTATTATCAGTGCTGAAGCGTTGTTCTCATCGAGATAGCGCTGTATCTCGCCTGCTATGAGCCCCAGGCTTTCGACGTCCACTCCGGAGTCAGGCTCGTCAAGCAATAGTAGTCTGGGCTTCATCAGCAGGAGCTGAAGGACTTCAGCGCGCTTCCTCTCGCCGCCAGAGAATCCCACATTAACGTCCCGGTCCAGGTACTCCAGCATATCAAGCTCCTCCACCAGCTTCATCGCCCCATCACTCAATTCACCGTCTTGCCGTGTTCCCTCGCAGACCTTGAGCATGTCCCTCAGCTTGACGCCCAAGACTTCAGGCGGCTGCTGGAAGCCGAAACCTATGCCGAGCTTAGCCCTCTCATCGACGCCCAAATCAGTTACGTCCATGTTGTCGAATATTATACGGCCCCCAGACACCTTGTAGTGGGGTATCCCGATTATCGAGTTGAGGAGGGTGCTCTTTCCGGAGCCGTTAGGGCCGAATAAAAGACTCGACTCTCCTGAAGCCACGTTGAGATTCAAATCGTGTATTATCCTCTTGCCCTCGACCTCCACCGAGAGGTTGCGGACTTCAAGTATGTTCATTGACATGAGATACCACTTGCCTGCTATTAAGTTATTTCTTCTTGTCTTTCCGCGTCTCGCATTCAGGGTTGACGCAGAACCTCCACGGCCTCTTCCCCTTGGAGTACACTGTTATTATGGAGTACTCGCACTTCTTGCAGGTGCCGGTCTTCTTTAGCGTTCCCTTCGGGAGTGGCAGTGTGAACGTGCATTCCGGATAGTTTCCGCATCCTATGAAGTGGCCTCCGAACTTGCTTGCCCTCATCACCAGGTCGCCATCGCATTTCAGGCATTTACCCAGGCTGTTAGCCTTACGGTTTGCAGCTGCAATTGATTTGCCGAGAGCGTTGCCTATCTGCAGCTCGTTCTTCTTGAATCCTTCGGAGATGCGTTCAATAGCCTTCCTTCCCTCTTCAACCACTTTTTCCGACGTCGACTTCCCCTCCTGTATGAACTCCATCTCCTCCTCGAACTTGCGGGTCAGTGACTCGCTGAGGACTTCAGGACAGTACTTGTCCAGGGTGTCCACGACATTCAAGCCCAGTGACGTGACTTCTATTGTCTTACCGTCAACATAACCCCTCTTGAATAGTATGTCGACTATCTGGGAGCGAGTAGCCTTGGTGCCTATGTTACGCTTCTCCATCTCCCGTATGATGGATGCTGGAGTGTACCTTTTCGGTGGCTGCGTCTGCTTCTCATGGACGTTCATCTTCCTAACGTCAACCACATCCTTGACCTTCATTACCGGAAGCTCAGTCTCCTCGAACTTCGCGTATGGGCCGTAGTACACGTGCCATCCCTTCTCCACTGTGCTCGCTCCCTTGGCGTTGAATGTCTCCCCGTTGTTGTCCAGGGAAACGTTCATCGTCTGCCTTGTGGCGTGCTCTCCGAAGGTTGCTAGGAACCTTCGCACAACAAGGTCGTATATCTTCTTCTCCTGCCCTTCGAGCCTGCCCGGAAACTCGCCTGTCGGGTGGATTGCCGGGTGGGCTGGATCCTTCTTCTTGCCGTTCGCAGGCTTGAGAGACTTCATGTCTAGCAGCGACTTGCACAGTCCCTCGTACTCTGTCTGACGCCTTATGTTCTCGATTATCTTCCGGCAGTCTATGTCCGCTGGAATCTGCTGGCTTGAAGTCCTCGGGTAGCTGATCAACGCATTGGTATATAGGTTCTGCGCTATCTCCAGCGTCCTCCGGGGGTCTATGCCGTGATGCTTGTAGGCTTCCGTCTGGAGGGTTGTGAGGTCAAATGGGTGCGGTGGAGGCTGCTTGAACTTCCTGGAGTTCACGTCCTTGACGACCGCCTTTGGCCCGCACCTCGCCTTTACAGACTCAGCATCATCCAGGGAACCGAACTTCTCCTTCTCGTGGAGTGCGGTGAACGCCTGCCTGTCCTTCTCGCACTGCATCTCAACCTGCCAGTACGTCTCGGGCTTGAACGCCTTGATGGACTTCTCCCGTGTGGCGAGTATCTTTAGTGTAGGGCCCTGAACGCGACCTATGCTCAGGGTAACATACTTCCTCGCCTTGCGGGCTGAATTGCTGAGCGCCCTGGATAGGTTTATGCCCCAATACCAGTCCAGTATGTGCCTTGTTATGCCTGCCTCAGCCATGCCCTTGTCAATCTTGTCCAGGTTCTTGAACGCCTTGACTATGGACTCTTTCGTGAGCGTGGAATACTTCATGCGCTTCACATTACCGGTGTATGGGTCGACACGGCATGCGTGCTTGAGGACGTTGTATCCTATAACCTCCCCCTCGATGTCGTAGTCGCATGCGTTTATGAACAGGTCGCACTTGCTGGACAGGCTCTCGATGTTCTCCAAGTACTTTCGGGTGAAGTCTGACGCCTTGCCCAGCGTGTACGAAGGCACCCAACCTATGTCGAAAACCGGATATACCCATCCCTTGAAGTTGTTCTCCTTCAGGCCGTAAAGGTGGCCTACAGCCGGGACGACGTATATCCCATTTACAACATAGTAGCGTACTCCATCCTTCATCTTCTTGGTGGCATCGCCGATGGAGTTGGCTATCCTCTCCGCAACATTCGGTTTTTCGGTTACAATCAGAGTGGACATGTCTTAAAGTTTATGCACTAGGATAATTTAAAACGAATCAGCGGCCACCAAGGTAAACTAGTATAATATAAGTTAAGAGTGAGCCGACTAGTGCTAGTATGATGTCGGGGGCTCTGACGACAAACAGGTCTGAGTAGGATTGGGAAATCCCTGACTCGCACTTCCTGCCCAAATCCACCTTGTTCATCCTCATGACTGTTGCTATGACTTCTGCGGCAGGCTGGCTTCTCCCGCAGATGCTGTCGTATATCTGGGAGTAATGCTTTGCCATCCCTATTGCCATGTCAACGCACTTATGCATGTCGTTCATTATCAGCGTATGGTGCTTTCTCCCGCTCCCGAAGTAATGGAAGTCAGGGACGCTGACCTCACAGTACGTGTTCAATACTTCACGGGGTATTGTGCTGAGTATGCGGGGGACTATCACCATCGTGGATGGTGGGCCGTACATTATCAGACTGTATTTCCCGGCGAGTATCTCGGAGCGTATCTCCTTCTCCGCGTCTGTCAGCTCCAGGTCAAGCGGGTTGGGGTTGACGGCAGTCCTTAGCAGCAGGGAGACTCTGGGCGCCCAGACCATGTCAGGGAGTGGGAGGTGGTCTTTCCCAGGCAGCAGGAACCTTACCCTGGATTCGTCTATCGTAGTGTTGAATTCAGTGAACACGTCCATCGTATCCTCCGACGTCTCATACAGCACCCACCCGTCCTGGGGCGGTAGGAGCGCCATCCCGGACTTGACGTCATGCCTTAGCATGCTTATGTCCCGCACTAGCACGGAGTCCCGGACCTCCGACAGTGGAGAGTACACTATAGAGGGGAATACGAAGCCTATGAAGAGGAGTATCGAGAATAGCCTGAGCGACTTTTCCCTCAGCTGGATTGCGGCGAAAATGAGGAAGGGGTATGAGGGGAGAGCGTAGTAGAACGGCAGGTTATAGTCCCCCCGGTGGTGCGCCATCGAGAACGCCACCAGTTGGATGGTCAACGCGGTTATCGGATAGACTATCCTGCCGTCGTATAAGCGTAGGACTATCCCCGCCAAGAGCACCAACGTCACGGCAAACAGCGCCAGCCCGTGTATGTTGTCGGTGGAGAGTATGACCACCAGCGCATCAGCGTATGATGCCTGCGGGAGTATTATCTGGGATATCAGCGTGTAGCCGAGGAAGTTCGGGTGCAGGAACGTGAATGCCGTGAATAGCATGAGGGTTGGCAGTGCAAGCAGAATCGTGCCCTCCACCGCCTTCAGACCCAGAATGATTTTCCGGTCATGGTAGACGAGATTTCGCACGTGGATTAGTGATATTACTGCTATGGTGAAGAGCGATGAATACTTGAAGAACACGGCGAGGGAAAAACAGACTCCCGCATACAACCCCCCACCCCTAGGCTTCATGTGGAACAGCAGGTGGAAGCCGGCCAGCGTGAATACAGTGGAGAACAATACGGCGGGATTGTTGACTGAAGGGGGGACTATCAGGAGGATGAAGCATACGGCCAGCAGGAAGTCATGAGAAACACCTTCATGACGGAGAACTCTGCGCATTATATGGGCTAGTACAATCCAGAGTACCATCACCGTCGCATGAACGATGTAGTCCAACATGCCCATGCCAAAGAGCCTGTAGATGAGGAGGCCGTAGTAGAATATCAGCGGTGATTGCGCGCAGTAGGGCTGGCCGCCGTATAGCACGCCCTGCTCCAGATACATTATGCAGGGATACCATCCTCCCCCGAAGTTGATGAAGCCGAATGGAAAGAAGCGGTAGAATACGGTGAAGAGCAGCAGGATCAATGCTATTTCAAGGGCTTTGAGACTGGACTTGACCCTAATCCTCTTTTTTACCATTATAGGAATTATTTTAACCAGGAGTTATAATAAGTTTCCTTAGGATGAAGATCGAGGTAAGGTTAGGGCTTAAGGATGTCCCCGGAATGCTCGTGAAGGCGTTGGAGCCGATTTCAGACAAGGGGGGGAACATCAGTAGCGTGGTGCATTCGAGGGGTGCGAAGGATGTTGTGGACGTGATAGTCGTCTTCAAGGTGAAGGACGAGTCCACCCTGAACAGGATAATATCAGCGCTCAAGAAGGAGAAGGTCAGCATTAGGGAAGTGAAGGTGGAGGGCAGGAAGTACTACAAGAAGAAGAGCCTGTCGATAATACTCATAGGCCATGTTATAGACAACGACATCCAGGAGACGATAGACAGGTTCAATGCTGTGGGAAGGGTGTCTGACGTGGACGTCAAGATGTCAGACCCGGATGCCGAGTCTTCAGTGCTGATGAAGATAGAGTATGAGGACAAGAAGGAGAAGAATCTTATGGATGAGGTGGAGAAGGTGTGTGATGACAAGAAGCTCCTTCTCATAAGGGAGTTGTAGCATGAAGGAAGTGAGGATCATACTTGTAGGGTTCGGGGTCATAGGCAGGGGTCTCGCGGAAACACTGCTCTGCAAGAGGAGGCCTCTCGCAGAGAATGGCGTTAAAATGAAGGTTGTTGCATTATGCGAGAAAAACGGCTCTGCAGTAAACCCGGACGGGCTAGACTTGAAGAAGGCGCTGAACGATGGCGTCGAATCCCTTGCAGAGTGGGGCGGCAGGAAGACGATGAACGTCATAGAGGACGTTAACGCAGACATCGTTGTGGAGCTCACGCCAGGTAGCATAAGTGATGGAGGAGTTGGCCTGAAGCACATAAGACAGGCTTTGAAGTCCGGGAAGAGCGTCGTGACTTCAAACAAGTCCCCGCTGGTCGTGGCATACGAGGAATTGACGGATCTCGCCGGCAGGGAAGGGCTCGAGCTAAAGTTCGAGGCGACGGTCTGCGGCGCCATACCCCTGATAAGCCTGTGCAAGAATCAGCTGAAGGCGAGCGGCATCAAGAACATACACGGAGTATTCAACGGGACGACCAACTACATACTCTCCAAGATGAGCGAGGAGGGCGTCGAGTTCGAAGCGGCCCTCAAGGAGGCTCAACTACTAGGATACGCTGAGACCAACCCAGAGTATGACGTGAAGGGTATAGACACTGCCGCGAAGGTTGTGATACTCGCCAACTCCATACTCGGCTTGAACGCGAAATACTCTGACGTCACTGTGACAGGAGTCGACAAGATAACGAGCGAGTCCATCGAGCTTGCAGACAAACACGGGTACGTCATAAAACTGATAGGTGACGCCGCGAAACTTGAGGTCTCGCCCATGCTCGTCCCCAAAGACCATCCGTTGAACGTGAGTGGGACATTGAATTCCGTGCTGATAGAGACTGACACTGCCGGGGACATAACACTTGTCGGCGCGGGAGCAGGACCTCTTGAAACATCGAGCGCGATCCTGTCAGACATTCTGGAAGTGGCCGGCAGGATGGGTTAGGCCTTGACTACTCCTTCCTTCCTGAGGATGTCCCGGAGATTCAGGACACTGAACGCAGCCCTCGTTATGCCCATGCTCCTGGTGTCCGCGTCTGTGCCAACAAGATAAAGGCCTTCTAGGGGGGTGTTAGGCCCTGGGAACTGAGATTTCATTGTTATCGCAGCCTTCTCAGGTATAGTCACCTGAAGGTGCTCGAACTCTATGTGGCCTTCGATGCCCGGATGGGCGGCGCATATGGAGTCCCTCAGCGCCTTCTCCTCCGTCTTCACGTCGTCGGATACTATTCCAGTGAAAGCTACGAGAGTCCTGCCCTTCGGCGCGAAGGACTTGTTGTAGCTTGTCGTAGGCATCGCCCAGAACGACTTGCCCTCCTCGAACCATATTTCACTGCCAACGTAATCGAAGTTCTTGAAGTCCTTGCCGAGGCCGAGCCATAGCGTTATGCTCTTGGTGGGCTCGAGAGTCTTGAGTTGTTCCACGTATTCCGGAGGCAGTTCCTTTGCCATCTTGGGCATTTCACTAGCGAACCCGGAATAGACTACCCTGCTGGATAAATACTCTTTTCTGCCGGCCCTAACCCCTTTCACAACACCATCCTCTGTGATGAATCCGTCCACATCAACCTTTGTCTTTACGTCGACCATCCCCTTGGGGAAAGAGTATGTGACAGCGTCGCTTATGCTGCCGACACCCTGCCGGGGATAGGCCTGATGGTATGCGCCATGATAAGACACTAGCTTCTTCATCTTGCTTATCTGCCCGAAGATCCTGTCGCTCAGGTATTCGCTCTCGCTTTCGCTGAAATACCTCGCGCCCTTAAGCATCCTCCATGCGGGCGTCTCACTCATTGACTTCCCGCTCATGAAGTAGGAGAGGGTGTCTATGAACTTCCACGTCTTCGATGAGAGGTTGTACTCCTTCAGGTAGTCGTAGAGGCTCATGTTCGTGTCAGCCCAGCCGAAGATCGAGTATGTGATGGACGCTCCGAGGATTCCTGTGAGCGTCATCCTATCCTTTCTCGGCAGCACGTCGAAGTTCACCCATGATGCGACAGTCCAAGGGAAGGGGACGAGCTTCTCGCTGGTCTTCACATAGTATTCACCGTAGGGGATGAATGAGGGCAGTATGTCGAAATATTCTTCCATAAAGACGGTGAGGGGACCATCGTCTACGTGGGTTATCGCGTGCGGCCCAGTGTCGACCTTGTATCCGTCAACCTCGTAGGTCCTAGCGTTCCCTCCCACATAACCTTCACGCTCCAGGACGAGGACCTTCTTCCCCTCCTTTGACAGCATTAGCGCAGAGAGCAGCCCACTGATGCCTGCCCCAACCACTATGGCGTCGTATTCCGCTTCTACCATGGCTTCTTCTTCAACTTCAGCATGTATGCGACGATGTTGGCTATAATATGCATCGGCGGACTTATTATACATGCGACAGCAAGGTACTGCAAGTTGACTGGGACGAGAATCCACACGGCCATATAGGAGCCGAAGATGTAGTCGAGAGAGTCCAGGAGAACCAGCGGATGACCCCTGCCGAAACCCATCCTCCTCTTGATGAAGCTGGCTACCGAGTCGCCCACAAGGGCGCCGAATCCGAGCATTATCCCGAGGGAGGCGGTCATCTGGGGGAGCCATGGGCTACCGTACATCGACTGGAGCATTCCAGTCAGCCCGCCCGCCAGGCCGCCGAGTATGAGGCCCCTCCATGTTTTTCCGTCGCCGAGAATCCGCTTTCCTCTCCAGGATTTACCGAAGTCTATTGGAGTGGAGTAGTTCTTGATGACGGGTATGCCGGAGACGTCTATCGCTATCGAGTTCGCTACGTACGCAGGAAGGGTGAACCAGAACACATTAATTAAAACGTTGAGCATGATACTTATTTGTAAGCATATTCTTAAAATGAAGTCGAGTCTACTGCGTTTGTCGGTCTTTCTTGGAGGATTCGCGTCCATACTAGTCCAGCTGACATTGCTGAGGGAGTTGATGAGCGTCTTCTATGGTAATGAGCTCGTATTCGGCATCGTCCTGGGGATGTGGGTCATGCTTACTGGAGTCGGCAGTCTGCTGGGCATGAGGTTCGGAGAGTCTCTGGGGTTGAGGGCGTATTCCACCAGCCTCCTTGCCTCAGGGATGATCATACCAGCCACCGTCTTTGCGTCTAGGATTGTTAATACAGTAACCCTTAACCCTGGCGAGATGATGGGGTTGACGCGCATAATAGCGTCGAGTGCCGGTGTGATGGGGGTGTACTGCATCATATACGGGCTTCAGATTGTGTTGGCGTCCAGTATGCTTTCGAGGGAGTATGGTGTGAGGGGTGTCGGAGGGGGATATGTCCTGGACAATCTGGGTGACGTTTTCGGGGGATTCATGTTCAGCATCCTGCTGGTGTATCTCCTTGATTCCACGCAAGTCTCCTACGTTGCCGCGATACTCTGTCTTGCAGCAGCCGTAGGAGCCTCTTACGGCAGGGACAGGACTGTGATCTCGTTATCATGCATCTTGATTGCCGCAGCCATCGCGTCATACGGCATCCTTGACCTGCAGTCAGCAGGCAACAGCATCTTGTTCAGTGGCCAGGAGGTAATGTTCCAGGAATACTCTCCCTATGGGAACATTGTCGTGACCAGTTTTGGCGGCCAGATAAATTTCTTTGAGAATAGTGTGCCAGTATACAGCACGCAAGATGTTGAGGGGGTAGAGGAGGTAGTGCATTACCCCATGTCCCAGGTGAGTGAAGGGGGTAGTGTATTGCTGGTTTCAGGGGGTTTCACTGGAGTCATAAGCGAGCTGTTGAAACACAAACCGCGTTCAGTAGACTATGTCGAACTGGATCCTACGATGATTGATGTAGTGAAAAAGTATGCTGGGGAGGGGATTTTCAGCGACAGTAGGGTCAGTGTCTTGAACACTGACGGACGCCTGTATGTTAAGCGGACGGACAGGGGTTATGACGCAGTCATCGTGAACCTCCCGGATCCGACGACCGCCCAGTTGAACAGGTTTTACACCATAGAATTCATGAGGGAGCTTAAGAGTGCGCTCAATCCAGGGGGGGTCGTATCCCTCAGCCTCTCTTCGTCAGAGAACTACATGAACGAGGATACCAGGAGGCTTAACGCAGTATTGTTCAGGACATTACGGGAGGCGTTTAAGAACGTGATTGTGATACCTGGCGAGACGAACAGGTTCATAGCCTCAGACAGGGAGCTCAGCTACGACATAGGCCGGCTCCTCAGGGAGAGGGGAGTGGAAGCGGATTACGTGAACGAAGCGTATTTGAAGGGCGTCATAACGGAAGACCGTGTCGCATATGTCATGGAATCATTGGATGATGAGGGGGAAGTGTTGAACAGCGACTTCAAGCCCGTGGGATACTATTACCAGACGTCAAAATGGCTGGACATGTTTGGCACAAGCCCCGGCTGGATGGCGGCGGTAGTAGCGGTGATGATGGGGTTGGCCTACATGAGGCTTAAGCCTGTTTATTCCCCCGTGTTCTCCATCGGATTCGCGGGTATGACTCTGGAAGTCGCCTTGCTGATAGCCTTCCAGGCGATGTACGGCTCCATATACCAGAAGCTGGGGATTGTGATAACATCGTTCATGGCAGGCGTAGTCCTGGGAGCGCATTACGCAAACAGGAGGGGTGGGTCGGATGGCGTGAGATTGCTGCGACGCACAGCTTATTCCATCACCGCATACTCCCTCATACTCCCCGCACTGCTCTCCACCATATCTATGGCGGACGACCAGTACCTTACGATGCTTTCATCAGGAGCATTATTCCCACTGCTGGCTGCACTGCTCGGAGCCCATGTGGGGGCCGTATTCCCTACCGCAACACTCCATGCAGTGGCTTCTGGAGATAAGCCGTCGGCTGCTGCGGGAAGGGTTTACTCGCTGGACCTGGCGGGGGCTTTTTTCGGGGCGATACTAGCGAGCACTATAATGATACCATTGTATGGGGTATACTGGACCTGCTTTTTAACGGCAGCAATAAATTTATTAACCGCATTGAGGCTCAGGTAAAATGGAGGTCAGTATTCTAGTGGGATTCACCATCTGTCTCACACTGGCATTCCTTTTCTCGGAACTGTTCTACTCATTTAAGTATCCCCGGGTTGTGGGCCAGATTATCGCGGGGATAATACTGGGGCTCCCGTTCATCAAAGTCTACTTCGGGGAAGAATTCACGTCGTTCATAAGCTCACTGTCGGACATAGGAGTAGTATTCCTGCTGCTCCTCGTCGGCACTGAAGTGAAGGTTGACGAACTGAGGAAGGTATCGAAGAGGGCAATCTATCTTGCAGTGCTAGGCTACATTATCCCTTTTACCATAGGATTTCTCGCCATGACGATGCTAAAGTTTGAGGCCCTATCCGCAGTGATAGTGGGCATATGCCTTGCCATAAGCGCTGAAGCGATAACCGTTGAAACACTGATTGAGTATAAGCTGCTAAACACAGACGTCGGCGCGACCATAATGGAGGCTGGGATGATAGACGATTTCCTGGGGATATTCTCTCTCGCAGCCGTAATCGGGATAGCCCAGGGAGGGGGTATCGACTCCGTCAAAAGCATGCCTGGGGAATTCCTGACGTTCATAGCCATCGCATACATAATAGGTTTCACTATACTGCCAAAGGCGGCGAAGAAGGTGTGGAAGGAGAAGTCGGAGGCGGCGGTATTCAGTCTCGCAGTGATTTTCGGGCTGATAGTGGTCTTGCTGTCCAACATATTCGACTTGAGCTCTATTGTCGGGGCTTTTGTAGCCGGGATGATAATCCAGCTTTCCATAAAGAACAAGCGGGAGGAGCAGGAGATAGTCGAAAGCCTGGAGATAGTCACTTTCGGCCTTGTCATACCCTTTTTCTTCATATTCATCGGCATGAACTTCAACGTATTAAACTTTTTGGATGACCTGCCGTTCATACTTCTGCTGGTAACACTCGCCCTGTCAGGCAAGATGATGGCAGCCCATATAATGGGCGCCAGGCATAAGATGGTGAATGTGGAGAGGACTCTCATCGGATGGGGGATAAACCCTAGGGGTGCTGTTGAGCTGGTGATCGCGAGCATAGCACGGGCGAACGGACTCATATCGGGTGAAGTATTCTCTGCGATAATAGCGATGGCGGTGATAGCCGCCTTGGTGTCCCCAGTTATGTTCAGGCGGACTCTTTCCTCATGGAAGGACACTGGGTGAACATTGTAGTCCGAGATACTTTACAGGATTTATTCCAGGGATACTAGATTTTATTGCCGACTATGGAATCGGATGACAGTAACTTCCTGAATGAGAGGATTAGTAGGCGTGATTTCATTAAGAAGTCTGCGTTGGCCTTGGCGGGGGTTGGCCTTGGAGCCTACGGGCTTGGGAGAATCCTCTCGAGGGGGAGGGTTGATGGTCTGTTGGGCAACTCGTCTTCAGTGAAGCCGGGTAAATGGAGTAGGGAGGCTTATTTCTACGCCGGGCTTGGTGATTCGGCAAGGTGCCTTCTGTGCCCCAATGAGTGCATAGTGAAAGACGGTGAGAGGGGTGTGTGCAGGAGCAGGACTAGCGTCGGCGGCGTGCTCTACACTCTCGCGTACGGTAATCCCTGTTCCGTGCACGTGGATCCGATAGAGAAGAAGCCGTTATACCATTTTCTCCCTGAGTCGTCCTCCTTCTCGATAGCCACTGGAGGCTGCAATTTCCGCTGCCTAAACTGCCAGAACTGGAGCATAAGCCAGTATCCGCCGGACGAGCTGAAGAACTTCGACCTAATGCCCGAAAAGGTTGTTGAAGCTGCGGCCAACAACAAGTGCGAGTCCATAGCCTACACATACTCTGAGCCGTCCACATTCTACGAGTACATGCATGACACCGCGAGTATTGCGGTCGAGCAAGGCATTAGGGGTGTGTGGGTGACTAACGGGTATTTGAACAGGGAGCCGCTCGAAAAGTTGTGCAAGGTCGTTCACGCGGCGAACGTGGACTTGAAGGCTTTTGACGATGGAGTCTACCTGAAGCTGACTTCAGGAAGGCTGCAGCCGGTGCTTGAGACACTGAAGACGCTGAAGGCTAATGGCGTGTGGTTCGAGGTCACCAACCTGGTCGTGCCCTATTGGACGGATGACATGGGCATGATACGGGAGATGTGCGCCTGGCTGAAGAGGAATATCGGGCCTGATTATCCGCTGCACTTCAGCAGGTTCCACCCAGAATACAAGCTGACTAACCTGCCGCCAACGCCAACCAGCTTCCTGGAGTCAGCGTGGGATACAGCGAAAGACGAGGGGCTCAACCACGTGTACATAGGGAATGTCCCAGGCTCTGGGAAGCAGGACACGTACTGCCCTGACTGCGGTGGCGTAGTGATTCAACGGAGAGGTTATGAGGTATCAATCAAGGACTTTGAGGACGGTTACTGTGGCGGGTGCGGGGCCAGGATTGCGGGCGTCTGGAAGTGACTCACAGTATCATGTACGCCGCGTAAATGTTCCATAAGACCATTATCACGCCAAAGAGCAGCAGGGAGAGGGATATGAGTCGTCTGATGTATATTATGCTTAACTCCACCTTCGTCCTGCCAGCGTATATGCCGACTAGTATGAAGGGCATCATGAACAGGGAGAAGAGCAGTACGGACAAGTCTATGAAGCCGAGTGCCGCGAGCAGGATACACCTGAACAACGAGTCGTAAAATAGGAATGAAGAGGATGTGGAGTCTATGACCTCCGTCGCATCACCATACTTCCCTGAAAGATGCATGAACAGGGGGGGCCTGCTGAATGCGAACATGCCTCCGGATACGCCAGCCAGGAATATGGTTTTCAGACTGGATTTCCCAGGCTTTGAATGGACGGGTTTCTTGGATATCCGATTCAAAAGCCGGCCATTGGACAGGTAATCGTATGATGATGCTATTATCAGGAGGCCCAGGAGTATGAGCAGCACCTCATCGTATATCAGCCACAATAGCATGCATCCTGTGAACGTGCCGAAGAGCATGACATTCAAGTCCCTCTTGACCGGACCCATGTCAGCCCTCTTGGGGATCCGATGGTAGTTGACGTAGGACATCACAAAGTCGACGAGCGAGACGACCGCCACCATAACCTTGACTCCCAGAAACACTGCAGCAATGGGTATCGCGAATATCACTGCACTGTAGATGCCAAGCCCCTCGATGAAATATCCTAGAAGAAGCGTAAGGCCCAGTACGAACGTGAGTTCGGGCGAAGGCATAAAATAATATAAGACTCGGTGTTAATTAAAAAAAAAAGCCGGGTTACTGGTATATGAATGCGCCCAATGCGATTGATGACTGCAGGATGACTAGAAGCAGGAACATTACTGCTATCGGCCTGTCCTTCTTGAGGATCCCGTAGGCCAGCCAGATTAGCGACAACAGTGCGAACAATGTCCAGGAGAGGGCTGAAACGCCTGAAGCGTTTTTCCCGACCCATATCCGCAGTAGTTGGGGTATGTTGGCTAACGGCGAGACAACCGCAAGATAGATTATGATTCGTTCGAACGAATGCAATAGCTTTTCACTGTCCATCAAGTAGATTATTATTCGCGAGAGTAAATTAGTTACATGCAGAGGAGGGAGTTGGAGGATCTGAGGAACAGGTTCTGGAGCGACATCGAAGGGGAGATACAGTCCCGGGCCGGGCGGAAAGACAAGTCCTTCAGGCTAAGGGGAAAGTGGAAGAAGTACGTGAGGAGACAGTCCGGCTACAGGATTTATTCAGTTGACAGCAGGTGGATACGCGACAACCTCTGCGTCTACTTCAGCCACGGAGGGCACGGCCTCGTCCACGAGTTCATACCAGTCGACGAGATATGGGTAAGTTCACACCACTACTATGAAGGCGAGAACACCCTGGCGCACTGCGTCTGCAGGGTCAGGAAGAAGGGCATGAGGGTCTCGAAAAACTATTTCGAGAGCACAGTCATACACGAGATCACGGAGATAGAGGAGATGAAGAAGGGGAAAAGCTACCAGCAAGCACACAGGATAGCCCTGAGGAAAGAGGAGGAGATAGGCCTCATATCAGACCCCTTCAGCGACCCGTAAAAATGCGGGTTGGACAATCTCCCTGGATATGGACTACATCTTTTTATTGGAGTACGTCCCTTGATTTGACATACTCTACTTCAACCCGCCGAAACAAAAAACGTAACCCTATGGAAGGATTACGACAGATTTATGCCGCCATGCTCTCATCGAAGGTTAGATTCGATTCCATCATCTGTGATTGGCCTCTGTTGAGCTCGTATTTCACACCGCCTTGCGTCAGGTCCATGCTGGCGAAGCGTTCGACAACAACAGAACCGTCTGGCCGCGCCATGACGTTGGTGACGTTGTCTCCGCGGGGATGGGATTCGCCTTCGACTGGCGTGTCGAAGTCGGAGTATATGTTTTTGAAGCCGTGGTCGGCGAGTATCCTAGCGTAGTCCTCACGCATGTCGGGTCTGCCGTCGCCCTTCACCAGGTACGCGAGCGTGTCGCCGGCAGTAGAGTATCTCTTCCACTCGTCGAGCAGGGCGGCGACATGGTGTGATGGATGCGCGTGGGCGACGCCCACCAGCCTCCTGGAAGGGTCTATCAGGATTAGGTGCGTGCAACTGGATGCTGAGATGGACTTGACGTTGGAGCCGCGGACAAATATGGCCTCCCCCTCCTCGACTTCCAGGGGATCACGAGTGCCCTCCGGACTCAATCCCACTATCTCCGACTTCTCCATGCGGGCGCTGGATGAAGCCGGGAACTTGAAGAATAACGCGGTTCCAGGCTGGATTATCCTCGGCTGGATTTCTCCGACAGAAGCGTCAGAACGGCCAGTATGAACACCCTCCCTTAGCATGTTAGATGATTAGGTGTTACTAGAATTAATGCTTGGGCTTCTTTAGCAGCAGCGCTATTCCAGCAGCCAGGAGACATGCAACGCCCGCTATCAGGAAGGGCGTCATCCACGCGGACACCTGACCTGCCGCAGCATCCTTGAAGTAGCCAGCCACCTGCGGCCCCGCTATGCCAGCAACGCCGTAGGAGAGGAAGACGTAGCCGTAGTTGACGCCCACCGTCTTGTTCCCGAAGAAGTCGGCTGTCGCAGCAGGGAACAGCGCGAAGTTCCCGCCGAAATTGAATCCAATAATGCATGCGCCCACAATCAAGCCGATCTCGCTTGAACCCAGCTTGTAGAACAAAAGCATGACCACACCCTGCAGCAGGCACATGAGGAACAAAGACGTCTTCCTGCCAAGCTTGTCTGAGACAGCGCCCCATACGATGCGGCCCAGACCGTTTAGTATCGCATACCATGCCATCGCAGTGCCTGCGACCACGCCAGCATCCTTGGCGTTCGCCACAGCTCCGCTCGCCACCAGAGCGTCTATGCCAAACAACTGGATGCAGTATATGACCATGAGGCCCGCCAGGGCGGAGCACAGGAACATTATGAATAGCATGAAGAACTGCGGGGTCCTAAGCATCTCGCCGCTCGACAGGTTGACTGAGCCGGATGCTTTTGTTGTGCCTGAATCCTTGGGCGGCTCCCAACCAGCAGGCTTATATCCTTCAGGCGGGTTCACCATCACTATGCTGCCCACCATCACAAGCAGTAGGAATGCGGCACCGTATATCACGAAGACGCTCTGCACGCCAGGCAGGCCAAAAACGTTGGTGACGTTCAAGAGACCGCCAAACCAGCTGCCAGCCAGCTTAACCCAGATTGTAGCTCCGAAACCGAATCCTGCGACAGCGAGGCCTGTTATCATGCCCTTCTTGTCTGGGAACCACTTGACGCCGACAGCTATGGGCACCACATAGCCGAGGCCGATGCCAGCGCCGCCGACAATCCCTATGAAGAAGAGTTGGGAGATGAATGATGTCCCGAAGAATCCGCCGAGAATGTATCCGACGCCAAGCACTATGCCGCCAGCCATCGCTATCGGCCGCGGGCCTATCTTAGCCTGCATGCGGCCTGCCGCAACCATGACGACCGCGAACGTGGCGAGTCCCGCTGAGAATATCCACGCAGCCTCAGTGGCAGTGAATCCGTATATTCCGCCATTTTCGAGGGGCATTGTCAGCCGGCCAGTGAACACACTCCAACTGTATATGGCCCCGAGACAGAGTTGTATGAGAACAGCGCCTATTACAACCAGCCACCTGTTTTTTATCTTCATCTTTTCGGAGTAGAATATATTTACGGGGTGCTTTAAAAGTATTATATTATAGGTGGGTGGTTTTATGGCAAGCTTGATGAGGAGCAGGAGGAAGGCTGATACCGACGCGATACTGCTCCTGGGATTTTTGGTGATACTCGCAGTCTTCGCCTACAAAGTGTACACTCAAGGCAGCATGGTGGTGTGGAATAAGGCAGTTGAGGATGGTGATGTGCCTGGGAAAACGGTGGTTGCCGTAAGGAAGCCTGTTGTGGCGGGAGCGTTCTACCCGTCAGACCCGGGGAAACTCGCCGCAATGATAGACGAGTATCTGGGGAAGGCGAAGAAGTCTGACGCCTACGGTATCAGAGGACTAGTGTCGCCGCACGCAGGATACGTATACTCCGGGCCAACCGCGGCATACGGCTACAAGCAACTGGAAGGCATGAGGTATGAGACGGTTATCGTGATGGGGCCATCCCACAGGCACGGATTCAAGGGAGCTTCAATACCAAACGTCACGCACTATGAGACTCCGCTGGGGCTGGTGGAATTGTCGCCGAAGATAAGTGAAATGTATGGGGAGGACGTTATAGTCTGCGAGACCAATGCCCATGCGGGAGAGCACTCGGTTGAAGTCCAGATCCCGTTCCTCCAGCGAGTCCTCCAGAAATTCAAGCTGATACCGATAGTCGTCGGGGACATAGACCCCGAAAAACTAGCTGAAGCATTGGAGAAATACGTTGACGAGGACACACTGATAATAGCGAGCACCGACCTATCGCACTACCACCAGTACGACGATGCTGTGGGGATGGATGATGAGACAGTCAAAGCGGTTGCTGCATTGGACTTCGAAGCCATGAGAGAATGCGAGGCATGCGGGAAGACTCCGACGCTCGCGCTAATGAGCATCGCGGAGAAGAATGGTTGGGGTAGTGAAGTGCTTGACTACCGGAACTCCGGCGACACTGCGGGAGACAATTCCAGTGTCGTGGGGTACGCATCCATCGCATTCTACGATGGCCTCGATATGGAAGAGCAGGAATTCCTGGTGGAGCTTGCGAGAGAGACGCTTAACTCCCACTACGCTGACGGCAGCCTACCTGAAGTCGACGAGTCACAGCTGACAGACAAACTGGAGAGGGAGTCCGCGTGCTTTGTGACCCTGCACAAGCACGGAGACCTGAGGGGATGCATCGGGCACTTGTCTGCCATGGAGCCACTCTACGAGTGCGTCATCCAGAATGCGTTGAACGCCGCACTACACGACGGGAGATTCAATCCGGTTAAATGGGATGAACTAGAGGATCTGGACATTGAAGTGTCAGTTCTGAGCGAACCCAGGATACTGCCGCATGAAAGCCCGGAAGACCTTCTGGAGAAGCTTGTCCCAGGCACCGACGGCGTTGTCATAAAATACGGTTGGGGTCAGAGCACTTACCTGCCGGTAGTATGGGAGCAGCTGCCTGAAAAAGAGGATTTCCTAAACCGACTCTGCCTGAAGCAGGGAAGCCCTGAAGACTGCTGGAAGAGCAGCAAGGCAGAGATATACACGTACCAGGCCCAGGACTTCTCGGAAGTTCACTGAACCAGCTCTATGTCGGTGCTGGCCTTGGCGATGATCTTTTTGCCCTGAATGACTTCAAGCCTTAGCGTATAGTTACCAGCGCGTATTCCGGAACACGTGTTGCATGACGGGAGCATGTGGCTGACCGACAGTGTATTAGCGCCTTCAGATAGGTTGGCCTTGAATTTCTCGTCCAGCCGGTTGGTGGGGTGCTCACTACCCTGGCGTATGCCATAGACGAACACCCACACTTCACCCACATCCCTGTTGGAGACTATGGAGAACGAGAGGTTCATAAGCTCCTTGGACTTGTAGAGTCCCTTGTCGGTGGCGAAAGACGCTACTTTCACCACAGTCTTCCCCTTGGACGCGGAAACAGTTGACGTTGTCTTCGACTGGATTGTTGAAGATGTCGTGGCTGGGCTGTCAGAGATGCATCCTACAAGAAACACGAGCATCGTGAATATGGCAAACGAGTTGCGCATATGCTAGTAATAGTAGGATTTGGTTAAAAACTCAGATGCTGAACTCGAGTCCTGACACCAGCGCAAAGACCCGCACGACATCGTCTGGCATCGACTCGGATATGTTTGAGAACCATAGTATGCTTGACTTCGGCGCTACTGAAGTCACGATGTCAAGTGCGTTGGACATCTCGGTGAAAGGCTCCTTGGATTCGGCGGTGAATGACAGTAGCACTCCAGACGCGGTTGTTATGTCCCGGAAGAACATGGGACTCATCAATGCTGATTCCACAGCCTCCCTGGCACTCCCCCCCTCGCCAGAGCCTATCAGCGCCATTCCAGTGAAAAGGCTCCTCGAGGCGACCTCGTTCCTCACTGAAACGTTTATCAGATTCCTCACGGCATCCAAGACCAGGCTGTTGACCGCTGAAAACGAATCCCTTATGGAAGAGCCCTGCGTCACCGTGACGAGCTTGTCGTTGTCTATCACAACTATCATGTCGCAGAAAGACTGGAGGTCTTCGAGGGCCGAATACGAGTTACTCGCGCAAACCTTCCCCTCAACAGAGAAGGGAAGGTTGACCAGCGCGACGACGACGCAGCCGATGCTCTTAGCAGCCTCCGCGACAACAGGAGTGGCGCCGGCACCGGTCCCACCCCCAATCCCGGCTGTTATGAAGACTATGTCCGCGCCAGACATAAGGGACTTTATGCGGTCATACTCCTCACGGGCAGCCTTCTCACCCAGCAGTATGCTGTTGCCGGTACTCTGGCCGCCGGTAGTGTTGCGGCCTAGGAGTAGTTTGGAGGATACCTTTGAATTCAGCAGGTTGAGTGCGTCAGTGTTCATTGCTATGTAGCCGCAGCCTATGCACCCTGAAGACTGTATGTTCTCCACGGTACTGCATCCGCTGCCGCCTACGCCAACCACCTTTATGCTAGGAACCCTGTCAGCCAGTTTTTACACCACACCCGTTTTAGGATAATGGAATAAGGAGAATTAAATCACGCCGCCTGGCTCTTGAGAGACCTTTCGGATATATCATCCAGCCAGTCCATAAATTCTTCAGTTTTCGGTTTTTCCTGCCTGCGGAACACCATCTCGGACTTCAGGTTCTGCGCCCGACGCTCCATATCAGACCTTGCGGAGGGGTCGCTGTTGGCCTGGTGTATCATCTCAGCAGCATAGTAAGGCGAGTCTTCAGTGGACCTTTCAGAGGCCATCTGGACTGCCGCGCCCACAATAGCCATGGACGGGACATCAGCCTTCATGGACATAGTAGCTATCGTAGGAATATCATCCTTACGGATTCCGTGTGTCGCCAGCTGCCTTGGATTCTCAATCACGTCCACAGTATCTGCGAGATCGACTTTGCGTTCAGGCGACGCGTTCAATAGTATGGGGTTGATGCGCTCCAACTTAAGGTCTGCCTCAACAGACTCCCTGTCGGTGGCAGGCCTCAGCCTAGTCCTCTCGGCCGCAACCTCTGCCACCTGAGCTCTCGTGTCCGTGGACAGGGCCTCGCCGTGAGCGGATAACTGTGACCTAGCCTCATCCGCGCTGACTTGACCAGCCTTTAGCTGCTCTTGGATTGAGATGGCCTCACGCTCTGCCGCGACCGCTGACTGGATTCGCCTTTTGACAGTGCCGAGGGTTGCTTCAACACCCCTTATAGTATCCTCCCCCCTTAGCCCGTCAACAGTATCGGATATCCTACCTCCTGCGCCGGCAATAGTGTCGGCAGAGACTTCGCCTGCGACTTCCCGCTCGACTATCTCGCGCCCGTCAGTATGATATGTTGCTTCGTGAATCCGATTTAGGGTTGCCATCTCGTTGCCGCTGGACGCAAGGGCCCCCACCTCCTCCCGAATCTGGGTTAAATCACTGCTGCTGCTTGTGCCTGACAGAACATCGGATGCGACGCCAGTCCGTTTAACCGTCTCCTGAACTTCAGCATAGCTGACTGGCTTGCCGTCAGGACCCACAATTTTGGACTGCACGACTTCGATGTCTCCGGTAAGCGGTTTGCCGTCCACGCCAATCAAGGTCTTAGACTGTTCTGCAGTCATGGGACGCCCATCAGGCCCCAACACCCTTGACTGCGCCTTGATTATTTTTCCTTCAGCACTCGCCTGCTGTATGTCGAACTGGGTTGTGTCGACGTCGACTGAAGTGGACTCCACCACCTCCTGCCTTACGCCCGCAGGATGTATGACGCCTGCTGAATGCAACGCAGAACCGACCACTGGCACACCATAAGCAGCCCTGTCGACTGCTGTCGGAGACTTGAACCTGGTTTGCGCTGAAGTGGAAGATCCCGATAAGCTGGATTCGAAGTCGCCTTTATTACCGCCCAGCTGGCTGGTCAGCGACTGGATGTGTTGTAATGCAACCTGGGCTTCCGGACTATTAGGATTAGCCTTGACTACAGCATAGTTCTGCTGAAGCGAGTCCAATATGGCGCCCCTGGCGGCGAACAAGGCGGAGGCCTGATTCATCCTGGCAGGGTCATTCACGAACTCGTAGGGCTCCAGCCTCTGATCACGCTCTATAACCCTCCTCTCCTCGTCGGGACGCATTTTCTGCCGCTTGTCCTCGGAGAGGGCGTATGCTGCGAGGGCGGCTTTAGAGGCTTCGATAACCGGACTAGGACCGCCATTAGCCATTAAATGAATATAGGGAAGGAGAGGTTTAAATCCTTAATAAAACCCTGGGACACATAAATAACCCATGTTAAACGAGCTGCGTAAGGACTACTTCCTAGACAGGTGGGTCATCATCGCGTCAGGCAGGGGAAAGAGGCCCACAGACTTCGCAAAACCATCGGATGACGAGGACGGTGGAGGCCTGTGCTTCTTCTGCCCAGGCAACGAGGAGACCACGCCGCCAGAGATAAGCCGTGTGGAGGAGGACGGCAGATGGATTATACGGGTATTCCCAAACAAGTTTCCCGCAGTCACCATGGAGGATGGACCCTCGACAGGAAGGCTTATGCCTGCGAGAGGTGTGCACGAGATAGTCGTCGAGAATCCTGAGCACGGTAAAAGCGTTTCAGACCTGACTCCGGAACGCATGAGCAAGGTCATTGACGTATACACCGAGAGGGTTGATGCAATGCTGGCAATGGATGGCATGGAATACGCGCTGGTATTCAAGAACCATGGTAGTAAGGCTGGCGCCTCGCTCTCCCACACGCACACTCAGATAGCCTCCCTCCCGTTCACCCCAACTCTTGTCGCAGAGGAGACCGCCATGTCCGACAAATATAGGCGAGATAATGGCTCATGCCCAATATGCGACATTGTTAGAGAAGAGTCAGGCGGGGAGAGGATGGTATTCGAGGACGAGCATGTTTTCGCGTTCACACCCTACGCTTCCAGAAGCCCGTTCGAGGCGTGGATAACCACAAAAAAGCATGTGAGACTGCTGGGGGAGTTGACTGGAGACGAGAGGCTCAGCATCGCTAGGGCGTTGACAGGCGTACTCTCGAGGCTTAGGGACGGCCTGAAAAACCCACCCTACAATTACTACATACACTACTCCCCGTCTGACGGGGACCTGCACTTGCACATAGAAGTGCTACCCAAACTGAACATCTGGGCTGGTTTTGAGATGGGTTCAGGAATAGTGATAAACACCATGCCGCCCGAAACGGCAGCAGGCTTCTACAGGGGGGTTTGACTGCTTTTATTGTCCACATCATAATTCATATCTGAGATGCGTTTCAAGAGTAACATAATCAAAACACTGGCCATACTAACTACGATAGTCTTTCTATCAGACACGGTTATATCGCAGGAGATTGAGGTGCTTTCAAAAGTCTGGGAGCACGAGTTGGGGGCGCTGCTGATAGAGAAGCCGATGATACTCAAACTGTTTGTGGCAGACATAAACAGGGATGGTAGGGCTGAGATAAGCGCCATAACAACAGGCAGGACGACTACAGGATACACTAAGGACAAGAACAGGGTCTACGTCTTCAGGAACAATGGGTCGACATACTGGGAGCTGGGCGTGGACGACACCATCCTGGATGTCGTCTTGTTTGACGTGGACAACGACCACAACCTTGAACACGTGATAGCGGCCGGTGAGGAGAGGGAAAAACTCCAGAGGGGTCAGGTGCAGGTTGTTGGTTGGAATGGTGAAGTCTTGAGGACATTCAAGCTGTCCGCCCTGATTGACAGCATAGCGATTGGAGACATCAACGGGGACCAGTACTATGAGATAGGGCTGGGATCCCAGAAAAGGCTGATGGTTTACCATAGGAACGGGGAGAGGTTATGGATGTTCCCACCCAAAGGAGAGGGCCTGTTAAACTCTACTGTCGGTAAGATAGCCTTCGGAGACGTTGATGGGGATGGTAACGAGGAGATAATAGCAGGCTCAGATAAGCTGTATTACATACGAAAGAATCTTCAGCTAGAGGCCGTCATCGACATCGATCCTGACACACCCTTGCTAAAGAAGACTGTGAAGTACCTTGACGTCCTTGACATGAGCCAGAATAAGCTGCCTGAAGTAGTTGCGGTAAACAGCAATAACAAACTCTACTCCATAGGAGTGTTTGAAGTCAGAAAATTAGGTAGTGGAGAGAACGCAATCATAGACTTGATTCTGGAAAAATCGTGGACAAAGAGCTTTGACTGCGACATAACCAAGATCATACCATTAAACATGGACAACGACGTTTTCTCCGAACTACTGGTCAGCTGCTCTGACCACATACTAAGAATGGTCGACAATAACGGAGTCGTTAAATGGCAGTACATCGTCGACGGAGACATCAGGGACACTGTGATATCGGACATGGACGAGGACAACATCCAGGACATACTCGTGGGTTCTTCAGTGGGCACTGTCTACCTGCTGGACCTTGCAGGGAATTTTAAATGGAAATACTCGACAGGCAAGGGAATTGAGAAGATGGGTACTGGAGACTTGAACTATGACAATATACCAGACCTGGTGATACTCTCAGAAGAGCCGGCCATAACAGCATATGTCGTAAACCAGTCCTTCACGCTGAAGAGGAGGGCGGACATGTACTATAAGCTGGGGAGGGAGAATTACATATCCTCCAACTGGGATTCCGCGGAGGAGTACATGCTCAAGGCAAAGGCGCTATACTCTGAGCTAGAATATGTGAGGGGGATTGAAGACTCGCAGGAAATCTTATCGATGATAGGTGACAGGAGGATAGACAGACGACGCGCTGAAGCAAATATTTACTATGAAAAAGCCCAGGAGTCATTCATTTCAGGAGACTACGAGCAGGCCAAGATATTCGTCCAGAGGTCGAAGGAGATGTACACTGAATTCGGCGACACCGAGAACATACTTAAATGCGAGCTTATGGAGATAAGGCTAGAGAAACTCATGAAGGGTGATGTGGAACCCGGTGAACTCCCTAAGATGAACAAGACCGACACGCCACCTGAAGACGACAACAAAGGCCTTGACTACAGGACAATAGGCATTGCCGCAGCGCTGATAGTGATTGTCTTGATAATACTGGCCAAACGGAAGGGCAGGGGAGAGGAACTGATAGAGCAGGAGAAGGATGTCACAGACGAGCTGTGGGGTGAGGATGACCCCTTAAGCAAGGGAGGGGGTTTGACATGAATAAATGGCGTATTATGATTGTTGCATTCATAACAGTGCTATTCTTATCCTTGACCGTGTCAGCGGCATTCACGTATGAGGCAGACGCCATGTTCAGGGCCGCGCAGACATACCTCGAGTCCAATGACATAAAAAACTCGCTCAGGTCGCTTCACATAGCAAGGGGGATATACGATAAAAACAGGAATGAGAAGGCGGTGATGAGATGCGATGAGATGCTGTCAGAGATAGACAAGACAGTATCCAAGTCCCAGCTGGCCGAATATTACTATGAGATTGCGGGAGACTATTTCATTGCTGCAGGAAGCAGCAAATGCGATGTCGACAGCCTGCAGATGACTATCGATATGGCGAAGAGGGGTAAGGAGGCTTATAGGGTTCTTGGGGGGATAGCGAGTTCGCAGGGCATACTGAAGTCTGAGGACCTGATAAACAGTGCGACAGTCGAGTTGAACAAGTGTGAGGCAGACAAGTACAGGGAGGCTGAGAACATGTTCAACATGGCTAAGTCTCAGTTCTTCCTTGAGGAATACCTGTTGGCTAGGGAATTTGCATTGAATGCTTCGGACATATACTCGAAGATACCGGACGCCCAGGGCATGTCGAAGACGGCGACGCTGCTGGGTAAGATCGATGAGAACATAAACCAGATAAAGATCAATGCTGCGGCAAGCTATGATAAGGCGTTAAGACTGTATGCGGCAAAGAACTTGGATGAATCCATGGAGTATGCCGCAGCATCGCAGAGATTGTACAACAGGATAAGAGACGAAGACGGGTACATGCAGGCGAGCAACCTCATCTCGAAGATAAATGACGCTATCGGCGCGGATGCTGACAGGAAATTCAGGGAAGCCAAGAAATACATCTCAGACGCAGAGACGTACTACACGATAGGGGATTACGTTAACGCCACTGAATCCGCGAAAAATGCGAAGGAGATTTACGAGTACTTCGAGACAAAGGCAGGGGAGAGGGAAGCTCACTTGCAACCGTCGCAACGTGTTGAGACAAGACTGTGGGGTAACAGGGTGAAGGAGGTAAACACGCTTTTAGCAGACATTCAGAGCTCATGGGGAGAGGTGAGGATACGCGAGACAGCAGACTTGTATTATAAGACAGCGCAGGAGCAGATGCTGAAGAACAGGCTAAACGAGGCGCTGGCGTACGCCAACAATGCGAGAAGCCTGTATTCAGACCTTACTGACTACGTCGGCATATCGAAGACAGACACACTGGTGGAGCAGATAAAGACGAAGATGCAGCTCATAACCCAGGCAGACATATTCTTCAGGAGCGGCAGATCATTCTACAACGTCGCAGAGTTCGAGAACGCGTACGCAGAAACCAGCAAGGCGAAGGCAATATACGACGACGTTTTGGATGCTAACAAGAGTGCTGAAGCCCAGATACTCTTGGACAAAATCAGGGATGGGGACGACAAGAAGGAGGAGGCGACCACACATTACAGGAAGGCTCAGGCACACTATGAAGTCCTGGACTATGAAAACGCCTTGGAATGGGCTAAAAAAGCGAACGTACTGTATAAGGAGATTAACTACAGCATAGGCATCGTGGAATCCCAGACCATAATCACCGAGAGCGAGGAATACATTCACGAGGAATGGGTGAAGACCAGGAACCTTATGATAGGCGCCGGCATAGTGGTGATAATCGCCGTAGTACTCATACTGAAGTTCACTACAAAGGAGAAGACGCTTGAGGAGGAGGCAAAGGCGAGGAGGGATGTTGAAGAAGAGAGAAGTCGCAGAAGGGAGGATGAGAGCGCACTAGAGGTGGAGAAGGAGACTAAAGAACGTGTTGAAGACGAGTTGAGGAGACTGATAGAGCAAGAGAGAAGCACTAGGACGGATGCTGAAGACAAGCTATAAGAGCGGTAAAATGTACGATAAGATACTAGACATTTCAAAACGAAGGGGCATATCATACCCGTCATTCGAGATATACGGCGGAGTAAGCGGGTTCTATGACTACGGCCCCATCGGCACAAGGATAAAGAAGAACATTGAGGAACAATTGAGGAAGAGGTATGTCATAGGCCAGGGATGCATGGAGGTTGAATGCCCGACCCTCGGCCCAGAGAGCATGTGGATTGCGTCAGGACATGTGAAAAGCTTCACAGACCTCATGTCAGAGTGCATTAAATGCGGTGAAGCATACAGGATAGACCATCTGATAGAAAACCAGTTGGGTGTGAACGTCGAGGGCAGGGGGCCTGAAGACATCCAGGAATACGTGGATAAGCTTGCATGCCCTAAATGTAAGGGCGGGCTGAGCAGCCCGTACAACTACAACCTTATGTTCGAGACCAGCATAGGCCCAGGCAAGGATAGGATAACAGCGTACCTCAGGCCTGAGACAGCTCAGTCGACTTATCTGGCTTTCAAGAGGCTTTGGGAGTTCGCGAGGAAGAGGCTGCCCTTCGGAGTCATGCAGGTCGGCCATTCATTCAGGAATGAGATATCCCCAAGGCAGGGCATGATAAGGCTCAGGGAGTTCAATCAAGCGGAGATACAGTTCTTCACAGACCCTGAATGCCAGGAGACCGAGCGTTTCAGCGAAGTTGAAGGCATGAAGGTCAGGATAAAAGACAAGAATGATGGGGAGGGGGAGACCACGCTAGGAGAAGCCTATGAGGAGGGTGTGATAGGCATACAATTTATAGCGTACCAGCTGGGGAAGGCGGTGCAGTTCTTCACAGACATAGGGGTTGACCCGGACAGGCTCACGCTCAGACAGCATAGGGATGATGAACGCTCGTTCTACTCGAGCGACACATGGGATGTTGAGTATCTGAGCGACACGTTCGGTAAGATAGAGCTCGTCGGCATAGCAGATAGGGGGCAGTACGACCTGTCACAGCACATGGAACACAGTAAGGAGGACTTGAGGATAAACGTTGACGGAAGGAAGTTCATACCGAAGATAATCGAGGTGGCGTACGGCATAGACAGGCCCTTCTACTGCACCATAGAATCCTGCTTCAGGGAGGAGGAGGACAGGACTTACTTCAGCTTCCCTGTTAAGACCGCCCCATACACAGCGTCAGTATTCCCGCTAGTAAAGAAGGACGGTCTGGCGGAGAAGGCGCGTGTATTATACGAGATGCTGCGGGAGAATGGAGTTTACATCATATACGACGAGTCTGGGAGCATTGGGAAGAGATACGCCAGGTCTGATGAAGTAGGCATCCCATACTCGATAACAGTAGACTATGACACCATGAAAGACGACACTGTGACTATAAGAGAGAGGGATGGTAGAGGACAGAAGAGGGTTGCCTTGGGCGAGATATTAGGGAACCTTGTCTAAACGTATCCGCTAGGCCTTATCTCCTCGAGAAGACGGTTCAAACGAGCCCTAGAAACGTCAACCATCGCCTTCCGCACGACCTTATAGTCAGAGTCAACACGACTCTTCACGAACATATCTGATTTAATGGACTCAAAATTATTTGAGAGCGTTGGGTCGCAGAGCACCCTATCAACCCATTGACTGAAATCATTTATACTGCCCCTGAAGTGGTACTTCATCGAGTTGGAGTCGACCTGCTTTAGGATGTCTATGAAGTCCCAGAGGCTCCTAGCCCTGAATCCAGTATACTGTATGTAGCCTCCGTCAGACTTGTTGAAGTAGAATGCCTCGTCAGGAGAGACCGTACGCAGAACCCACCTAGCGTCGTTATGAGACTCCTGGAGGGGCATGAAACTCCTTAACGTTCCGCTGACCATGGAATTATCGAGAACCCGTATGTTAGGCCATATGCGGGAGCCCTCGCTTATAGAGATGTTGCCGCCAAGATTGCATCCAGAGCCGATCACAACATGGTTGCTTGACGTGTTATTAGTCCCCACACTGCATTTCTCAGCTATGAAAGTGTTTGTAAGCTTTGTGTCAGAACCAAGCCTGACCTCCTCAAATATTATCCCACCATTTATGAGGCTGCGCTCTCCAAACGTAACATCATTCATTATCGTGGTGTAAGGCCCGATTATACTATCTTTCTTTACCACAACATTGTCTCCGACAACAACCGGACCTATGAGCAGAGAGCCTTTCTCCAGTATAGTGCCCTCGCCGACCACGACCTTGCCTTGCAACCTGCCGTCAACAGATGCGGTAGAGTGTATCCTGTTTTCTATCTGTTTCATCATCCAGTCCCTAGCACGGATAAACCCTCCCGGCTGACCAACATCAACCCAGAATCCGCTGAACTCCTTCCCGTAGATGCTCTCGCGCTCCAGGAGGCGGGGGAACAGGTCTTTCGCAAAATCGAAGAAAGTCCTGGCGGGAACGAAATCCAATGCCTCCGGCTCTAGGACGTATATCCCAGTGTTAGCGAGATTGCTCTTGCAGTCGTCCACCATAGGCTTCTCATGGAAGTGCCTCACCCTGCCGGCGTCGTCTAACTCCATTATACCATAGTTCCAGGGGTCTTCGACAAAGAAGCCGGCTATAGTGCATAGGCCGCTGTAGAACCTATGGCTCTTCACGAGGGATGATATGTCTATGTCGGTGATGGTGTCGCCCTGTATTACAAGGAACGTTTCGTCAAGACCTTCCCTGATGTTCCTAACACATCCTGCAGTGCCCAAAGGCTGCTCCTCAAGGGGATAGTTAATCTTAACGCCATTGTATTCACCCCCAACTGAGTCGACGACCTGACCCCTCAGATAGTTCGTGGTAAGGAATACTTCTGTCACACCGTGCATCTTAAGGTGGTCTAGTATGTGGTAGAGAACAGGCTTGTTGACCAATGGTAGAAGCGGTTTAGGGCGCGTGAACGTAAGCGGACGCATACGCGTCCCGAAACCTCCGGCTAGTATGACCGCCTTCAAATTAACCACCCCCAGGAGGAGTTATAGAAATTATTGCATTAAATATTGGAGCGTCTGATATATAAAAAGACAGGTTACATTCTTCTCCCTGTGATTATCTTGAACGCCTCCAGGTATTTCCTGCTGGTCTCCTCAACCACACTGTCCGGAAGCATCGGCGCTGGAGGCTCCTTATCCCACCTTATCTCCTCAAGGTAGTCCCTGACGTACTGCTTGTCGAAGCTGGGTTGAGGCCCCCCGGGATTGTATGAGCCTGCAGGCCAGAACCTGGATGAGTCTGGCGTTAACGCCTCGTCTATGAGGATTATCTTACCGTCAATGCTGCCGAACTCGAATTTGGTGTCAGATATGATTATGCCCTTAGGTTCCACGTGGCCGCATGCCATAGAGTATATGCTCAGCGTGTACTGCATGAGTTTTTCAGCTTTTTCCTTGCCGATTATCCTAGCGGACTCTTCAAAGCTTATGTTGATGTCGTGGCCTGACTCCGCCTTTGTCGCTGGAGTGTATATCGGCTTGGGGAGCCTGCTTGACTCCTTGAGTCCCTTTGGCAGGGGTATGCCGCATACTGAACCGGTCTTCTGGTAGTCCTTCCATCCGGATCCCGCCAGGTAGCCTCTCGCAACACACTCTATTGGG
This sequence comes from Candidatus Altarchaeota archaeon, assembly GCA_043813075.1. Lineage (GTDB taxonomy): Archaea > Altiarchaeota > Altiarchaeia > IMC4 > SCGC-AAA252-I15 > CAYREE01. The sequence goes on from JBDRLL010000019.1 coordinate 32,450, forward strand.
AATGTCTCCGTCTTCTTAACGAGCATTGATCGTCCTTCAAGAACGTCAGCGTGATGCTGGAGTTCTTCAGGGTATTCTTTAACATCGATTGATATCATGTGGTTGCCCACTATTGCACTGGTTTTCTCGAACCAGTAGGCTGAAAGCTGGTTCAATACCTTGCCTTTGAATGGAATCCCGTTAGGCAGTATGGAGTCGAACGCTGATATCCGGTCTGTGACGACGATCAATAGCGTGTCTCCGAGGTCGTATATGTCCCTTACCTTCCCCCTCCCGTAGAGTTTTAATCCATCGAGTTTAGTCTCAGTGATAACGTCTCCAGCCATCGGATACCAATATGCGAATCAATGTAAATAAATATTCCAGAGTAGAAACCGTAAGCTATATAAACAGGATTATCCTTAATTTAGTACATGTCTGTCCGTAGACAGCCATGGGAGGTGTATAACCAGCGTGCCAGGTTTTACGACAGCATAATGTCTGCATCAGGCTACCACCCCACTGTTAGAGAGATGATCAGGACCATACCCCTGGATGTGGGCGGGGAATCTAGGGTTCTAGACATCGGCTGTGGTACTGGACTTGCAACAGACGTTTTTCTCGAGAGATACCCTGACTCTGAGATTGTTGGGATGGACTGCTCTGAATCGATGCTGAGGATATACAACAACAAGTTCCCAGGATTAAGCACTTTATGCGGTGATTTTAACAATGGAAACTGCTTTAGGTCCTACCCCGGAGGCGGTATGGTCAAGCTGGAGCCTTCATCCTTTGACATTATCGTAAGCACTGGAGCGGTATCCGAATACGGAGACCTTGAGAGGACCATACCCTTCATACACAGTCTGCTCAGGGAGGATGGAGTTTTCATCAACGTCGGCGTTAGGAAGAACGTCATAAACAAGATTTCAGGGAGGATATGGCACTACAAGCCGAATGGAAGGGAGAAGCTAGTGCAAAGCTGCAGGGATACCGGCTTTAGGGACATCGAAGACATGAACATATCCATCAGACACTTCCCTTCAAACATGCTGAAGTATGTGGTAAAAGCAGTAAAGTGATTCTCACCCATATGTTGACGATGCTGGCATGTCAGGATATTCCACCACACCAGATACATTGTGATCAGGGGACAACTGCACGCCGTCAGTGGATTCATTAAACTCTGCAACATCTTCAACAGTAACGCTGCTTGTATCGTATAACCCACCATCATCCAATTCAACCTCCTCGCCGATGGAATCCTCCTGTAGAACGAAGTCTGTTGAGACTGAAACGTTCGAAACCTCCATCCTGACGGAGGAGCCATACCCCAGGACATAAACCCACCCGTCGTCAGAGCCAAATGCTATGTCAACGTACCCATCATTGTTCAAGTCAGCGACCGCAGGGCTGGAACGTATGTGACCTCCAGTAGCGTAGTGCATCCTCACGCTGCCGTTCTCTATGACGTACAGCAGGCCGTCGTCGGAGCCTTGTATTATGTCAACGTTCTTGTCGTTGTCCAGGTCGGCTAGCGCTGGGCTGGAGTATGTGGGGGACTGCATTGTCATCCGAATTAGTATCTTCCCGTTCTTGTTGAGGATATAGAGGTTGTTGCCGGAATTGTACACAAGTTCTTTTCCGCCGGATAGGTCAAGGTTCGCGACTGACGGTGAGCTGTATGACCTTGAGCCGGTCTCTAGGAACCATCTTTTCTCCAGCTTGGACTGTTTTATCTTCCTAGTTGTAGCGACCCCGCCAGATATCACCGGCACGCTCAAGTCTGTGAGAGTCTTCCGGTACAATTCCGTTATTGAACCATCATCTGAAGACACTATTATGTTAGGCGTGTACGGTTTCAAGTCGGCTATCAGGGGCGTTGATGTTATGTCATCATTCATCGAGTACGTCCACATCAGGTAGGGGGGATAGTTTATCGCATAGAGGTTGTTGTCTCCAGACCCGACGACTATCTCTAGCTTGCCGTCACCGTTTACGTCAAGCAGCGTGGGACTAGACTGCACTGTGCCCTGCGTCTTGTATGCCCAGTCCATCTTCCCATCATGTTTTATAGCGTACACGTTTCCGTCCCATGACCCAACTATAACCTCTGACTGGGGAGTCTCATCAGCGTTCACTGATATCGGCGATGATGTTATCTGGCCGTTGGTCTTGAAAGACCATTTTAGCATGCCCTTATCGTTCAGGCAGTAGAGCATACCGTCGTTGGAGCCGAATATCACTTCAAACCTGCCGTCACCTTCAAGGTCTATTACTAGGGGTGTTGACCTGACCGGGCCGCCGGTGCGGTACACCCACTTGAGCGCTCCAAGATGGTTGAGGGAATACAATCCCCCGTCGTCTGACCCGACTATAAGTTCCATGAAACCGTCATCGTCAACGTCGGTTATGACTGGGCTCGACTTTACGGGCGCTCCCGCATTGAAACGCCATAAGAGGCCGTAGTCGGTTGCGTTCGCATGCCTTATGGGCCTTGACTTCAGGTGCATGCCGTACCCATTGTTTTCCGCAACGTCCTTAAGCGGGTACACTGATTCAAGCGAGAAACCACAGGCCCACGCCTGGACGTGATTTTTAGGAGTGTACTTGAAGTTGTTTTTAGGCCTGCACTCCCAGGACACTGAATAGTTTATCACAGGCAGCGGAAGCTCATCGATGAAAGGGGAATAGCAATCCCACGTGAAGTTGAAGGCGGTTATGTTGAATGGATATATTAGGGTCCCGTTCGAGAGCATTGCGTTGTATTCCGCCTGGTTGAATGAGTTGATGTATTGTTTCATTGCAGCGAATTGCCTTCCAGGTAGAGTTTGGTTTCTAACACCACAATATAGTCGGGCGTTCATCGGGCCGGTGAATGGCGAGCCGGCAGAACACGATAGAGTCATGTTAAGGGAGTTCGGGTCCAGGTATATCGACTCCATGTAATTGGTCCAGAGGAATGCTATCCCATTCTTCATCTGATAATCAGTCCATGTCCTCCCTTTGTCGTCTGTTAGACTGCATATCCAGCCTGGATTCCATCTCATATCATGGGAGGGGTCTGATGTGGTCGTGAACCCTGTGTTACGCCAGTCATGCTTGTATTTAGGCCAGTGTTGTGTTGATGTTACCAGGACGCCGTAGTTGTTGTTCGTCTCGTCTGACTCAGGCTTCCTCTCCGCCTTGTTTAAAAGTATCTCGATTAGATGAGTCCCGGTTTGCGCATACCATGGGAAGGATAGGATCTTCTTACCCCCGGGTTTTAGGAAAATGGATTGCCTTGATTTTAGGTTACGGTCAACATAAAATGCCACAATCATGTTGGATGCGATACCTGAACCATTGTTGAGCACCTCCACGTCTATGCTCACCTCCTGATCAGACAATAGTGTTCCATCATAGTCTATGTCTGTGACAACCAGGTCTGGTTGATGGCCGAGGACGTATATGGAGCCGTCATTGGATGTGATGTATATTGAGTCGCCGTCCATGAGGGGTTTTGATATTATGCTGCCTCTTGCCGTGTAGACCCATTCTTCCCGCCCATCCGATTCCCTTATGGCGCTTAGTTTCTTGTCGTTTGATGGGAAATAGAGGATACCGTTATTTCTGAGGGGCATTGACTGGGATGTTGCCTGTAGTTCGTGGGTCCATACATCCATTCCAGAAAGCCGGTGTGTTGAGTGTATCTTCTTGTCATGGGAGCCGTAGATGATTGTCTCTGGAGTCAGTATCATGCCGGATGATATCTTCGCGGATAGGGTATAGTCTTGTATTATCTCGCCCGTATTCGGGTCTAGTGACGGTAGGAATAGCCTGTCTTGAAGTGATACGTAGATTTTGTCATCCGCAATGACTTCCATTATTTTTGCCTTCAGCCAGTTCCTCCAAATTTCTTCCCCCGTATTCTTGTTCAGTGCGATAATGGTTTGGTCTGACGGGATGTATATGATATCCCCACTCACTTTTATGCTGTTTATTATCTGGTTGGGTGCGGTGAACTTCCATACTAACCGGCCCTTTGACGCATTGATTGCGTAGAGTGTTTTTTCATATGAGCAGATGTATATCAGGCCGTCAGAGTATACGGGGGTTGTCACTATCTTGGAGTCTGCACCGTAGTTCCATACTTCTTGCCCTGACCGGTTTACGGCATATATCTTTCCAGTCAGCGTGCCAAAGTAGAATCTGTCTTCAGCCATTGTGAAAGAAGTGTATATGGGCTTTTTCGCGTTGAATGACCATATTACTTCACCAGCAGTCCTGTTTATAGCGTATAGTCGTCCATTTGATGAAGCTACGTAGATTATGTCACCGTAGAATGCATCGTTGGATTGTATGATTCCGCCGAGATTAAGCCCCCATGAGAGTGACATTATATTCGAGTCTTCAGCAGAGGAGTTATTCAGGAGTATAAGGAGGATTAGGGCTGTCAATGCCGTTTTAAGCGTTTTCGGGCGTTTTTCGGATTCCATGTTAGTCTCCAGCCACCCACAACCCCATTTAATAGATGAGATATTATATTATATAAACAATGTTTTTAAAACATTAATAGTTTTTATATTATATATATGATAAATAACAAATAGTTCACTATATATAGTACAATGTCCAATAATATTACCTGGTAGATATGATGGATAGCCTAGACATAGAGATAATTAAGAATCTGCAGGAAAACGCCAGAAAAAGCCTTAGAGACATAGGGGAAAAACTTGACACCCCGCACACCACAATACACTCAAGACTAAAGAAATTAGAGTCTAGGGGGCTTATAAAGGACTATGCTGCGATAGTAAACCCGCAAAAGATGGGGCTTAAGGTAGGCTACATAATACTCAACACACCACCACAGGAATCCAACCGAATCACATCAATGATCGCGGAACACCCTGAGACCATGCACGTCATGAGGGCTTCTGACGGAAAGATAATAGTGAAAATCATTGTCGAAGACAAGCCAGACAACAAGGGCATAACAGACTACGTCGACAAACTATGCGATCAGAGCAAGAACCTCTGCGATGAATCAATGCAAGTATACACAGTAAGCGAGATAGTCAAATACGAGCATGCGATAGACGAGATGATACTCGACAAGAAAAAGAAGAGATAGTCAGATATATTCTATTGTGCTAGGCGGCTTAGGCGATATGTCATATAGGACCTTCACGACGGAAGGTATCTCGGACGTAATCCTCTCCTGAATAATCTTCAACTTTCTCCAAGGTATCTCGGATATGGAGGCAGTCAACGCGTCATCAGACTCCACGGAACGGACAGCTACGATATCCCCATAGAAACGCTTGCCCCCTTTGATGCCTGTGGCCTTGTCGCTGAGCAGTACTGCGAAATACTGGAACCCTCCGATGCTTGAGAGCTCATCCTCCACAATGAAGGTAGCCTTACGGACGATATCAACCCTTGAGGAAGTAATCTCCCCAAGAACCCTGCAGGCTAGAGCTGGGCCGGGGAAGGGTATCCGATTGACCAGTGACGCGGGCATGCCAAGGTATGATGCGACATCCCTGACCTGCAGTTTGTACAGGTCCTTCAGCGGCTCGACTATCCTCAGCCCGTAGTTACCAGGATCTATGCCAACCTGCTCGAGTATGTTATGCTGCGTCTTAATCCCACCAGTAGTCTCCTTAACGTCCGCTGCGATTGTGCCCTGTATCAGGACTTTTGTCCCGAAATCCCTTGCAGTCTCCCCAAGCACCTTGTAGAATGTGTCCCGGAACACCAAACGTTTTTCCTCAGGGTCTGTGACGCCGTGGAGACTATCTAAGAACCTGGCCCTAGCATCCTTGACCCGGACTATGATGCCTATGGACTCGAATATGTCCCGTACGGTAACAGCCTCCCTATGCCTCATCAGACCGGTGTCGATGAAAACACATGTTAGCTGCCGGTCAACGGCCTTGTGGGCTAGGATCGCGCAAACGCTCGAGTCGATGCCCCCAGACAATGCGAGTAAAACCCTGTCTGAACCGACTTCACGGCGTATCTCATCTATCTTCTCTGGCACATACTTTCTGGCAGCGAACGTCATACACACCCCATATGTTATTGAATTTGAAGACTGGTTAATATCTGTTAATCATCTCCTTTTTCCATGATGCTGTCGGTATTTATCACAACTTTTATCTTCCCACCCCTAGATTTCCTCCTCTTTGACATTAAAAACCCGATTATGAAGAACAGGGCGAATGCCGTTATTATGACCGATCCGACCATCAGGGCGTCATAGTCTGCAGCTGGAATGTAGGGCCCGCCAGACACTTCTTCCATCGCATCATCCTGCTCGACATGGGGGGTAGCGCATTTTTTGTCCAGCAACTCGACTGATAGCGGACAGTATTCCCCGTCTGAACACCACATGTCCTGCACGTACCATGTCCCTTCAGGGGTTATCACCCTAGCACTCAGGGTCTTGGACGCGCATCCTTCACTGACTTTTATGTTGAGGAAGTATATCTCCCCGGACTTGAGTGTGAGAGATGTGTTGAGGACGCTGCCGTTCGCAGAGTAGTCTATCGTGTATGCTAGCGTGTTGAGCATGCTGTCTGTCACAGTCACGTTCGCGCTGGAGCCGTTAATCACGTGGACTACTTCAACCAGCAGGTCTTCTGACGGTATCAAGACCACACTGTTTATCGCTGTGCCTTTAACGCACTCCTCTGGAGAGACTCCGGTATAGAAGACCTGCCCGCACTCCTCAGGCAATGTTGTTGTCGTTGATGAGGTTGTGGTGGACGAAGCCTCCAATGTAGTCGAAGTCGAAACCACACCCAAAGTAGTCGAAGTCGACGTAGACGTCGAAACCACACCCAAAGTAGTCGTAGACGACGTAGACGTCGAAACCACACCCAAAGTAGTCGAAGTCGACGTAGACGTCGAAACCGGGGCATGGGTGGTAGTCGACGCCAATGCTAAAGTCGAAGTAGACGACTCCAGCGTGGTAGCTGAAACGGACGTCGTCGTAGAGCTAGTTGTCGTGGTCGAAGTGGTCGTCACAGACGTCGTCGAAGCCACCAGAGTCGTGGTGGTATGCGTCGTAGTCGTAGCCGGGTAGGCTCCAGGACTGTAGCCGAAAACATAGACAGAACCGTCCTCGCTGGAGACCACCGACTCCAAGACGCCATCACCATTGAGGTCTACAACAGCGGGAGAAGACCTGACCGGCCCCGCAACATCATAATGCCATAACCCTGTGCCATTAACGTCAACGATGAATACCCTGCCGTCATCATCCCCGAAAAACACGTTGATGCCCTCCCCATCAAGACTTATCGCAGAGGGTGATGAGCGGACCCTACTGCTTGTAGAATACCTTTCAAGCCGGGTGCCGTCGGAATCGAGTATATAGAGATTATGATCATCACTGCCGAACGAGAACATGAACGAACCATTGCCGTAAGGGTCGAAGACAAGAGGCGAAGAGGATATCGGCTTCCGGGATACAAAAGCCCACTTTGAAAACAACTTGGATATAGGGATAGACTCCCTCCAGCAACTAGCCCCATCACACTTCATATCACCCTGAACATAACCGCTGATGCCATAATAAACCTCAGACAAGACACCGGAAGAAGATGCAAACACCAGGTTGGAGCGGCCGAGACTGGTGTTATAAGCAGATGGTGTCGTGTCGACGTCCCCGTTAGTCTGATACATCCAGTAACGGTATGGCGGCACAGATATGACGTAGATGTTGTTGTCCCCACTACCGAATGCTATTTCATTCACACCGTCACCGTCTATGTCCACGAGAGAAAGCGAGGACTTTACTTCCTCCTGCGCAGAATAATTGTACAGCAGCCTGCCGCGCGAGTCAATGAGATAAACGAGTCCGCTGTTAGAGCCGAATGCTATCCCGTTCCCATACAACTCCCCCAAGTCCACTGGGAGCGGACTGGACTCTATGCCGCCGGAAGCCTTGAAAGTCCACAAGCCCCTGCCCCTCCAGTCCAATGCGTGCATCACGCCATCGTCATCGCCAAGATAAACCTCGTGCCTGCCATCACCATCCAGGTCAGCAATCAGGGGGGAGGAGTGGGTTTGGGCGCCCAATTCAGCAGTCCAATACACCCCACCGTCAGAATGCAGAGCATACAACACACCCTTGGAGGATGCGACTAATACCTCGAAAAGGCCGTCATCACTACCATCAATGTCTGCTACTGAGGGGGATGCGTGGATGGGAGAACCTGCGTCAAAAGACCATAAGAGCCCATAATCCATGGGTGAAACGCTCTTCAAGCCAGGGACTTCAACCCCATCATCCCTCATTAGCGCATAGTCGGCTAGTGAATACGTGGAGTATGCCTTCATCGTGCATGACCACAAGTCATGGGCAGTACCAGCGTAACCCTCTTTCGTCAGACAACTCCATTCAACAGTCGCGTTTGAGAACGGGAGGGACTCGTTATATTGGATGTCACACCCCCATGTGAGGTTGAAGTCGGCCTTAGAGTAGACTTCACCGGCAGAAAGACCGCCAATCCTCTGCAAGACGTTAGGGTATCTCTTGACGAATTCGCTGTAATCCACGACACCACACGACAGGTTGACGTTACGATGGTATCCGGTCAGCTCAGAGAAGCCAGTGCAGTTGAATAAAGGCCTGGTCTCCGCGGGCGACACGCCATCCTTCATCAATTCAGACAGGAATCTGACGGAACTGACATTCGTGACATCAGACACAGGAATACACTGCCATGATACCCGGTGATTACCCTTTTCGAAAGAGTCTATAGCGTCAGTGGAGCCTGAACGCTCGACGTCGTGACGGTACATGGGCCAGTCATCCCTAACCCATAAAACACGGACCATCCTATTGTTTTCAGAGTCCTTCTCCTGTATGTCCTCCATCGTTCCCGCGGAAGCCTCCATCACATGCCTTCCGGCGGGGAGGGATACGTTAAACATCACATGTGATGCTATGTTAGGTTTTAGTGTGGCCCTCTTTGAGAAGACGGGCTTGCCATCGATTTTGATTGAAACATTCACTGAATTCAGGACTAGATTGCCCTTGTTGACCACAGTCACGTTAAGCCTGGTTGTCCTCCCAGGCATCATATATTCCCTGTCAGACAACACGCTTTCCAGTATGATGTCGTTCGAGCCGCCATAAACGTTAAGCTTCCCGTCTGTAGCGGGGAGTATCATGTTCCCAGACAGGAATATTGGGGGGGTCCGGAGGAACCCTGTGGTATTGTACGTCATCTCCAGACTACCGTCTTCAGGATTCAAGACGAGGAGCTGGTTATTGTAGGGCGCATAAAGCAGGCCCCTGTATAGGACAGCGTCTGAGTTGAAGAATCCTCCAGCGGAATAGTTCCACATTAGGTTGCCTTCACGGTCAATGCCGTAGAATGAGCCGTCCATTGATCCGAAGAAGACGCCGTTCCTAGAGACTACGGGCTTTGACATTATAGCACTTTTTGCAGTGTAGTTCCAGTACTGCTGTCCGGTCTCCCAGTCTATGGCGTAAAGCCGCCCCACGTTAGAGCCCACATACACGATGTTGTCGTACTTGAATGGGGAGGAGGATATGGATCCTAACGCGGAATAGTTCCAAAGTTGAGATCCGTCAGAAGCCTTTAGGGAGTACAGGTGCGAGTCGAACGACGATGCATATAGGATGTCCTGGTATAGCAGTAGTGTTGATTTTATCGCCCCGCCCGTCTTAATCCTCCAGATTATCTTCCCGTTTGACGGGTTGATTGAGTATATGCTGCCCTTATCATCGCCCACATAGTATCTGTCGTCGGACGATGCGGGATTCGAGTTTATCGGCGCATCAACCACCTGGCTCCATAATCGTTCTCCGCTCGACTTGTTGAAGCCGTAGACGATGCTGTTCAAGCATCCTAGAACAAGGTATTCCCTAGATACTGCAGGATTGTTGCATTTGCTCGGTAGCTTGGATTCCCATAGCACCGTAAAGGTTGACGCATTCATACAGTAGACCGTGCCTATGTCGGAGGTGAAGTAGAGTTCGCCACCATCCAATAGTGGCTTTGCGCTGATGCTTGAGGAAGCCCTGAAAAACCAGCTGACGTCAGCAGTCTCGGTTGAAGACGCTGTATTTGATAGTAGGAGTATTAGGGAAAAGATAAAAAAATAGGGTTTATGATGGCGTCTGACAGCGAGCATGATGGAACACACCATCAATTAATGGAGAAAAGGATTAAATAGGTTAATCCTTTTTACCACCAACCGTTATCTTAGGCTTCGAATTCGTCTTAGAATTCGGGTTACCTTTACCGGAGTTCCCTGATTCTGGCTTCTTGCCAGACTCCGAGGCTGCCGCAGCCCCAGCTGCTGGAGTGGCTGCGACAGGAGCATTAGCCTGCCCTGGCTGTTTGTTCCCTCCTTTAGGCTGTTGCTCGTCCTTGCCTCCGCCGGTCCCTAGACGATACCCCATGTATCCTGCTATCACCATTATCAGCACCAACAGCAGCCAGCCAGGCAGCTTAACGCCGTCTGACATGAACGCTATGGCCCTGCCGATAAAGCTAGGTGGAGCGGGGGTTGTGTCATCGGTTCCTGTGAACACGTCTTCCTGCCCATCCTTCCCAGTGCCGTTCGCAGTGTCATAGGGAGTCCCAGACTCGCTACCTGAACCAGACATCGAGGAGGGTAGTGTCGTCGGGATTATCACCTGAACTGTTGGCGTCGGGCATACACTGTAGTCAGGGCACGTTAGTACCGTTGAAGTCGTTGCCTTGCCCTTGGGACGTGGCAGACTCGCTGGGACTACTATGTGGCCTCCACCGCCGCCAGAAGTTCCTCCACCGCCGCCACCGCCGAGTGTCGTCGTCGTTGAAGTTGACGTGGAAGTTGTGGAACTTGTCGTAGTGGTCGTCTGATAGCACACGTCCAGCCTGTAGGCTAGTCCCGCGGTGTTGGTGTATGCGGTTGACCCGTCAACACCGAAGTTGACTACTATGAACTCCAGTATGTTCGAGCCTTCTGTTATGAAGCCGGATATGTCATATGCAACAGGGCTCTCATAATTGATGTCCTGCGTGCTCGAAGCCAGCAGCACGGAATTCGCGTATAGTTCGTATGTGTTGTCTGAAGCCAGAGTCACGTACGCGTAGTTTACCGCGCCCGGGATATCGAATACACGATCGTATTCCACTGCCTCCGAAACCTGCGGGTTCTGGACAAGCTCGCTCTCCCATATCCATGTGGCGCCGGGTATCATAGTCCATGCTGGATTAACGTATGACGCGACACCAGGCCCGCTGTTGGCTAGAGTCTGGCCGTCACTGTATATCGTGGCTATTATTCCAGTACATTCTGGTATGCTGACGCAACGGTAGTCGTTCTCGTATACCTGTGGCTCGCAGCTGCTGCAACCGCATGTCTCACTGCACGATGCTTCGTTGGGATAGTCGTAGTAGTCTGTCCCCTGGCAGCCGTCCGTCTGGCATGCGCAGTCTGAATCCTCATCACATACTGCGTCACACTGGCCTTCAACACAGGAGCTCTCTACTTCCCCCGGCTGCGTGCAGTAGTATCCTCCAAGAGACTCCGCATCATCAACACACTCGCTAGTGAAGACTGCACGGTAATCCCAGGTGGTGTCTATCCCGTCAGGAGTCCATGAGCACGAGGCGATCTCGTCTGAGTTATATGCTGAACAGTCCACTAGAGTATTTGTGCATGAGTAGGGTCCTATCGCACACACGTCGATTGTGCATCCATTAGCATCATCGCACACCGCGTCGGTCTGGCAGCAGACTGCGTCTCCGGGGCCTGCCTCCCCCTCACAGTCTGGGTCGGCGCAGTCGACTAGGCCGTCTCCGTCGTTGTCTAGCGTGTCTGCGCAGCTTGGGCCGCCTTCTTCATCGCACGCGTCTCCGATGCCGTCGCCATCCGAGTCTGCCTGACTGGGGTTGTATGTGTCCGGGCAGTTGTCGCACGCGTCTCCAACACAGCACGAGTCCTGACCGGGGTTGTATACTCCGTCGGCATCGCGGTCGTAGCAGCATGCGTATACCTCAACATCCATCGGACCGACGTTGTCGCCGTAGTATGTGTCTAACACGCTGAATGTAAGTTCGCTGTCTGAACCGAACACCATCTCGTAGTAGGCGTGGGCTGAATTGTATCCGCCCCAGTTAATGTTATTACCGTTGACTAGTATGTCTAGAGCGTGTTCCTGGCCTGACTGGAAAACGTCCTCGCCTTTCCTCCATCCTGGCCCGAAGCTGCTTACCGGCCTGTCAGAGTATTCTGCATCAGCCTGCATCTCGCCTGAACCCATGTAGGTGTATGTTCCCATCGGCTTTAGTAGGTAGGATGTGCCAAGGTACGTGTATGGTCCGGTCGTCTGAGCGTCTGTTGACACGTCAACAGGTACTGTCGTTATCAGCTCTAGATCCACTGATTCTGTGCCCACTGCAGGGCAGGAAGGCATCTGGCAGAGTAGTTTGCCGAACGCATCTTCTGCTGTGAAGCAGCTTCCTGTGTCATCGCAGTCTGACATCCCGTCGCAGTCGTTGTCTAGCGCGTCATCGCAGACTTCTGTCTCTGCTTCTCCGGGAGTACAACTGTCCACTTCACTGCCTTCAACACATTCTAGTGTCCCTGTTGAAGAGCATATGCCAAGCCCGCACGTAGTCTCTGAAGCTATGTAGCCGTCGTCGGCAGTCCCGTCACAGTCCTCGTCAAGTCCATTGCAGTTCTCGTCCGCCCCGCTCGGGCTTCCGGGAGTGCATGTGTCCACTTCACTGCCTTCAACGCATTCTAGAGTTCCCGCTGACTGGCAGACACCCTGGCCGCATGATGTTGCAGTCGGAAGGTAGTGTTCGTCTGATGTCCCATCGCAGTCCTCGTCAATGCTGTTGCAGTCGTCGTCTGCTCCTGTCGGGCTTCCTGGCACTGCATCGCATTCTACGCCGGCACCATCTAGGGTACATACGTAGTTGCCTGTGTTCTCGCAGACGCCTTGTCCGACAGTGCATTCTCCGCCGATGTCGAATATCTCGTCAGTCTCGTCGTCGCAGTCGTCGTCTATGCCGTTACATAGTTCGGACGCTCCCGGGTGTATGTCGGGGTTGCTGTCATCGCAGTCTGCACCCCCGCATGACTCATCCAGGAATCCGTCGCCATCATCGTCAGGACATGATTCACAGACGTATCCGCCGACTCCGTCGACGTCGTAGCCGTCTGCTCCTGAACCGAAGTCGGCTGGGTCTGATATGTCCACTATCTTCAGGTACTTGAACCAGTCTATGGCCCCGTTCATGTCGAATTCGCTGTCTAGGCATCCTTGCCCTATGAACGTCCATGAGCCGTCTGCACCAGTCTTTGACGCGTACACGTTAATAGTCTCCGGGTTGGATGTGCACGACGGGCTTCCGTAGCTTGTCTCTATTATCTGGAAGTCCATTCCAGCGTCATCCACCACTATCCCATCGAATTCAAGCACTAGTTCCCCTCCGAATCCGAGTGACACGAAGTTGAGTGTGTCGTCGTTCTCAGGCATTCCTAGCGCGTTCGTCGGATCCTTACGGTCTGTGCTGATCGGGTCGACTGGAGTGTAGTCCACGACTGATGTCGCGAAGCACTGGGCGCACACTATTCCCTCGTCAATATGGCCGTCACAGTTGTCGTCCACTCCATTGCAGACTTCGGTCGCGCCAGGGTGCACGTCAACATTAGCGTCATCACAGTCGTCCTTACTGCCTTCACAGGAGTCTGGCGTACTGTAGCCGTCGCCGTCCACGTCAAAAGTCAATCCCTCGTCAACACCGTCAACACAGTTGTCGTCCACTCCATTGCAGACTTCGGTCGCGCCAGGGTGCACGTCAACATTAGCGTCATCACAGTCGTCTCCGCCGCATAATGCGTCAGCGAATCCGTCGCCGTCGCCGTCCAGGCATGCAACACATGATAGTCCCGCGATGCCGTCCACATCGAAGCCGTCCTGTACGGATGATTGATCTGGGAACTCGCCCACGTCTGTTGTATCCACTATCTTCACGTACTTGGCCCAGTTTAGCGGGCCTATGTTGAATGACTCGTCAAGGCATCCTGTGCCGAGGTCCTCCCATGTCCCGTCGTCGCCGGTCTTGGATGCGTACACGTGCACTCTCTCCGGGAACTCGGAGCATGATTTGCCCCCGTAGGTTGTCTCAACCAGGTTGAAGTCGTTTCCAGCCTGATTCACGATCACTTCATCGAATTCCACTATCAGCGTTCCCCCGATGCCCAGTGACACGAAGTTTAGCGTGTCGTCGTTCTCAGGCATTCCCAGAGCCTTTGAAGCGTCCGCCCTCTCTGGTGGCACTGGAGTGCCGTCACTCCTTAGTTCTGGGGAGTATTCAACGACATCGTCGGCAAAACACTCTGCAGGGTATAGTGTGGTTGTTGTTGAACTGGTCGTGGTAGTGCTGGTCGAAGTGCTTGTTGTGGTGGTGCTGGTGGTCGTCGTGGTTGACGTCGACACTGTCGTGGACGTGGTGGTGGTCACACCGCACGAGTCCACGCACTGTCCGCTTGGGTCTGCCCAGTCGTCGGGAGAGTCGCAGCATGCCGCAGCGATACCGTCGCAGCTCCTGTCGTTCTCAGGCCCTGCGTAGTATTCGAAGGAGTCGTCTCCGCAGCACATTGTCGCGCCTCCTGGCGGGAATCCTGTGCTGTCACCGTCGCCGCCGACGTTCCAGTATCCGTGGCCTCCGTCACAGCAGTCTTCTCTTCCAGCGCAAGCGTAGTTCTCGCACTCTGTCTGGCTCCAGTCATCGTCTTCCTCATCTACGTCACAGTGGTTGTCGCCGTTGTACAGCGTCGTGGTGGTTGAAGAGGATGTTGTAGTTGACGAGCTGGTGGTGCTCGTGCTGGTCGTAGTCGAAGCGAGTGTTGTGGTTGTGGTGCTCGTGCTGGTCGTAGTCGACGTCGATGTCGTTGATGTTGTCGTGGATGTTGACACTGTCGTTGATGTTGTGGTGGTCGCCATCAACTGTAACTTGCAGCAGCGTGCGTAACATTCTGACAAGGCTCCTGGAGCGTCGTCGAAGTCTTCCATGCACCTCCATCCGTTGTCGTACGGCAGGCTGCCGTCCTGGTCGTCTCCGCTTGCTGAAGTGTCAGTGAATCCTCCGCCGGTTATGAAGTATCCGCTGGGGCAGTTAACATGCAGGTCTGCTGACTCGCTCCTCTGCACCATCACCATGGCTAGAGCGTCCTCACCGCTTGCCCCTAGCATCGCCAGCTCGGCTGGCGCTACGGTATCGCCTATCAGTTCTTTCCCGACCAGTTCCTGCGGGAACATCGAGTCATACTCTGTGGTACAGACTAGGCTGTATGAGGCGTCGTTGGACCTGCCGCATATGGCGTAGCACTCTGAATTTGAGGTGGACTTGTCGTCATAGCAGAACCATCCGTTCTCCCCGACAGGCCTTATCGAGTCTTCGTCGCGGTATATGCCCGTAAGGTCTGAATCCTCGTATCCGCCGCCCAGTATCGTATAGGTTTCAGGGCATGTTGCTGTCAGCCCGTCCTGTAGTCTACCGGACTGGGTTATTATCGTGGTGTCTATGTAGTTGCTGTCACAGCATACTGCGTAACACTCTGCGTTTGCCCTTGAGTTGGACTTGCACGTCCATCCTTCACTGTATGGCCGGGAGTAGTCGTTGTTCTCAAGGTATATGCCCCATCCACCGCCTACTACAACATGGTTTGCGGGGCAGTCAACGTTTATCTCCACTGGAGAGCCTGATTTCTGCGCGCTCTTGGTCACTATCACACACTGTCCGCCAGGCAGAGGTATTGTTGACGTGGTCACTATGGTCGTCGTTGAAGTGGTGGTTGAAGACGTTGTGGTGGTGGTTGAAGATGATGTAGTCGTTGTCGTCGGCATGCATGCTGGCGTTGAATCGCAGTCCGGGTCATCACAGTCTGTCAGCCCGTCGCCGTCGTTGTCGACCTGGTCGCTGCATGATGCTGTGTCTCCCTCAGTATCGCACGCGTCCCCGATGCTGTCGCCGTCGGCGTCGGCGACCATAGACAGCCATGTGCCGCTCTCATGGTATTGTCCGCCGGCGTGGAATGTGTCGTCAGTATTTGAGTTGGTTTCTGTTATGTCCACCTTTATCCTCGGGCACCGGGTTTTGTAGCATAATTCTATTGTGCCGAAGTCGTTGTAGTCTCCGCTAGCCAGGTAGAAGTCGAAGTCTGCTTCATCATGGGTCCAGTAGACTTCATCGTTCGCGGCGCCGACGTATATGCCGTCGCCCTGGTTGTCTATCCCATCCTGACCCAAGTCCCTGCGGTCGTCGAGGTTGACGAGGGTGAATCCCTCGGTAGTCACCCGGCCGTATGACTTGTGGTTCCCGTCCGGGACGAGTATGTCCATGTATCCTTCACGCCTTGACAGGGTGAATACACCAGCATCTGAAGCTATTCCCTCTGATATTAGGTCTGGAAGCTGCAGGCACGTTGGTGCTAGAGTCGTTGAGGACGTAGTGTCTGTTGTTGTAGTTGACGTCGTAGTGGTCGAAGTCGTGGTTGAGGTTGTGGTCGTCGTGGTGGTTGTGGTCGTCTGGCATTGGGGTTCGTCCATGTCGACCAGTCCGTCGCAGTCGTCGTCAATCTGGTTGTCGCAGACTTCGGTTGCACCAGGGTTCACTGCCGCATTCTCGTCGTCGCAGTCTCCGTCGCCGTTCGGGCATGTTGCCGGTGTCCCCACAATCGTCATGCCTGCGTCGCAGTAGTTATCGTCATCATCATCACAACCCTCGTCGATTCCAGCAGCACAGTTGTTGTCTAAACCGTCACAGATTTCCTCTGCAGCAGGGTTGACTGCCGCGTTCCCGTCGTCGCAGTCGCCGCCTCCGTTCGGGCATGCGGCAGGTGTTCCAACAATGCCCATGCCTGCATCGCAGTAGTCGTCGCCGTCATCATCACAGCCCTCGTCCACCTGTCCGTTGTAGTTGTTGTCCTGGCCGTCGCATATCTCGTCTCCAGGGTCTACTAGTCCTTCATCGTCCAGCCTTGGATTGTAGGTCTGCGGGTTGTTGGGGTCGTTGTAGCAGCCCGGATCCTGGTCGTCTATGAGGCCGTCGCCGGGGTTTTCATTGTCTACTCCGTCAGTACATTCTGTCGGGCAGGCTTGCACTGCGTCTAGCTCGTAGTCGTCGCCTGTCGGGTATATCCTCACGTACTGGAAGGGTGTTGTGCTGTAGTATTCCTTTACTCCGTCGTGTACTTTCACGCTGTTGATGTTGTCGTAGTACAACGCGATTTGCGTGGGGGTTGTGTATGTTGTCCCGTCTGAGCTGACTTTAACGATGTATTCGTTGAATTCAGCGGGGTATGGGCCGTGGTCCTGGCTCGGGTATACCCTGACTATCTTGGTTTCCTGGCCTAGGTCCCACTGCACGTATTGAGTTCCTCCGTTCACCCACACCCAGTACCAGTCCAGAGAGTCTCCCCTGCTGTATTCAGCAGTGTCTGTGATAACATAGTGCTCTGGCGTGTTGTCGTAGTTCATTCCGTTGAGGAATGTTGATGTTGCGTGGGTTACGGTACCGAAGTTGCCGTCGCATTCAGGCATCTGCGGCAGATACATTGGAGGTAGAGTATTTGACTCGTCGGTGTCTGACGGCGAGCTGCATCCTGGGTCGCCGTATGTGGCTCTTGAATCGTAGTCTGCCATGCCGTCACCGTCGTTGTCTATTCCGTCGTTACATTGCGCTATACAATCTTGGACGTCATCCTGGTCGATTAGCGTGTCGCAGTCGTCGTCAACCTGGTTGTCGCATATCTCGGTTGCGCCTGGGTTCACTGCAGCATTCTCGTCGTCGCAGTCGCCATCGCCGTTCGGGCATGTTGCCGGTGTCCCCACAATCGTCATGCCTGCGTCGCAGTAGTTATCGTCATCATCATCACAACCCTCGTCGATTACGCCGTCGCAGTCATTGTCTATGCCATCGCAGACCTCCTGCGCTCCAGGGAATACTTCAGGGTCTGTGTCGTCGCAGTCTGTGCCGTCCTCAACGTATCCATCCGGTTGTGAGTATTCGTCTACGTAGTCTGTTGGGTCACCGTATTGGTCGCCGTCTGCGTCCCTGTAGTACCTGTGTGTCGTACACTGTTCTGTGCACCCGCCTTGAACGCTTTGGTCGCTCCATGACATGGTTGTGTCGCAGCGGTTGTTGTCTCCGGTGTTTGAGGCCCCGTTCCTGATGTCGTAGAAGGCCATGTTGACTTCGTTGTTGAAGCAGAACTGGTTGCCCATTACCTGGTTGTTGTTTGATGTCGAATCTGTCCTGAATCCGTCGTTGCTTGCTCGTGTGACGGTGTTCTCGTGCACCTGGTTGCCGTCTGAATTATAAAGGAGCTCTATCCCCCTTCCAGCCCTGTCGATGTTGTTTGAATGTATCTGGTTGTTTGATGAGCCATAGAGATAGATTGCGTCTGTGTTCCTTCCAACAGCATTTAGGATTATGTGGTTTGATCCTGAATACTTGAGGTATATGCCTATCTGGTTGTTCCAGAGGTTGTTGTCTTGGACTGTGTTCTGGGTGCCGGACTCAATCCATATCGCTGGTCCAAGCCCTGTTATTTCACAGTTTTGGATTGTGTTGCCTGACTTTCCGACAATTGATATCCCCCTTATGCCGAGGTTGAGTGATGAGAAATCCGATTGTATCATGTGGTCCTGGCAGTCCAATATCTTGTTGTTGAAGCCTGCGGGGTTGTCTACGCAGATGTTTTTTGCGTGCCAGTCGTAGATTATGTCTTCTGTCAGAAGGACCTTGTTGTAGCAGTTTACATTATCATTAAGAGCCCTTTCAAGGCATGTGCAGTCGCCTGGTGACTCACATATTCCGCCACCCATGATGTCGTAGCATGTGCAGTCGTCGAGGTCTTCCTGGTCTATGAGGCCGTCGCAGTCGTCGTCGACGCCGTTATCGCAGATCTCTGTTGCGCCAGGGTTTGTCCCTGGAAGACCGTCGTCGCAGTCGCCGCCGCCGTTCGGGCAGGTCTGTGGTGCAGCTGTGAATATCATGTCTGCGTCGCAGTAGTCGTCGTTATCGTCGTCGCAGCCCTCGTCGGTCTGGCCGTCGCAGTCGTCATCTTTGTCGTTGCATTTTTCGATGGCGCCTGGCTGGACTGTCGGGTCATTGTCGTCGCAGTCGTCGCAGTGTGTTGGGTCCTGCCGCGCGTCGCAGTAGCCGTCTCCATCGTCGTCGCAGCCCTCGTCGGTCTGGCCGTCGCAGTTGTCATCCAGGTTGTTACATATTTCTATTGACCCGGGGTTGACTGCAGGATTGTTGTCGTCGCAGTCATTACCGCCGGCAGCACAAGTAGTGGGTGTTCCCACGATACCGAAGTTAACGTCACAATAGTTGTCGTTGTCGTCGTCACATCCTTCGTCAACGCCTCCGGCACAGTTGTCGTCAATGTTGTTGCAGACTTCTATTGCACCGGGGTTTACTAGTGGATTAGTGTCAATGCAGTCTCCGCCGCCGTTCGGGCATGCTGTTGGTGTCCCCACAATCGTCATGGTTGCGTCGCAGTAGTCGTCGTTATCGTCGTCGCAGCCCTCGTCGGTCTGGCCGTCGTAGTTGTTGTCCAAGCCGTCGCAGACTTCTGGCGAGGGGTTTACGTCGCCCTCATAGTCGTCTGTTGGATCGCATGTTGCGGGGTTGGAGGGGATAGTCCTACATCCTGGGTCAGCGCAGTCCGTTAGTCCGTCCTGGTCGTTGTCTGACCCGTCAGCACATTGTTCGGCCTCTGTGTTGTCTGTTGGGGTGCTGCAGCCGGGGTCGTGTGTCAGTTCGCTGTTGTCGTCTTCGCTGGCGCAGCCGGGGTCGTTCATGTCCCATAGTCCGTCGCCGTCGTTGTCGAATCCGTCGTTACATGCCGCGAGCTTGTCTACGCATCGTATCTGCGCTATCCAGCTTTCCTTGTACTTGTATGCACCACCGAGGTTGTCGTAGGCCACCATGTTGTTGCCGTTCCAGTAGTACATGTAGTTGTCTTCAGGTGAGTGCCAGTTGCATCCGTCTCCTCCCGCTGCCCAGCAGCCTGTCCTTCCGGCTAGGCTGGCGGGGTCCGCATGGTCGTATCCGAGGATGTTACATATCGCGTTGGCGGTTGGCATGTGGATGTCGGGGTTGTCCCAGTTGGGGCCCCATGCGCGCATCATGGCTGAGAGACTGAGTTGGGGTTCCTTCATGTTTATGGTGGTTCCGCGGAATTTCATTCCGTTTGCAGCGAGCTTGTTGTATACTGTGGATCTCAATCCTTCCGCATATGCCGGATCCCAGAATTGTGTTTGCCCGTTGTTCGGGTTTAGTTCGACTAGCGCGTCGGTCTTGCCGTCGCCGTCGTTGTCCTGTCCGTCGTTACATTGCGCCGCGTTAGCGGTTGTTGCTGTTAGAAGTAGTATCAGAGTCAGTCCTAATAGTAGATATATGTTTTTATATTTCACCCTCGGTACCCCCATTTTTTTAGTCAATATAACACCATGCGCGTGTGTAGAATGATGTTTAAGTGGTACAATATACACAGTATTCCTTTAAAAACAGTACAATGTTCGAGCAGATTTTTTGTATAATATAAGAAGCATACAATGTTTAATCGCGTTCTATGGGTTTCATCAGACAATGCCGCCTCAACCGATGGGCAGGATCATGCTCGTCATGAGCCTCCAACAACTTTTCAGTCAGATTTGGCTTGTGGAATTCCACCTTCCTACCAACCAGACTGTCTTTATGTGGCTGAGACATTATAATATAATCTACTAATGACAGCTATATAAATCATGTACTATACTAGTTAGACTAGTTTTAAACAATCCGTCGAATAGATTAAGTGCTATGATTATCGGCGTGCTGTCAGACACACACGACAACAAGGAGGCCATACTGAAGGCCATCGAATTGTTCAAGGAGAAGAATGTGGAGATGATAATACACGCTGGAGACATAGTGGCCCCATTCACGCTCGAACCCTTCATGGACCTGGAAATACCATTTAGGGGGGTGTTAGGCAACAACGACGGGGACGAGAAGAACCTGAACAGGAAGCTTGAGGAGATAGGCACGGAACTGACGGAATTCCTTGACATGGAGTGCGACGGCAAGAAAGTCGCAGTATACCATGGCACCAGACCACAGATTCTGGAGGCTATAGTGAAATCCAGGATATATGATATCGTCGCCTCAGGCCACACCCACCAGCCGGAGACCACCCTGGACGGCAACACCCTGATAGTCAATCCAGGCGAGACGTGCGGGTATCTGACTGGAGTTGCGACTGTCGCCGTGGTTAACACAGAGGATATGAACGCTGAGATACACGAGCTGAAATAGCATTACTCTTTCTTAAACCTTCTACGGACGAATAGGGCGGATATCATCCAGTGCACCAGCAGGAACCAGAAGGCTATGTTCACGAAGGATATGAGGATTGCTAGCATCCATTCCGGGCACATAAACCGTAGGGAATAGGGTACGCCCTGGAGGACTATGAAAGGCAGGTATAAGACCATTAATGGCAGGAGTATGATCCCCAAGTAATCCGAGAACGTTGCCAGACCACTGCCTAAAACCATCAGCAGGGCAGGGGCGACACTGTATGCAAGCAGCCTTTTTCCCGAGGCTTTAAGCCATAGTCTGCCTGTTTTCTCTGCAAAACGGTTAACTAGAAGAGCGGGCAGTGTCAGGTAGAGCCATAGCAGGCAGACAAGCACCATATTCAGTATGATGAACCACACCCAACCGCTCGCGTAGTCATGCGAGTAGACTACGAGACCCTCGCTCCTGTCGTTTCCGGCCTGCTTGAATATCACGTCGTCCGTCATCTCCTTGGGCCACATCGTCCTCCTGAACTTGGTGAGGTAGTAGCGGTCGTCCAACAGCTTGTTTAGCGTGGGGTACTTCTCGTAGTATCCGCTTTTGGGTTCTATGTCTTCGACCTCTATCCATTTCGCGTACTCCCTGCCGAATCCTTCAGCATCCATCTTGTGTTTCGCGAACACGTATATGAGGATGTCTGTGACGCCGGAATTCACGGATGATATCTTCAGCGGGTAGACGAAATCGTCTGTCTTGAAGCTTATGGACAGGGGGTGTATTGAGCCTTCGTTAAGGCTTTTCACTGCGGCTGAAGACTGCCAGTCCAACACCTGGTCGACAAGGGCAGTGATGTTGTCCCTCAGAGAGTATTCGTCCCTGTCCCCCACGTATATGGAGTGCATTATCTGGTATTCCTTCGAGGAGATGATTGAACCCCCATACAGCATGTATAGCAGGGAACCGTCATACCCCACGTCCTCCCTGAAGTCCTCAAGAGTACGTTCAGCCAGGTATTTCTTCACGTCACCGACTTCCGCCGGGCTTACACCATCAATCCCAGCGATGTCCTTGCGCATGAGCTCCTCGGTCTCCGAAATCTTGTAACTAAGCATGCTGCTCTTGATTGAGTTCACGAGGTATGAGAACTTCCTGTTCTTCTCGGACTGACTCTCATACCAGTAGCCCTCATAGTTTGAAGGATCGACTTTATAGTACTTTGCCATGTCCATGTTGCCGTTTAGTATCGCATACGCGGAGACGGTGGCGATGTCGTCCTGCGGATAGAACTTCTTTGGCGAGAGGCGGCCGCAGTATTCCCCACAGTCCACACCCTCAAGCATCTGATAGGCCTTGTCCTCCAGAGTGTAGAAGTAGTGGCCGCAGTATCTCTCACCAGGCTTGTCCACACAGTAATTCTTGGTGTACAGCGGGTATTTGGGGAGGTACTTGTAGTCGAGGGCGTTAGCTATCTCCTGGAGTATCTTCTGGTATACGATGCTCCGGTCTGTTACAGTAGAGTATCCTTTTGAGGGGCGGTATAGGTATCCGTTGTATGCCTCATATAGGTCGTAATACTCATACTCGTTTATGATATAGTCCCGCCTTGTTGATGGGTATCGGGGGTAATAGTATCCTGGTGGGCCGTAGGCGTTCTCCTCGACTTCGCCATAGTCCAGCTTTACGCTACCGTACTTTGATATGATGGGGTCTTGGAAGGACATGTTCTCCATTATCGCATGCACCAGGTTGTCGACGAGCACCCGCCTAGCGTCGTCAGCCGAGTTTATCGATGAATCTATCTGCTTCAGGGATTCCATCAGCTTCACGGCCTCCGGCTCGATGTTGACCCTTGAGGCTATGAAGAACCAGTTCTTATCCACGTAGTATCCTATCACCTCCTCGGCCTTGGGGGATACGGAATAATTGTTGTCGTTAAGCCAGCTTACGAGAGCCTTGGGGTCGTCTGACGAGAGTATGCTGACGTCATATAGTCCGACCTGCTTCCGCTCATGCAGGTTTACGCCCTCACTCATGGAAGCTGAGCCCATGTTGAATATCCCCAGGGGCGACCAGTTTGGAGGCCGCCTGTATTCAGGCTCGGTGAGGTAGTGGAGTTCCGTGAAAAGCTTGCTGTCTGACTTCTCGACCTCAGGGTAAGACGGGACTGGAGTAACCCATGCGAAGTCCGCGACATCACCCTTGTAGGTGACCTGGATTATCAGCTCTTCGGTGCCGCCACGGTCGACTATGATGGCCTTCTGCTCCGGCTCGAAAAGGTCCTCGTGATAGTAGACTGGGGGGAAGAATCCGCCGTCAGCAGAAACAGTAGTTGACGCTAGGATTAGAATCAGGATTAATGCTAGATTGCATATTTTCATAACGTAAATAATGGAAGATAGGAGAATAAAAGAAGCAGATTATGCTATGACTGCCTCGTAGCTCAGCACCATCTCCCTCGTCTTTTCAGCAGCCACCTGAGCCTGCTTCGGGCTCTTGGCGCCGGTGATTATTATCTTGCCTGACCTGAATATGAGCATCACTGTCTTGGGCTCGTCCAGCCTGTAGACGAGGCCTGGGAACTGCTCTGGCTCGTACTCCGTGTTCCAGCACTCTATCGCAAGCTTGTCAAGATTCACCTTGAACTCCATGCCTGAAGACGCAACTATGTTCTGGATTTCGACTATCGGCTTGTTCTTGATTCTTACCCCAGCCTTCCTCAGCTTCTTTAGGAGGAATTCGACTGCCTGGTTTATGTCTTTCCTGCTTCTCGCACCGCTGCATATGACCTTTCCTGTCCTGAATATAAGCATCGCCAGTTCTGGCTCGTCAAGGTGTAGGATTATCCCTGGGAACTGTTTCGGATTCTCTATCTCCTTTATGGCCTTCGTGATCTTCTTCAAATCAAGCTCCTGGTTCAGTGTTATTGAGGAGACAATGTTTTCGACTTTTGTTTTCATCTGCATAAGAACCACCCCATCGGTAATGTACAGTTTATTGGTGATTTATGGTTTAAAAGCATTCAAAGCCACTATAAACAGATTATTTGTATAATATAAGATACCCTTATATCTTAAGAATTTTTTTTATATTATAAGTTTTTCTGGTGGTTTTTCTAGATTATAAAGAATGCCACATAATAGTAAAACCCAGTAAGGTGGTTGGCGTGCGGTAATAGCAATAAAAAAATGGACGCCAACGAATTTGAGAGACTGTACAGAAGGCTGAAGTCAGAGGAAGACATTGAAATCCTATCCAAGAAGGAGAAGTACCCTAAAGACCTGCTTCTAGTCATACTAACCCAGAAGATAGTCAGGGATACGAAGAGGGGGTACTACAGCGTCAAAAACAAGTCGCCTGAAATCATGAGGCAGTGGCGTTCAGGCAAGACGATGCTTGAGATATCAAAAGACCTTGAGTTCCCGCCGGCACTTACAGCGTCGCTGCTGATGCAGCACATGGGAGTCTCAAAAAAGAGGTTCAGGACGCACATGCAGGAGCCTACGACCATAGAAGACCCCCGCATCAAGAAAGAGCTTAACGAGGCGATGAAACACGAGCTCGTCTACTCGCCGGAAGCCACGAGGATACAGTGGGAGCGCGGTAAGGAAGTGGAGAGAAAAGTGAAGGAATGGCTGGAGAGGATGGGGAAAAGATTCAAGACTGAAAAACAACTCAGGGACGATCACGCTAAGACCCCGGACTTCCTCCTCGAGACGCCCATAAAACACAATGGAAGATGGATAAAGTGGATAGAATGCAAGGCAAGCTTCGGAGACATGACTGAAGTCAGGAG
Source organism: Candidatus Altarchaeota archaeon (assembly GCA_043813075.1). GTDB lineage: Archaea > Altiarchaeota > Altiarchaeia > IMC4 > SCGC-AAA252-I15 > CAYREE01. The sequence continues at coordinate 57,554 of JBDRLL010000019.1, forward strand.
GGACTACAACAAACAGCTAAGCCACTACACCAGGATGTTCGGGGAAGGCATAGTGGTATACTGGTACGGATATATAGAGAATGCGAAGAAAGAATTAAACGACAGTATAATACTAGTCGACAAGGAGTTTTTCAGGAGAGACATGATCTAAGATGACTGACGTGATAGTGCTATGGGACATAGGCATGATAATAATCGCGGCAACACTCCTAGCACACCTATTCAGACTCATAAGACAACCGGTGATACCCGCATACATAATAGCGGGGATAGCGATAGGCCCCCTGGGGGCTGGGATAATCACGAACCACGAGGTCATAAGAAGCCTCAGCGAGCTCGGCATATCGTTCCTACTGTTCATAGTGGGGCTTGAACTGGACTTGAGGAGACTGAGGGACGTTGGACTGCACGCAACAGTCACAGCCATACTGTCGAGCAGCGTCCTCATAATAGTTGGCTTCTTAAGCGCGGTATACATGGGCTACCTGCCCATAGAAGCATTGTACATAGGGCTCGCACTGTCATTCAGCAGCACCATGATAACCATCAAACTGCTTTCAGACAAGAACGAGCTGGACACACTCCACGGGAGGATTGTACTGGGCATACTGCTGATGCAGGACGTGATAGCGATATTGTCACTCTCCATACTGGCCACGCTCGACAACCTTTCCATGAACACGCTGACGTTCGCATTCCTGAACGGCATCGGATTGTTCTCCATCGCCGTTGTGACCAGCAAGTACATCGTCCCCAGCATATTCAAGGCGATAAGCAACCATCATGAGCTGATGTTTCTGACCGCCCTGTCATTCTTCTTCCTGTTCGCGAAGCTGGCTTCAATGAGCGGCTTCTCTGTGGCGGTCGGCGCGTTCATCGCCGGAGTCAGCATCGCCTCGTTCCCATACAACTATGAGATAGTGGGGAAGGTAAGGTCTCTAAGGGACTTTTTCGCCATCATATTCTTCGTATCACTGGGCATGGAGATATTTGTGCAGGATGTGAGCTCCATAATAATGCCGACCATAGCACTGTTCATGCTGATAATCACCGTTAAGCCGCTTTCAATGATGCTGTTCACGTCATTCTTCGGCTACGGGAGGAGAGTGTCATTCCTAACATCCAACGCGCTGACCCAGATAAGCGAGTTCTCCCTCATAATAGTCATGCAGGGACTCATCCTCGGCCACATATCCAACGAGGTGTTTTCCATAGTGTCCCTTCTCGCGCTCGCGAGCATTTCCCTGACCGCGTACCTCATCAAGTACGACAACGAGATATACAGGATGATATCCCTCAAGCTGATGTTATTCGACCATGTGTCAGAGTCCAGCGGAATGAAGAGGCTGCTTGAGAGCCTGCCTCCAGAGCCGGTCAAGCATGCGGTCATCGTCGGCTGCCATAGGATGGGTGCTGAGATAGTCGAGATGTTCAGGAAGAACGGGAAGAACTACGTGGTGGTCGACTTCAATCCCGAGAGGATAAAGATACTCATCAAGAACGGCATACACTGCATATACGGGGATGTGGGGGACATCGACGTGCTGCAGAAACTGAGCTTGGACACCGCGGAGATAGTGGTATCAACCGTTTCAGAGCAGGAGGACAACATGATACTCATCAAGGAGACTAAGACGGCGAACCCCACCACACCAGTCATAGTTACCGCAGACACCGTCAGACAGGCGCTCGAACTTTACGAGGCCGGCGCAGACTACGTGGTTCTCCCGAAGATACTGAGCGGGGATTTCACCTCGAACCTGGTGGAGGACATAGCCAGGAACCCGCATAAGGTGGATGAGGTAAAAGACAAGCACATACTTGAGCTGGAGAAATCCTATGAGGAGGAGATACTGAGCAGGTACGAGTTCTCTTTCATAACATCGCTGGAAGAAAAAATCCATGACAAGAACGAACACAAGAAATAGGCTGGAAGAGACATACTCCAGATTATACGAATCCTTCGGCCCGCAGGGCTGGTGGCCTGCGGAAGACAGGTTTGAGGTGATAGTAGGCGCCATACTAACCCAGTCGACTTCATGGAGTAACGTGGAGAAGGCGATAGGCAGCATGAGGGATGATCGTGTTCTCTCGCCTGAAGGCATTCGGAAGGCGGATTCCGTCAGGCTTTCAGGGCTCATCAGATCATCGCTATACCACAACGCGAAGGCTAGGAAGCTTAAGGCGTTCGTCGAATTCATGGACCGGGAGTATGGTGGCAGCATGGAGGCGATGATGCGCGAGGATGCCGGGTCGCTGAGGCCAAGGCTGCTCTCGGTCTGGGGTGTAGGCCCGGAGACCGCGGACAGCATAATGCTCTACGCCCTTGACATGCCGTCTTTTGTGGTTGACGCATACACGAGGAGGATATTCTCCAGGCTCGGTTTGTTCAGTGATGACGCGGACTACGGCTTTATGAAGCGTTTTTTTGAGGATAACATGGATAGGGACGTTGGATTGTACAAGGAGTATCACGCCCTGATAGTCGAGTTGGGGAAGAGATTTTGCAGGAAGAGCAGGCCATTGTGCGGCGGATGCCCGCTCCATGACGGATGCGGATTTATGGAAGAGCCGGCATATACTAGGGCTTAAGCCAGATGTATTTTATTTAGCCACTCCAATAGGTATATGGGATGGCTGGTAAGAAGAAGGATTCTGAGGGCCCTAAGAAGTCCAGCAGGGAGAGGCTTAAGAAGATAGAGTCTAGGCTGAAGAAGCTTGACAAGGATCTTGTTGAAGTCGAGAGGGAGCTGACTGAAGACGTCGACTCGAAGGTTGTTGACGCGGACATCGCGGAAGTTGAGGAGCTCTGGAGGATGAAGACCGAGCTCGTCAGGAGGGGTGCGCGCGTGGAGAAGAAGTTCTACAAGCATTTCGTGCTGAGGTGCATGAAGTGCATGAAGGAGTTCAAACATAGGGCGGATATAGAGCCGATAATCAAGGGCCTGACCTGCCCTGGATGCGACCACGACCACAGCTTCAGGGTGACGCCCGGCTCCAGATACTTCCACATAGAGTTCCCGGACTCCATAGAGGTCGTGGACTCTGACGAGGAATGAAGTTCGATAAGGAGCGCCTTGAAAAGGACGCGCTCAACAGGATCCTGTGGGACAAGTCACTCAATCCTGCCGAATACACCATACACTATGCCGACAGGTTCAGGGGAGGGCTTAGTGAAGTCAGATTCACTGAAGTCGAGGTTGACGGCGACTACATTGTTTCAGGAGGCTCGATGATACCAGTCCACAGGATAAGGGAGATAAGGAGGAATGACGAAGTCGTGTGGGATGGGAGGAGGGTTTAACTATTTTATATGCCCCTGAGCCCGCCACCGCCGTTACGCCTTTCATTGTTTTGAACCTTTTTCTTGGTCTTGCCGCCGTCACTGGGCTTCCACCGGAGCCATGTGAACATGTCAGTGAAGTCGCCGACATTATGCTTGAAGACGTGCTTCACCAGTATCCTGACTGTCAGAAGGCCTATGAACGCTGATAGGGCGAGCGTTATGAGGATGGCTATCAAGCCACCGTATTTGATTACGCTGCTCCTGCCCATCATGCCGTCTATCTCCGCTATCCTTGCGGACATCGCCATGACTCCCTGAGTGTCGTTGAGTTCAGCGTAAGTCCTGTTGGCGTAGATGAGGTATTGGGTGGCGTTCTCGTATTCCCCGAAGATGCTGTGGTTGTTGGCGAGCATTATGTATTCAAGCGCCTTCAACTGCTTGTTCGCATTGTTTGCTATGATGTCTGCCTCATCCATGCTCTTGACGTCGCCGAGGTAAGAGTATTGTTCCCTCGCCTTCGCTGCGTAGAAGCTGGCGTTCTCCCACATGCCCTGCCCGTAATAGTATTTCGAGATGTTCATGCTGTCGTCAGCCTTCGGCGACATCTTGCCTTTTGTGAGGAGAGTATTCACCTCCCCCAGCATCCTCAGGTCCTGTACTTTCCGGAATTCCTCCAAAGCCTTTTCAGCATAGTATGCCGCGCTCTCAGGGTCGCCATTGTTCATGTACTCCTTCGCCAGCGCGTAATATCCTTCAGCCCCAACGTAGAGCGTGTTCTTCTCCACCAGAGTCTGGGACCGCGCTGCCGCAGCCTCGTCCCCAAGCCATGCATAGTAGTCTTTAGCCTTCATGGCACTGTACTTGCTTTCATTGAATTGCCTGGCCTTGAACTGCCTGTCCGCCAGGTTATAGTAGTAGTCCGCGTTCAGCCCCTTACCGTAGCGTTCGGTGCTGAACACCATTATCTTTGAGTCGTCTCCTCCGGCGACTATCTCAGGATAACCGTCTTTTATCATGTCTTCAGCAGCCACCGCCCTCAGCTTCCCGTACCTCTGGCTCTTCCATAGGAGTTTGCCTTCAGAGTCGACTATCCGAAGCTCCTGGCCTGCGGAGACCACTTCCAGTCTGCCGTCACCATTCAGGTCGGTGACCGCCACATCGTAGACTGTCCCGGAATTGTACCTCCATACCGCCATGCCCTTTGTGTTGAGTGCCGAGAGCATTCCAGCGCCGACTATTATCCTCTTGGTCCCGTTGCCGTGGAGGTCTGAGACCAGTATCCTGGTGACTATGCCGCTGACTTCAGTATCCCACATCTGCCGTCCGTCAGGATGGTATGCTGTGAGCCTGCCTTCAATGCCGACGAGTACCTCAGGCTTTCCATCACCATCCAAGTCGGCAGTCTCTATTGCGGACACTCCCTTAGGGGTTTCGTAGGACCATAGGACGTTGCCATCCAAGTCCATTGCCTGCACGATGCCTGGCTTCGAGTATGCCGGGCTTATGGTGCCTGCGACGGTGTTTGGAGAGTATAAGACGACTCCTGCGAGTATCTCCTGCCTTCCGTCGCCGTCCAGGTCTGCGGAATCCAGTACTGCGGGAAACCGGTTGCCTTTGAAGTCGAAGCTGGCCTGGCTGTCGCCCTGGCTGCCCCATACCTTGAGTTCGCTCCCCCGCATGCCATAGTTTGTGGCGGACACTACTTCATCGGCTTTGTCGCCGTCCAGGTCTGCGGAATACACGCTTTGGCCGTATATCTTCTGCATTACGCTTGAGCGGGATGACCTCTGCCATCTCTCAGTGCCGTCAGGATTAAGGTAGGATACGTGACCGCCCGTGCCGGCGACTATGGCTCCGTTGTCGCTGACGTACAGGTCCTCCAGGAGTCCAGCATGGTTGCGCCATAAGACGCCGCCATTGTAGTCGAGGGAGTATACTATACCGCTCTTGCCGAAGCTGGTCGTCAGCACGGAGTCGGTGATTATCTCACTGGAACCGTCGTTGTTGACGTCTTTTATGAATATGCTATCTATGTTGCCGCCCACGTCCGTCTCGGTCAGGAGCGTGAAGTCCTCCTGGTTGCTGGCCGTGGTTTCGCCAGAAACTGCGTGCGAGAGCACCAGTAG
>JBDRLL010000020.1:0-89821 GCA_043813075.1 Candidatus Altarchaeota archaeon
GTCAGGCAGGGTGGTCGGCGTGACAGAACTGGATAAAGGCCTCGAGCTGAGCAGGGTCACAGTGCCCATCGGCGTCATCGGCGCGATATTCGAGTCGAGGCCGAACGTTGTTGTCGACGTCGGCAGCCTTTGCTTGAAGTCCGGTAACGCAGTGTTAATGAAAGGTGGGAGCGAGGCATTGAATTCGAACAGGATTCTATACGAGATCATGAAGGAGGCTTCAGAGTCCGCTGGGATACCTGAAGGCTGGATACAATTACTGGAAACTCGCGAGGATGTGAAGCAACTGCTTGGCCTTGACGAGTATGTGAGCCTTCTGGTTCCGAGGGGCAGCAACGAGTTCGTGAAATACATCCAGGACAACACCAGGATTCCCGTGCTCGGGCATGCATCGGGAATATGCCATGTTTTTGTTGACCGTGACGCGGACCTGGATATGGCAGAGAAGATAGTGTTTGACGCGAAATGCCAGTACCCTGCAGTATGCAATGCGATGGAGACACTGCTTGTCGACGAGAAGGTGGCGGTGGAGTTTCTGAAGCGGATTAGCGCGAAGTTCGCTAAGGCAGGAGTCGAGATGAGGGGTGATGAGGGGGTGTGCAGGCTGGCCGACGGCGTGATAAAAGCTGGCGAAGAGGACTGGAGCACCGAATACAACGACCTCATCGTCAACATAAAACTAGTCTCCGATATAAGCGAGGCGATAGAACGCATAAACAAGTACGGTTCAGGCCACACGGACGCCATAGTGACTGAAAACAAGGATACTGCCGAGAAGTTCATGCAGTCTGTGGACTCGTCTAGCGTGATGTGGAACGCCTCAACAAGGTTCAGCGACGGATTCCGGTACGGGTTGGGTGCGGAAGTCGGCATCAGCACCAACAAGATACACGCGAGAGGTCCGGTAGGCCTTGAGGGCCTGGTAATCTACAAGTGGGTTCTGAAGGGTAGTGGGCATGTGGTGGCAGAATACTCCGGGAAAAACGCGAGGAAATTCACGCACAAGAAGCTGAAATAAAAAAATTCGGGGGCCTCACAGCGTGAAGCCCCCTTTCTACGGGTGTGGTGGTTAGACTGATCAGTCCCCTGGTAGTGTCGGCGGCGTTGGGATAGTCTCACCTACTTTTCCGAGCGTACAGTCTTCCCTAGCCTTCACTACGAATCCGTGGAACACGTCTGACTTGCCGAACTCGTAGTATCCACTCATCCTCTCCCATGATTGCCTGCTGGAACGCCAGGCGTATGCCCTGTCAAAATCGCAGTCTAAACTAACCTCCTCCAGGCTCTTACCATCCATGTCATCAGTCACTGGCACGAAATTCCAGCCCTCCTCAATTGGCAGGCCCGCGTATGTCGTGTACTCTGCCACCCGGAATCTCAGACTGTCTTCGACTGGCGTGTACACCCAGAACGAGTTTTGCATGAGATACTTCCTGAATCCGTCTGACCCGAGAATCCTCCTCGCATCAGTGAATGACACGAACCTCTTCTCGTCCTTCAGGTAGATGAAGAAGTACTTCCCGGAATGCATGGTGTCGACCTCTTCCACGGCATATTCCATCTTGGAGTCCACAGCCATGATGCGATATCTAATGTCCCCGGGCAGGCTTGCTAGATTCCATCCCTTATCCAGCTTTATTATGACCTCCTCTCCGGGCGGTATTGGCGGTACAATCCATCCCACGTTAAGGGTAGCTTTGCCACTCCCCATCGTACCGTCCTCAGCCTTCACGTATACTTCAAATCGGTATTCTCTCGCGGGTGGCATTCTGGCGACAGCGATATCAGTACTTGCAGTCGACTCGGCACCCATCACCTGCTTATCCTCGTATTCATCGGTGTCCACCACAATCTTGAACTCGGCTGTTGAGCCAGGATAAACACTAACGGAATCAGGATACTCCAGGCCGAACGGAAGCCCGCTGACGCCCACACTGTACTCCACAGGCTTCTGCAGGCATTTGGATGATGCCCCACCATCAGCCAGCGCAGCACACTTGTAGACTGGGTGATTGTCCTTCAGCTTGACATAGTACACTGCGGTGCCTCCATGCACGACATTCTGATATGAAGGGTTGACGTACACTTCCGCTTTGTTACTGCCCGTATCGTATACGTTCAGTATGGCCTTGTCATATCCTCTCGAACCGTCCTCGCCATAGGCTGAGACTGTGAAGTGATACGGCCTGTTAACAAGACCGATACTACTAACCTCGGCTTCTCCCTCCTCGCTGTTGGAGTATGCTTTAATGACTTCAGCCCTCATGCTCGTGTCTACGACAAGCTTGAACTCCTCGACTTCACCCGGCTTCAACTCGATACTGGTTGTATGCTCCAGGCCGAACGGAAGCCCGCTGACGCTTATCCCATACCTGACGGGCTTCAGGTCTATCATGCAATTCCTGACAACCTCCGTGTCTGGAGTATCCCTGCAGGTTGGGCGGGGGTGCATGTCCTCAATGGTAATATAATACACTATTGTGTCTCCCTCCCTGACCTTCTGTTGGGATGGTCTTATGGAAACCTTAACATTGTTTCCATACAATACTGGTTCTGCGACAGCAATGCTGCCGTCCACTTCCACAGCTTTTGCTGTGACTCCATTCGCAGCCAAGGCCCGCGTTGAAAGCAGGGCCAAGACAAGCAATACAAACGCTTTGTTCAATACTTTCATTTGATTCACCTCGCATAGTTGAACCAATGAACCCTATAAAAACATTAGGGTGTACAAGCCTGAACAAGCATGAACAAAGGCTTTTAACTCGCCACTCACATTCAATATTGATTGTCATGAAGGTCGCTTTTATCGGGGTCGGGAGGATGGGGGGAACCCTTCTGAAATGCCTCATAGATCATGATTTGCTGGCTGCTTCGGACGTGTGCGCCTACGACCTGGATGAGAAACGCCTTCAAGAACTGCCTGGTGGAGTGGTTAAAGCCCGTACTGCAGGGGATGCTGTCTCACAGTCAGATATACTCTTCCTATGCGTTAAGCCTAAGGATGTGGGGGCTCTGCTCGATGATATCGGTGAACGCTGTTCCGGAAAGCTCATAGTCTCCATAGCGGCGGGGATATCCACTGGCTTCATCGAGAAATACTGTCCTGGATCACGGGTGATACGCGTCATGCCGAACACTCCAGCACTCGTCGGCGAGATGGCTGCAGCATACAGTACTGGTTCAAGGGCGGGTCAGGAGGACTCCCAGCTTGTTGAACGTCTATTAAAGAGCCTTGGGGTAATAGTCAAAGTGGAAGAGTCTCTAATGGATGCGGTAACAGGACTATCGGGCAGCGGGCCGGCATATGTGTACTATGTCATAAAGCACTTGGCTGAGGGGGGGGTTGCGGAAGGAATGGACGAGGAGACCGCGCTCCAACTGGCAGTGAAGACTGTTAAGGGCGCTGCCGTCATGGTCGAGGAGACTGGTATGAGTCCGGACGAGCTTATAGGTATGGTGAAGAGTCCGGGCGGGACGACTGTGGAGGGTCTTAAAACCCTAGACGAATGCGGTGTTGGAGAAGCCTTGCGTAAGGCTGTTTCAAAAGCATCTAAGAAATCGAAGGAGTTGGGCAAATAATATGGTTTCAAAGAGGATAGAGTCTGTGTCAGGGCAACTTCAGGTTGTGTACAGTTACATACATACTTCCGGCAGCAAGGTCACAAGTCTTACGATAAGCATGCCAAAGACTAAGGGCGACAGGTTCTGCATGGTGACGTTCAGCGACAAGGTGAATATCATACGCGTGAAACTCAGCATGGACGAGATAGCAGGCCTTGCCGACTCTATCGGGAGGGATGCTGAATGGAACTGCTACCACACCTTCAAGAGCGCGAAGACTAGTTCAGAGACGAGAATGCAGTACGGCAACAGCTTCATAAACGCCGAGAAGGACCGGAACAGGGTGGCGTTAAAACTCACCGGCGACGAGAAGGCGAGCCTGAAGCTCGTGTTTGAAAACATTTTCTCCAGACTGATTTAGATGTTCGTCAGAAAGAAGAGGATTAAGGGCAGGGAATACTACTACCTGGTCAAGAGCGTCCGCAGGGACGGTAGGGTGAGTCAGGAGTTCGTAGAATACCTCGGTTCTGAGGCTCCTTCCCCCAGACAGCTGGCTGAAGTCAAGACCAGGCACGATAAGGGGCCTAAAGATTGAATATCCCCCTCTTCTTCTGCTCTATGGGTGGTGGGGAATCCCCGCCAGCTATCTTACGCATGTCACTCCTCAAACCCACAATCTCCTTGTTGATTTTACTCAAATATTCCTCAATAGCGTCCAGCTTATACCTGATCGAGTAGACTTCGTTGTATATCTCCTGACTATATCCGTCGCCCATCTGATTCACCTATTATGATATCGGGTTAGTCCAATATAAGCGCTCACAAGGAGCCTATCACCGCATCCGCCATGTCTCCCGTGCTCTTCCCTGTGACGGGATTCAAGTCAGGCGTCACGTTTTCCCCTATGGAGAGGACTTTCGCGACAGCATCCTCCAGCCTGACGGCAGCATCCCCCTCACCAATGTGCTTCAGCATCAGGACTCCGCTAAGAATCAATCCTGTAGGATTAGCGATACCCTTCCCCGCGATGTCTGGCGCACTGCCGTGCGTGGCCTCAAACACCGCGTAGTCGCCGCCTATGTTGGCGCCGGGCGCGACGCCCAGCCCGCCGACAAGTCCGGCGCAAAGGTCGCTTACAATGTCTCCATACAGGTTTGGCATAACCAGCACGTCGAACTGCCGAGGGTCCTGCACCAGCTGCATGCACACCGCGTCGACTAGCCGGTGCTCGTACTTGATGTCATAACTGCCAGCCACCTTCTCCGCGGTCTTCATGAACAGGCCGTCACTGTACTTCATTATGTTGGCTTTAGTTACCGCAGTTACCTTAGTCCTGTTGTTCTTGACCGCATAGTCGAAGGCGAAGTCGGCTATCCTCCTGCTGCAGTATTCTGAAATCGGCTTCAGGCTGACTGCAGAACCATCCCTTATCTCCCTGCCTGTCTTGTCCTTGACGAAGGCTGCCAGCTCCTTAACGTCACTGCCGCCGGCATCGAACTCTATTCCAGCGTACAGTCCTTCAGTGTTCTCGCGGACGACAATCAAGTCGACCCCATCATACCTGCTTTTGACACCCTCATATGTTTTGCATGGTCTGACGCACGCGTACAAGTCAAGTTTCTGCCGCAACTCCACGTTGACGCTCCTGAAGCCCTTCCCTATTGGCGTTGTCACCGGAGCCTTAAGCGCCACCTTGTTCTCCATTATGCTGTCCACCACACTGTCTGGCAGCGGCTTGCCTTCTGACTCGCAGGCTTTGGTTCCAGCCTCCTGCACGTCCCAGTCCACCGACACTCCTGTGGCCTCAATGCATTTGACTGCGGCGTCCGTTATCTCCGGGCCTATCCCGTCTCCGGGTATTAGGGTTATCCTGTGGCTCATATGGATATCTATTGGATTTCAGGTTAAAACCATTCAGCTTGTGCAGCAGCAGATTCTCCTGTATGTCGAGCAGTCATCGTCCAGGTTAAGCTGATGGTCTCCCTGGGGGCAGCCTCCCTCCTTGCAGTAGTGCCCGTCATACCCCCTCTGGTTGCATTCGTAGTCGCATTCATTCTCGTATATCCTCACGCACTCTCCTTTGACGCAGTCCTCGTATGTCTCGCACTTGTCAACCACCTCCTGCCTGATTTTTCCAACGCACCTGGATGTCGGCGTGCCCCTGTTCTCGCACCTGTATGTTGTAGTGTAATTCCAGATGCTGTTTTTCCTGCATATGAATGTTGACACTACGCCCCCGCAGTCTTCATCAGAATCACATCTCCTGCCGCTCATGGTTGTGGTCATGCTTGTTGTCGTGACTGTTGTTGTGGTGACTGTTGTCGTGCTGGTCGACGTCGTCGAAGTGATTGTGGTGGTCGTGGTGGATGTGCTGGTTGTTGTAGTGGTCGTGTTGCGGGGTATCAATTCCACAGCCTTCCTAAAGTGATTCTTCGCGTATTCCAGCAGTTTCCCCGGGGAGGCGGTGGATATGGCGAGGAGCATTATTGACGCGGAGATTATCGACAGTATGAGTAGGGCTTCAATCCAGTTCGCCATCATAGATCATCAACTGGTTCATGACCTGTTCTTAGTGTGATTCAGCAGACCGCCAGCCAGGAGTATCTGCACCTGCCTCTTAGAGTAATCGTTTCTCACGATGATCTCCCTCTTCTTTGTCTTGTTCTTAACAGTGAACTCCTTCTCACATATCTTGCTCCTCATGTCGTCGAAATCTAGGATATCATCCTGTTCCACCCCATCGTAATACTTGTCGTCAGCGAATTCAAGCGGCAGTATCCCGAAGTTTATCAGGTTCGACTTGTGTATCCTGGCGAAAGACTTGGCTATCACGGCCTTGACTCCCAGGTACATTGGCGCGAGCGCGGCATGCTCCCTGCTGGAACCCTGCCCATAGTTGGCGCCTCCAACAATGAAACCTCCGCCAGATTCCTTGGCTCGCATGGGAAACGACTCGTCGACTCTAGTGAACACGTATTCGCTGATGGCGGGTATGTTGCTCCTTAATGGCAGTATCTTCGAGCCTGCGGGCATTATATGGTCTGTGGTAACGTTATCCCCCGTCTTGAGCAGGACAAAGCCGTTAAAATCATCTTCCATCTCCCTGCCCAACGGAAGCGGCTTGATGTTAGGCCCCCTCAATACTCTTATCACGCTAGTGTCTGAGGGCGGCTTGATTATCATGCCGTCTTCGACTACGAAGTCTGGGAGTCTGATTTCAGGCGGTTTGCCAAGCGTCCTTGGATCGGTCAGCTCGCCCTTTAGCGCTGAGGCAACAGCGACTTCAACACTTGAGAGATAGACCTTCGCGTCCGCAGTACCACTCCTCCCCTCGAAATTCCGGTTGAACGTCCTTATGGAAATCCCTCCAGAATTCGGGCTCTGACCCATCCCTATGCAGGGTCCGCAGGCGGGCTCAAGTATTCTGGCTCCAGCCTTGATTAGCGTGGCAAGACCTCCTTCGCGGGCGAGGGTCTCGTAAACCTGCCTCGACCCTGGCGAAACGGTGAAGCTGACGTCAGGGTGTATCGTGCCTCCCTCAAGCATCCTTGCCGCTGTCATAAGGTCTTTCAGGGAAGAGTTAGTGCACGAGCCTATGCACACTTGATCCACCTTCATGCCCTGGATGTCCGCTACTTTCGTGACAGCATCCGGGCTGTGTGGTTGAGCAATCAAGGGTTCCACAGAATCCAAGTACAACTCAATGTTTTCCGAGTACTCTTCACCGTCTGCCTCCAGCCTGGTCCAGTCGCTGGCACGCCCTTGCTTCTCAAGGAATCCCCTTGTTATGTCATCGCTCGGGAATATGGATGTGGTGGCGCCAAGCTCTGCGCCCATATTGGTGATGGTGGCGCGTTCAGGCACGCTCAAGTTCCCGACCCCAGGTCCGTGATACTCGAAGATCTTGCCCACACCCCCCTTAACACCAAGCCGCATGAGGATATCGAGTATGGCGTCTTTAGCCGAGCACCAGTCATTCAAAACACCATCAAGCTTAACGCCGACTATCTCCGGCATACTCGTGTAGAAGGGTCCTCCCCCCATGGCGACTGCGACGTCAAGGCCTCCAGCACCTATCGCTATCATGCCCATGCCCCCTGACGTGGGCGTGTGGCTGTCTGAGCCTAGCAGCGTTTCACCAGGTTTCGCGAACCGTTCGAGGTGTATCTGATGGCATACGCCGTTGCCTGGCCTGCTGAAGAGTATGCCGTATTTTGCGGCGAATGTCTGCAGGAAACGGTGGTCGTCGGCGTTCCTGTAGTCTGTCTGGAGCGTGTTGTGGTCGACATAGCTGACCGAAAGTCTGGTCTTGACCTTCGGTATCCCCATCGCCTCGAACTGGAGGTATGCTAGGGTGCCTGTCGCGTCTTGAGTGAGCGTCTGGTCTATTACGACTCCTATCTCCGAGCCTGATTCCATGGCGCCTTCCACAAGGTGTTCCCCCAGTATTTTTTCAGCTACGGATGCCATCGACTATCCTTATTTTAATTTTTTTGGTAAAAAACAGAACCAAAAACGCTATTTGTATAGTATAAGAAATGCTTTGTCTCTAATCGACAGGATTTTATATACTGAACTATATATATTAATTGAGGTTGGGGTGGTACTAGAGGCTAGTACCATGAGGCTGGAATCTGATTACAGGAGTAGGGTTGGAGGCCAGGGTTTTCTTGGCCGGATTGCTGATGACGTTTCAAGCGACACTTACCGTCCCGTGCCATCCAAGTCAAGCTATTCTCAACAGCATCTGTCTGGCGGCGACGGGTCCACTCACGTGTTCAGGGCGAAGAAGCCTAGCGTGAATGACGGCGATTCAAGACAGGCCAAGCTGGTTGACGACTGCAACATCTTCGGGATGCTTAACTCATCCTCCCCTACCGGGTCTGGTAGTCCGCAGAAGTCTTCTGGCAAGAGTTATTCATGTAATGGTAAGGGCAACTATTTCACGCGTCTCTTGGACGAGGTTGACTGCGGTGATAAGCCCAAGAAGTCTTATGAAGTCAAGGACAAGGACAAGTGCAGCGATCTCCAGAGTCGCGTGAAGTGGCTTGAAACGGCATTCAAGGAAGAGGATTCAGGTTCTAACGTTTCCTGCCTCCGTACGCCTGCTGGTGACGGAGACTGCATGGACATCATAATGTCCATGTTCTACCGCATCAAGGCTCTGAGGAGGTATGGCATGCCCCAGCAGGCTTCAAGCGAGCTGGAGCTGATGACCGAGGATTTGAACCAGCTGATGGGCCTCATGAAGAAGCTTGAATGAGTCTCTTCATGGTGTCGATGATGCTTTAGTTGTGGACTACCTTCAGCATGTCTGCGTTGGTTATTATCCCAATAGTGTTTCCCTTGTTCTGGACTACCACCGCAGTATTGTTCTCCAATATCGCTGATATGGTGTTCAGTGGCGTCTCCGGGCTTACGGTTGGGAATCCGTCTTCCATATAGCTTTTCGCAGGCTCTCTGGAAAAATTTTTCGCGTCAACACCCTTAGATATCTGCCCCAGTATCGCCCTCTCTGATATGGATCCGACAATCTTGTCGTCGTCTATCACCGGCACCTGCGAGACCCCGTAATGCTTCATTTTTTCAGCCACCGACTCTATGGTGTTCAGGGCGTCGACCATCACAACATCCCTTGTCATTATGTCCTTGGCTAGGACCTCGCCCCCCTTCTGCCTTTCAGTGAGCTCTCCGAGAGTATCAAAGATTTTGACTATGTTACTGTATCTCGGGTCTACTGTACCTGATTCTATCCTTGCTATCAGCGACTGGCTTATGCCTGATTTTTCCGCCAGTTCGCTCTGAGTTAGGCTAAGCCGCTTCCTCTGTTTTTTTACCTCACTAAGTCCAGGCAAATCCATTTTATTCTATTATGCATAAAACTATACTATTTATATTTAAAAAGGAATAATTATTGCTATCATGAAGTCAATCGCCGAAATAAACGAGAAAATACGCCGGGGAGAGGCGGTGATAGTCAGGGCCGACGAGATGCCTGAAATCGTATCCAAAAAAGGCCCTGAAAAAGCGGCAGAAAAAGTGGACGTAGTCACAACCGGAACATTTGGGGCGATGTGCAGTTCCGGCGCATTCCTGAATCTCGGCCACTCAGACCCACCAATCAAGATACAAAAGGCATGGCTCAATGACGTTGAAGCATACGCTGGCCTTGCGGCAGTAGACCTGTATGTTGGTGCGACAGAACTGAGCACTGAGAAAGGCATGGACTATGGTGGGGGGCATGTAATCGAAGACCTCGTAGCTGGGAGGTCGGTGGATGTGAAGGCAAAGTCGTATGGGACGGACTGCTATCCCGCGAAATACCTTGAGACTACTATAACTCTGGACGATGTCAACCAGGCAATGCTATTCAATCCGCGGAACAACTACCAGCGTTATAACGCTGCCGCGAACACCAGTGAACGCACGCTATACACTTACATGGGCACCCTGCTCCCCAACATGCGGAACATAAATTATGCTGGCACGGGTGAGATAAGCCCTCTCAACAATGATCCAGAATACCTTACCATAGGGACGGGCACTAGGATTTTCCTGGGGGGAGCCCAGGGGTATGTCATATCAGAGGGGACGCAGCATTCTCCAAAAACAGGCTTCGGCACAATAGCTGTCTCAGGGGACCTTAAAGAGATGTCCGCAAAATACCTGCGGGGCGTGTCGATGAAGCAGTACGGAACCTCACTCCTGGTTGGGATAGGCGTACCAATACCCGTCCTAAATCCGAAGATAGCGAAATGCACGGCCATACAAAATCCAGACATACGCACAAACATCCTGGACTACAGCGTACCCCGGAGGACAAGACCTGTCCTGAAGAATGTGTCATATGACGAGCTCATCTCAGGCAAAGTCTCAATCGGGGACAAGACTGTGAAGACCGCTTCGATGTCCAGCTTCAGGATATCATACGAGATAATGGAGAAGATGAGGGAATGGATGGAGGCAAAGGAATTCTACCTTACTGAGCCGGTACGGAGGCTGCCCCGCGACACGGTATTCAATCCGATGAGGCAGAAGAAGAAATCAACTACTGTCGGCAAGCTCATGAGCAAGCCGGTGATAACAGTAAACGTTAAGAGCAAGCTTAATGCAGTATCCCTCGTACTCGTTGAGAACAACATAGACCAGGTACCAGTGATCGATGACGATGGCAGGCTGGTGGGCATAGTGACTGCATGGGACATAACAAAGGCTACTGCCGAAAACAGGAGGAAGCTGAGTGAAGTGATGACTTCGAATGTTATCATGTCCAAGGAAGGCGAGTTCATAGACGAGGTATCACGCAGGCTTGAGAAACACAAGATAAACTCAACACCCATTGTCGACGATGAGCGCAGAGTCATCGGCATCATCACGTTGAGTGACATAAACAAGGCCTACAGGGGGTTGAACAAATGAAATACGTGATCAAGTACTCGCCGGAGAATACGAAAGAGCCGGTGCTGGCTGACGCGATACTAAGCACGAAAGTAAAGGTGAACATACTCACAGCAAGGCTAGACAGCGAGGAAGGCGTTATGATACTCGAGGTCCTCGGAGACTCGAAGGATGCAAGAAAGATAGTGTCACACCTGAGGAAGCATGGTCTCCTCGTCGAGAAACTCGATGGCAATGTACTCAAGGATGATGATTGTTGCGTCGACTGTGGATTGTGCGTCGGCGTCTGCCCGACGGACGCCATCATCATGCACGATAAGCTAATGGAGTTGGACAATAGGAAATGCATCCTCTGTAGGGCTTGCGTTGAAGTTTGTCCCGTTAAGGCGCTTTCAATCCGTGAAGGCATATGAAATGGTCTGTCGCATACGGTGAAACCGTACTGAACATAGAGTGTGATACTGACCTTCGCTCAGAAGTGCTGGACGAAGTTGTGGCGAACTACACCCAACTACTCAACCACATCCATAAGAACCCGTTGTTCCTGTCGTCATATGAACCAATCGAAGCCAGTGAAGATGACCCAGGGATAGTCCGGATGATGTGCGATGCCTCAGCAAGATGCGGTGTCGGGCCGATGGCTGCCGTGGCAGGAACATTCTCAGAGATTGTCGGCAGAAAAATACATGAATCCACTTCAGAATACATCGTGGATAACGGGGGAGACATCTACATGAGCACTGGCATGGAAAAAGTCGTCGGCGTGCACACGCCATCGGAAAGATTCTCCGACAAGATACGGTTTCTAATCGACTCAAGTGAAACGCCTCTAGGCATATGCTCCAGCTCATCAAAGATCGGCCATTCAGTGAGCATGGGAAGCGCGGATACTGTTGTCGCCTTCTCAGATTCAGCTGCTGTGGCAGACGCGGCGGCAACGGCAATAGCGAACAGCGTCAAAGGCCCTGATTCACTAGGGAGCTGCATATCACAGGCATCATGCATCAGAGGCCTTAGGGGAATACTCATCATCGTGGGCGACGAGATGGGTGCGTACGGCAGATTGCCTAAAATCGTAGGATAAAGGAGTATTTGTATAATATATAATATAATCATATCAATTATATTATAATATGGTTTCCCGTTCAAGGCCACGGAAAATCTTACTTCTACTAGCATTTCTGCTATCTCTGGCACTGGTCTTACAGTCAGTATCCGCTGCCCCATCTCCTGACCCTGACAAGGGAAAGGCAAGCGACTCGGACGATTTCACAAGGGCTTTTGACGAAGACCTGACACTCAAGTCGTTCGACAACCTGAAGGTGTATAACGGCACATTCATGCTGCTACTCCAGGCGCCGGACAACATGACATTCAACCTCAACCATCCTGCAGTTAAAATCCTCGGGAAGCCGATCATGTCCGTAATAATCCCCATATGGGAATTCCTCATCGCCCTCGTCGGCATATACTACGTTTGGGGCGGGCTTTCCCCAGCGTCAAGGGCTCAGGCAAAGAACATGATGACAAAGCTGATACTCGGCCTAATATGCTGCAGCCTGGCTTATCCGATATTCAACCTTTTCCTTGACCTGGAGAGGTTTGCGCTAATCAACGTCCTAAGTGCGGGCGGCATCGTGCCAGACAGCTGGGACCCGTTCACCTCCACGCCTGCATGGGCTGTCGGGACAATCGGTCTCATAAGCTCGATAATAGGTTTGCTGACCTTCGGTTACGGGATAGTCCTGTTGTGTCCCACATACTGTGCTCTAATCTCCATGTGGATAATGCCCTACATGATACTCGGCATGCGCAACATAATAGTCCTCGTACTAGGACTGTTCTTCCCCATCACCATACTCCTACTATCATTCGACTTCACCAAGGGTCTGGGCAACAAGCTGTTGCACATGAGCCTAGTATGGATTTTCGTACCAGTCTCGATGGCGGTGATGATAGTGCTTGTGGAAGTCCTCTCGCAGACTCCATGCACAACAGGCGTCGACTGCCTTCCACTCGGCCTCGCCACGCTTGCAGCATGGCTTCTCGTGGCCGCAGCCCCGATGATGATGACCAGCCTGATGGGCGCGGCCGGCGGACTCTTCATCTCCGCCGGGAGGACTACCGGAAATCCGCGTCTCATATTCATGGGCGGCGTCATGCGCGGGCAGGGAGCGCAGGCTTTGACCGAGACCGCATACTACAGTCAGATAAGGGAGACGAGGGTGCAGGGCCCGAGGCCAGTCGCCGGAGACTATGCGAAGGCTGGTTCTGCTGGCCTCAATTCTCCCGACGGTTATGGTGCTCCGCCTCCCGCCTACCTGATTCGTCCGCCGATGGCTACCGGTAATGCGGGCGCTGGCGGCGGTTCTAGTGGCGGCGGCGCTGGCGGCGGTAAAGGAGGCAAGGGCGCTGGCGGCTCTGGCGGCAAGTCGGCTGGCGGCCCCGGTGGCGTTGTCACAGGGAGGACGGCTCCAGGATACGAGGGCTACGCTCACAGCAACCTGGCGCGGACTCGCGCGACCGCATGGCTTGCGAAATACGATACTCACGGCGTGTGGGACAGGGGCATATCAGTTGGAGAGCGGTTAAAGCGTTCCATATTCGGGATGGCCGCCGCCGGCGGATTAAGTCTTGAGAACATCTCGGCAAGCCAGTACTACCGGCAGAGGGCTGAGGCATTATGGGGTCAGGGTGCTGCCGGCAAGGCGATGGCGGTTGCGTACGGACTCCGCGCTTTGGGCCATAACCTTGTCGTAACGCCGATGATGTATGGCGTCGGCGAGTTCACTAAGGGCGCTGTCCGATGGACTGTGGACACCCTGCCGATAGGCAAGAGTCTTATGCATGTGGCAAACCGGATGACTGGAATGTATGAGACGAAGAAGGTTATGGGTGACGACGGGAAGGAACGGGAGGTCGCAGTCTTCAACTACGGGTGGCAGAGTCACAGGGGCGTAGTCCGCGACCTTGGTAAGAACATCTACAGCCAGGCCCAGAAGGATGACGAGCGGAGGGCTAGGGGCGAGATGGTGTTGGGTGTTGAAGGCAGGTACGCTATCGGCGCGGCAGTGGGCGTCGGAATCGCCGCGGCATTCTTCGTGCCTTCCGTCGGACTCTCAGTGCCCATGATGGCTGCTGTCGGTGGCTTCATGTACGCGAGGATGATGAAGGCTGTCGGCAGGGAGATTACGCTGGCGGAGAATAACAAGGAGGCTTTGGACACGTACGATAAGGCTGAAAAGGATCACAGCAACTGGACTGCCAAGGGTGGTTTGTTCGACAGGATGGCTGCAGCCAAGTCCAGCTCAGACCACACTACCCTAAGGGACCAGGTGTGGGGTGACCTCACAATGCCTGAGAAGCAGAGCTTCGGCTACAATCCAGGCGACCCGTCCACAGAGGAGGCTGCCAAGAAAAAAGCCTACGACCACTATATGCCGGCTGCTAAAGTCAAGGACAACGTTTGGGGTGCGATGACCATGGGCGAGAAGATAACGATGGTTTCCGGCGCCAGGACCGGGTCGCGCGCGGGCATGACTGTGGGAGACCAGGTGAGGCGCGCCACCGTGAGCGCGACCGCGGAGCAGAGCTTCTTCCCCTACCAGAACCTACTTGAAAGGGAGGCTAAGAGGATGGGCATCAGCACTGCCGACGCGGAGGACAATGCGAAGAGGCATGCGTTGGACCGGGTCCGCAGGTCACGGCAGACCAAGATGTTCGGCCTCGCGACTACAACTGACCTGGAGCGTGGGGGTAAGACGGTGGCTCCCGATATGATGAGCTTCAATGCGGCAAGATCCACACTCAAGTCTGTGGGCGTCGCATTCACGGACTTGAGCAAGGCAGAGCAGAAACGCTTCGTCGACGAGCGGGTGGCGAGCACCGGAGAGTCCGAGGATGTTGCCAGGAAGAAACTGGAGGGCACTCGGGTCGACTTCGACAAGCTATCCTCCTCCGACGAGCAGTATACTGTCATATCCAAGAAGCAGAGGGAGGGTCTCAGCCAGTCTGACGCCGAAGCTGTCGCAAAGTCTGGCAGCAGAGGGAGCGGCAGGATAGACTTCCGTTCACTAGACAAGGAGACGCGGGACCGCATCATAAGCCAGGAAGTCAAGGACAATCCCGGCTTGAGCAGGGATGCGGCAGCCAAGTCACTATACTCAAGTGGCGTTGAATTCAGCAGGCTTACAGAGGCCGAGCAGGCTGAGATGGTGCAGGACATTCAGAGGCGCGGCCGCATGAAGACTTCTAGCGAACGCTGGGTTGAGGAGCATTCCGGCGCCATAGTAACTGGCGTCGCATTGACCGCCCTAGCAGTCCCAATAGCCCTTGGCGCAGGTCTTCCACTGCTTCCGTCAGCTATTGCCGGTGTTGGAGTGTGGGCTTCCACAACCAAGCCTGCCCAATGGATGAGCAGGAAAGGCGCGGCTGGCACAAGCTTCGGGGTCAAGCTGCTTCTAGCGTCCGCACTGCCTGGAGGCGCGATAGTCTACCCACTATACGAGGTGTTCAGGCACGGCCAGAAGGCCGGGGCTGAGAGGGCTCGGAGACGCGCGACCGGGGAGAAGACTGCCACTGAACAGTGGGCTGAGTCGCATCCACGTTTGAGCCGTACCTTGAGGAATGTTGGGGTGGCTGGCGCAATCGCGTCAGGTTTGGGCGCGTTCATATACGGTGCTCACCGTGCCGGACAGTATTTCGGGGAGCGCGAGGAAACCAGGAAGCTGACGCGGATGGCTGAATCGCTGAAGTCAGGCCAGTTCGGCATAGGCCGGTTGAATGACGAGACAGCCAACAGGGTGGCGCGAAAGCTCATAGAGTCTGGGGTAGACACTCCAATGCACCTGGCGAACATGAACCCCGGAGAATTAAGTGCAACTCTGGCAAATGCTGGATTGAGTGTCGGGGGTGTTGACGCGTCCCAAGTAAGGGCTGCTTTCCCCAGGTTGATGGCTGCCAGCACTGAGGATGAGAGGCTCAGGGTGTGGGAGAGTCTAGGATTGTCAACTCCTCAGGCAAGACAACTAACCGACTCATCATGGCTCAGAAGCCAGAACAACATAGAAGACGCCTTAGAAGCTGAGAGGAGGGGGGGGTTGGATCCGGCTATCGCCGACAAGATAATCTACGAGGAGATGCAGAAGGCTGGCGTGCAACGCAGCCTCGGTCATTGGGATGCTACTAATGCTGCTAAGGCAGGCCGAGGTTTCAGCGGCCTCGACAGCAAGGGCAATCTAGTGTCGTTCACTAAGGAGGAGGCTGCTGACATGGCGAAGCAGGAGCCTGACGAGATAGACAAGAGGATCAAGGCCAAGGCAAGCGAGAGAGACCCTGACGCCACTACCGTGATGCGTGATGAAGTATTGGACCAGATACATGACGGAGCTATCTCCCAATCCAAGACAATGGACCCCACGTTCACTCACGTCACGGAAGCCCATGAACTCCTAGGGCTAGATGAGTCCGGACTACTCCAACAGTATGGGATACAGCATATGGGCCAGCTGGCTGAGACATCCACCCACAAGCTGGAGCAGATATTCCGTTCCGCAGGCTATGAGGAAAAGTGGGGTATAAGACGGGACGACGACGGCAATCCTGTGCTCGACTCCTCAGGCAACACCCAGCGGGACCCGGATGAATTCAGGCGGACTGTCCGCGACATACGGGACAACGCGAGCGTTCTATCAGGCCACGGCAGCGTCGACGACATAAAAGGTGTGGACGAAAACATATCAAGGGGACTGCAGGACCGGGGATACGACACCACAGGCGACATAACCTTCGCGAGGAGGGGTCAGATGATAGAGTCCGGGATAATAGAGCATGCTGAGGCTGACGTCATCCGCAGGAACGCTAAGAGGCTTTCAGAGGAGGGGCACACCGCATTAGACGACCGGATGTTCCAGGGAACAAGGCTCACCGCCTCAGAGCAGTCGTCTGTGATCAGGTCACTGAACTCCAGGGGTATAACCGATACGAGTCAGGTGGCGTCTGCCGCACGCGGAGACCTAACCGACTCAGGCCTGGGAAGCCAGTCTGAGATGCAGTTAATCCGCAGGAACGCTTCAAACCTTGCGCGCCAGGGGTATGAGCGGCTGGATGCCCGCGTGTTCACCGGCACCAAGCTTGAGGGTGATGCCGGAGCACAGGCCGGGATACTCAGGAGGTTGCAGAGGCACAAGGGTGTTACCACGACGTCCGAGCTTGCTGAGGCGTCAATGAGGGATATCCTGGGGGTGTCTGGGATAAACGAGTCTAACGTTGGTCGAATACAGAAAGAGGCTGCGAAAGTGTATGCGGAGAGCGAATGAAGTAGGATGAAGAGGCTAGACTTAAGGACCATACGGGCGGCGAGCATCACGCGTAAAGTACTGGCCCTAATATTCCTCGGTATTATGGGTCTGCCATTGATATCCTCCACTGTGTCTGCCGAACTCATCACTGGCGCGATAATAGTGCTGTCGGCGCTGCTCATCAGCATTGCCTTAAGCGCACTCATGGACTTGTTTGCCATGGCGTGTGTCGCACTCATACAGGATGCTGCGATATACATACAATTGTATCCCTGCGTATATGCTGGCCCAAGCGGCACAGGCACTTGTGGTTCAGGTTCTATCTCAACATTCTTCTCTATCATGGGCGTGACCTACACGCAAGACCCTGTGATAAGGGAGATGAATCGCGTGCTCATAGAATGGTGCAGCGGGTTGTTCATGTTGGCGATAGCATACACCGGGATATACCTGATATTCATGGCAGGTTCCCCGCACGGCAGGTCTCAGGCTAAAGACATGTTCGTGAGGCTGATAGTCGGCATGGTCATGGTCGCAGTCTCCCCCATGATATTCCAGTGGATGATAGACATAACAACATCAGTCTCCGGAGAGTTGATGAACCAGGCCATAGCCGCATCCCCCCCTGGTACAGTATCATTTAGGATAGCCTTCTGGAAGAACATAAAATACTGTTGTACATTCATCGTCTTCATGATAATCCTAGTGCTAGCCACTTTCGTGGCTGTGCTCCGTTTCTTTGCGATATACATACTAGCATGTCTCTGGCCTCTAGCACTCTTCTTCTATTACTTTGAATTCAGGATACCGTTCCTCGAGGATATAATCAATTTTCGTGCTATCGGCCAGTCCATGATAAAACTATCTGTCATCACGATACTCACCCAGTTGATTCAGGCATTCTTCCTTGCGATAACGCTCATAAACCTTTCTGTGAACAGCGGTTCCCAGATGATAGACTTCATACTAATGTGCGCTGGATTCCTGGGTGTCGTATTCACTCCGATGATTGCAATGCAGTTGCTTGGATGGATAGGCGGACTCGTGCACATGGCTTCCACAAGGCCGAGTACTGCCGCCACAAGATTCCTTGCGACCATAATGAGGGGTTACTCAATGGGAGATGCGCTGGTGACTTCGAGCGGTCAGACAATGATTGGTAGGAACCTCGGTACGGGAACTGGTGGTGAGGCTAAGGGTCCTTCAGGAGGTTTTTGGAGTGGCGTGCCCTCTGGCCATTATTTCGGTTCAGACTATTCTATGGATGCCGGATTGTTCAGTGGTTCAGGGGACACGAGGGGGACAGGCTTCACGAACCCCATCTGGTCTGGTAAGAGCGGTTTCGTTGGTGGAGGCTCGTCTTCAGGTGGTTTGGGCGTGTCTGGAATGCCCTTCGCAGGTCGTACTGGTGTGGTGGCGGGGGGGAGTCCAGGTAGGGGGCTTAGGCGTGGAATGATTTTACCCAAGTCTACTGCTAGGGCGGGTGGTGCTGGTGGTGCTGGTGGTGCTGGTGCTGGTGGTGCTGGTGGTGCTGGTGGTGCTGCTGGTGCTGGTGGTGCTGGTGCTGGTGGTGCTGGTGCTGGTGGTGCTGGTGCTGGTGGTGCTGGTGCTGGTGGTGCTGGTGCTGGTGCTGGTGGTGCTGGTGGTGCTGGTGCTGGTGGTGCTGGTGCTGGTGGTGCTGGTGCTGGTGGTGGCGTTATTGCAGCTAAAAGAAGTGGTGGCGGTGTTGGTGGTGGTGCTGGTGGTGGCGCTGTTGGCGGGCCTGGAGTCGGAGCACCATCGACAGGCGCAATTTCAGGTGGGCGTTCAGGCTCAAGCGAATCAGGTAATGCATCCGCGATGGATATGGGCACAGAACAAGGCCCCGCTGGAACACAGGGAATGAGGCATGAATGGACGCCCGCCCAAGGTGATGGCGTTAAGCGGGCGGTAAACCGTATGGACGACGTCGACAGGGCTGAGGCAGCCCGAATGCGTGAATGGCTCGCATACGACGCCCAACTCAAGCAGGAAGCCGCAGCCAAAGAAGCCGCGTTAAGAAGGGCTACTGACGCAGAAGAAGCCCAGAAGAAGGCGGCTGCAGAACGACAGGCTATAGGAAGTTCAATAGCCGCATCACAGGCTGCGCACATGAAGAGCGTGGAATTCAACCGTAACATAGAACAACAAAAGAATGAGGCGATGGCCCAAGCACTCATGCAGGAGGCGAACCTGAACCCAGGTGACGCCAGCTTCGCTATCTCAGGGCCAAGGATGAAGGACCAGTGGGAGAGCATATTCCGGGATACGAGTTCAAACGGCATGCAGGGCATGCTGAATTCAGTCAACAGTCAGGAACCGCAGATAGAGAGGGGTGTTGAGGCGAAGGCGGCTTCCGCAGGCAGGACACTCACTCCAGAGGAAAAGAGGAGTGAAGTCAGCAGGGAGAAGGCGAAGATACTCCGTAGATACGGCGACGACTACGCGAGGAAACAGATGCTAACACAGTCTGGCGACCCGGTTGTCGGAAACAGGATAAACAACTTCAACAGCATAGGATTCCAAGACCGTCCGAAGGCTTGGAGTAACATGGTCGACATAGCGGAGGCAAAGACTGGTTCATCATCAATGAATGCGTTGAGGACTTACGTGCGAGGCCCGTTTGACGGTATGGTGGAGAAGGCTCGCATGTCCGGAGACCCTGACGGGTACATACAAAAAGTCCGCGACACTGAGGTCTCAAGGGCATCCGAGATAGGGGTCCCCGCCAGCTCCGGACTACAGCATGAAAGACCAGTGGAACATCCAATACCAAGACCATCCCCCTCAAGGCCGACAATAGAGCGGGCAACCCCCATGTCACAGACGTCTATAGCATCACGTAAGCAGGTGCCGAGGACTGCTGAGGCGGTGAGGATGGAAGAGCGGAGTGTTGGTGCTGGCTTGCCTAAGTCTGTTGGCGGTAAGAAGGTTGTTAAGAAACACGTCCCAGAGGCCAGCAGAACGAGGATGCGTGCTGAGACACCTCCAATGCCTGCTGGCTTAAAGCATGAACCACCTTCAAAGCCTGGAATAGAACCTCAACAGGCTCCTGAAATTCCAGTCATGCCTGCCACCGTTCCGGAGACAGCATACGTTCCTCCTGAAGCAGTCCCACTAAGCACTCCACACGAGAGAGAGGCTGTTAGCGAGAACAAGCCTGCGTCTGCTGGAGTGCCTGTGACTCCAGCTGTAATACCTGATTCATCTAAACGCAAGCATCTGGGGCATACTGTAATACAGGCTAAACGCGACTTACGCGGGAGCATACGGGCAGTCAACAGCCGTCTGGAGGGGTTGAATTCCCCGCTGGAATCGGAGGCTAACGGAGCCCGCCAGTATCTTGCGGAAGGGTTGAACCGCTTGTATGGCACCAACTTTAGTGCAGACAACTTCAGGGGCGCTTCAATAGGGTCCGACGGCGTCCTACAATTTGGTGACGGGGGTTCTGCAGGAATTGAGGAGCTTATGTCCAAGACGCCTGAAGGATATGCTGTGGTATCACAGAGGCTGGGAGTATCCGGTGCTGAAGGATTCGCGGGGAGGGCTGCGGAAGGAGATGCATTCCAGAGGGGGGGTGTTGCCTTCGTGAAGGACAGTGGAGACAAGCACGCGAGACGGCATGAGAAAGAGCACAGGGAAGATGTTTTGATGCCGCACAGGCAGGGTATAGACGCTACAGTATCTGAGATAAAGGCGTTCTCACGCAACGTTGAGGACCGGGAGCTCGGCTGGTCAGACGTCGGGGGGGCACTGCAGACTGAATACATGCCTGACTTCACGGCAGGACGGGATATGACTCGAGAGGAGGAAGAAGCCTCACGGGCCAAAGTAGACCACGCAGTATCCAATTCCAGGAGATTCGTCCGCCATGCCACACAGGAATTCGAGGCAATGGGGTTAACCCCAGAGAACGCCAGGGCGCGGGCATTCAAGCGGCTGAGAAACATGTGCGAGAGTTGCGTGCACTTAGACCAGTTCAACGCGATGACAGACCAGGTGCTCGCAGGCCAGATTACG
This sequence comes from Candidatus Altarchaeota archaeon, assembly GCA_043813075.1. Lineage (GTDB taxonomy): Archaea > Altiarchaeota > Altiarchaeia > IMC4 > SCGC-AAA252-I15 > CAYREE01. The sequence continues at coordinate 21,297 of JBDRLL010000020.1, forward strand.
TCACGCGATGCGGTTGGCATGGCGCTAGCAGAGTCGGGATCGATAATAGCCCAACCAACAACAGACTACAATGCAACACCACAACAGGCGTATACTGAAGCACTAGACCATAAGCTGGCTGTAGGCGGATCATACGGCACCCGCACATTACTTGGAGTGGGTTCATCGGAGTTGTCAGTTCTGGAGGGATACAGTATACGCGAGATATGCGCTAGGCCAGACCTGACGAGGGAGCAATTGTTAGGCCTCCAGCATTATGGTGCTGGTTTAAGGTCGGCGGCTGTTGAACGCGGTATTGCTGGAGACGAACTAGCCTACACCGACAGGGTGGGCAGGGCTATAAGCCAGAGGGCGGTTGCTGAAGGAGTGAGCAGGGGTCTCATAACCCCCGAGGATGTGGGAGTGACTAGTGCTGCTCTTGAAAGGTCATTCCAGGAGGATTTGGTGAGAGGCTACATACCTGAAGACCAGAAGATTGTCATAAGACAGGCTTTACAGCAGATGGCTGTCACAGTACCAAAGCCGGCTGCAGAGCCTCCTGCTCCTGCAGGTGTGCGGCCAAGGCCTGGTGTGGAACCAGGAAAGCATGCTCCAGTTAAAAAACCTTCTAAGCTGCCATCCGGAAAACCGAAGCCCTCCAGAGAGCCGGTTACCTCCAGTGAAAAACCTACGTCTGGTGAAGGCCCTAAGCCTGGTGGAGTATCTAGGCCTGTTGAAGCCACTGTCAGAGCATCACCATTACCTAAGACTCCAGGGGTTGATGCGGACAGGATACTGCACGACAGCATACAGCAGGCCACCCAGGAAGTCGGCTACCAGACCCCTCGGGAACAGCAGGCTTACGCCAGGTCCCAGGATGCATACGAGAAATTCATCGGATCTGACCATACTCCTCGTGACGCGGAAGTAGTCGCCACTGAAGTAAGGCATGTTATAGACAACAGGGACATGGATCGTTTCGATAAGTGGGTTAGCATAGCAGAGATACTGTCTGTTGGAATGCCTGAGATACCGGAACCAGAACCTGTTTCATACGAAGAGGCACCGCCTGAAGTCCCGCGAAAAGTTCCTTTCCTCCAGATGAAGGAGACTAAGTCAACCCTCCTTGGCGGCTCTATGGGTAGGGAAAGGGCTGGCGGCGAATCAGATGCTGGCAGGGGATACGGATGGACTTCCATGGCGGAGAAGCGAGACGGGGAAGCTTCAGGCGATAAACCATACGGCTTCACTTCAATGGCTGAAAGGCATGCCGGCAAATCAGTGAACGCGTTAGGTGAGACAATGCGTGAGAAGGCTGGAGAATCATTAAGCGAGGCCACCACTGCAAGACCAGTCGGCGAGCACCAGGCAGGGGTCTCAGGAGAATCATCTAAAGGGTTCCAGACGATGGTCCGGCACGGGGAAGGACAGGGCCAACCCATCCACGGAGCAAAACCGTTCATACCCACGACAGTGGCTGCTAAGACAGCAGAGAAAGTGTCTGAGGGAGTCTCAACTCCGGGTGTAACACCCGCTCCAAAAACGGCTGCCAGCGGGGAGGAGGCGCCTCAAGCCAAACGCAGGCCATCAGCGACTTCAACCGACTCTGACATGGCGATACCCTCGCCGCCACATCGGTCTCAGCTGCCAAAGCCGGAGATGGGTGATGAGGAATACTCCGCCACCCTCACCAAAATACGTAGGATGGCTCTCGCAAGGTCTCTGGAACGGGTCTCTGAGGATGTCTTAAGGCGGGAGGTGCGCAGCCTGACCTCAGAAAAGAAAGTCGATGTCGCCGACGAGGTGAACGGCATGCTATCTGAAATGCATCACAAATTCCAGGTCATAGGCAGGTATGGTGGTGAGGAATCCAAGAGCAGGCTATCCTCCTTCAAGGACGTTTATGGTAACGCAAGGGGATACGCTCTAAACGGGAACTATGCGATGGCTGTTGATGACATATCTGCGATATCCTCTCAGGTAGACACAGTGTACGCTCAGGCGCTTCAGGAGCAGGGGGTAAAGGTGCAGGCGCAGCAGATGATACATCAGGCTAAAAACGATCTTAACGCGATGATGAACGGGATGGCTTCGGCGCCAGCGTCACTATCCAACGTAGAGTCTGCGAAGAAAGACATGCAGGCTGCATTAACTGCCGCTGAAGGCCACATGAGGTCTGGCGAATACGAGAGCGCTCTCGCGGAGATATCCAAGCATCAGGGCCCACAGCATGCGGATGGTGGGGAGTCCGAGTCTGCGGTGAAGGGGAAGCATGGTGAGGGGGATTCAGCCGATAAGCCTTATGGTTTCACTCCGATGGCTGCAGCAGGCAAGGTGGAGGAGTCTAGCGTTCCTGGCGAGCCTTCGCAGCCTTCCATCATGGGTGAAAAACACAAGACTGGAATATCCCCTGGCTCACGTAAGTCCTCACTACATTCGATGATGCGTGACCGCCATAAATCTGGGGATGAACATACGGATGAAGGCGAGTCTGGTGAACCCGGAAGCGGCCTTGGCGGTGACACCATGATGCGTAAGAAAGGATCTAAGAAAAAGAAAAAGACCGGGAAATAGGGGGTAATACCTAATCTATCTCCTCTAGTATGTGCCCGCCAACTCTTATGGGCTCTGTCTGTTCCGCGAGCTGTATCGCGTCAGTCAGCTTGTTCTCGTGGGTCGAGTAGATTGTGAACAACTTGTCGTCCACGTTAACCTTATCCCCTACGCCGACGTGAAGATAGACTCCAGCCTCCTTGTTCTTGGGTGCTCCGGCAGCCCGCGCAACCTTTGATATGAGCTTATTGTCTATGAACTTCACCTTCCCCCTGATGGTGGACTTGATTTCATACGTCTTATCCCCCACAGGAATGTCCTCAGGTTTAATCTTCATGTCACCGCCCTGTGCCCCTATAATGTCAAGCATCTTCTCCTTGGCCTTACCTGTCTTAAGTATCCTCTCCGCGAATTTCTTGCCTTCCCCGTGATGGACTTTACCCGACATCTCAAGGAGGGTTGCGGCCAGCTCGATGCTCTTGTTGACCAGGTCGGTTGGTCCCCTACCGTCAAGCGCAAGCAGAACGTCCCGCGCCTCAAGGGCAGGTCCTATACCGTTCCCTATGGGCGAGCTACCGTCGGTTATAAGGCACTTGGTCTTGATGTCCAGCCTGTCTCCAAGCTCTATGAACTTCCTGGCGAGTTCATTAGCCTTCTTGGGGTCATCCAGCTTAGCCCCCCTGCCCACTGGAATGTCTATGACCAGGAAGTCTGAGTCAACACTCTTCTTCTTTGACATAACGCTAGCTAAAACCTGTCCTTCAGGGTCTATGGACAGCGGATACTCTACCCGTATTATCTTGTCGTCCGCCGGCGCAAGCTTCACAGAACCCCCCCAGACGATACAGCCGTTAGTCCTCGATACTATGTGCTTCAACTCTTCTATGTTGAATTCAACGTTCGCGAGCACCTCCATCGTGTCGGCTGTTCCAGCGGGCGAGGTGATGGCCCTGGAACTGGTCTTCGGCATGGTCATTCCCGCAGCAGTCATTATTGGCACGACGAGCATGGTCGTCCTGTTGCCTGCCACACCCCCGATACAGTGCTTGTCGACGGTGTCATCCCCGAAGTCGATCTTCTCCCCAGTCTCAACCATGGCCTTGGTGAGTGACACGGTCTCGTCCATGTCGTAGCCATTGATGTATGTCGCAACCATCAGCGCAGTCAGTTCTATGTCGCTCAGGTTGTTGTCGACGATGTCTCGCACTATCTCGTTGATCTCGTATCCATGGAGGTGTTGTCCGTGCATCTTCTTCTTTATGGATTCAATGGACTTCGGCCTTCCGGATGCTTTAACCTGGACTGTATCCCCGTTTTTCACGTTGAGATCGTCTTTGACCTCTTCAAAGAGACCGATCTCCCTCTCAGCCACCATTGTCGTTGTGGCGTCGATTATCGCAGTCACCCTCTTATCGCCGAAGGAAATCTTCACCCTGTCTCCTATGTGAAGTCCCAGTTCCTTTATGTCCTCGTCATTCAGGACTACGATGGGCTTGCCAGTCTCTATCTCAAAAATCCTTACCTTTGAATCCATGTTTATTAATCCCCAATATTCTTAATATACTCCCTCCCTTGAGTCCCTGTATCGTAGTTCAAGGTTGTTTTCCTCCACCACCCTATCCACCAGTCCCGACACTTTTATCCTCCTCGTAAGATAGTCCGCTATCCTTATGGGGTACACTTGAGGATGTATGTGGTCCCTGTCATTAATCCAGACCGATACGAGCGACTCCAAGTCCTCCTGAAAGTTGTCGTAATTGAACTCCCATCTAACAGTCATCGGGGCAGACTCTCCTGATGGAAGGCTCTCCATCCTCTTTCCAGGGAGCTTTAGGTAGCATACGTTTATCCCCTGCCTTTTGTCCACCACGTATTCCATTGGATCCAATGCTATGTCAAAGAGGAGTGTGTTCGTGCAGTTGAAGCCAAGGCTCCTAGACAGGTCTGTCGCGTGACTGTCCTCCACCATGCCCACAACCCTCTTTTCACTCAGGAGCCTTCTACTAGCATCAACAGCATCCGAATTCTCGGAGCCATTATCCCTAAGCTGCAGGTTGGCGGTGTTGGTGTAAAGGCTTCCGTCGACCAGCAGGATGTCCGCATCCAAGCCATCCTTCACTTCCAGGAGCGCTGAATACTCCCTAGCGACCCTAAGTGCGTTAGCCCGCTCTTCAATGTCAGAATAGGGTATGAAGACGCCGAAGTCGACGTAAGACTCATACTTAAGCTCCCTGTAAGGTAGAGTGCCCTCCCCCACTAGCGGGTCACTGTTCTCACCACCATCGTATTCCGCATAGACGACTACCGTGTGCAAACCCCATAAAGCGTGATACCTCAACTCCCTCTTAATCATGGAAGAGTCGCACGCCAGCATCCTTATGACACCAGCATCATCATTGATGGATATCCTCTTGAAATCTCCTCCGGAACCCTCCACCTTACGTCTTATCTCCCCCCTATCAAGATTTCTATGCGAGTCAAGACCCTCAATCAAGGCGGACTTCGACTTTAGAACCGATTCATCTAGGGAGAAGTCTGGTCTTAATTCCCTCATTGTAACCCGTATTCCTTGAGCTCCCTCTTCAATAAGTGCACCTGCTTTTCATCCAGCGCAGAAGGGTCTATGGATACGACAAGCCTGCTATCGTGCTGTACCACAACATCCTTTACCGATTGTATCATCCGTATCACGTCCTCAAACTTGTTGTGCATTATCAGGTATTCAACACCATCCAAGAGCACAATCCCGTCATCTGTCGTTGACACAAACTCCTTTATGGTCTGGCTCAGTCCTATCATGCTCGTGGGCTCTATACTATCATCATAACCCTTCTCCCTGGTCAGCCATATGATGGGCGTCTTCAATAGATTGTATTTATCCCTGATTTTTGGCGGGTAATTGCGTGTAATACATAGTCCGTGTATCCCGTGTTTCACAAGGTCTGAGAACAACTCCAGCGCGGAAATGCTCTCAGGACTAGACTCCTCTATTATGTGGCTTGAACCAGGATTCACCTTATACTTGGCTTCACCGAGACCCTCCTCATCATTCGCACTCTCCACCAGCATGAACTTGTATTTCACCTTACTATCCCCCATCCTACTGTAGAGAAGGTAGCCTCCCACTGTTATCGACACCGCTATCAGCGTCCTGCTAACAGACCCTATCATGCTGAACGTGGAGACATTTACTCTGAAGCTCTGGTAAAGCCCCAAATTCATGTTGGCGCTGCTGAACATCATCGGAAGGTCTGAGAGATTCAACAACAGTATCATGAGGACAGACACGAATATCCACACCCACCCTATGTTCTCCTTCCCAGAGAGGTTGAAGTGCTTGAAAAGCCTGGTCCAATAAACCACGGCGAGAAAAGACAAGAGTATAGTCAGAATATTAAAGTACAATTCCGTATTCGACAGAAGCAAAGACTTGTATACTATCATCCCATATTAATTTTAACTTGAACATATTTAAGCATGAGCTTGATAATAGCCTTAGACTTTGACGGCACCCTCGTGGATTCAGTTGAAAGCATATGGCTAGAGTTCCAGCGCGTCATTGAAGCAATGGACCTGCCCAAAATATCCTATGATGACTTCAAACAACAACTCGGCAAGGTATGGGACAATGTACTGACTGGTTTGTGGCCTGGCATAAACATCCAGGAATTCAACAGGAATTACCGTGTCGAGGCTGAAAAGCCCATCCCCATCCGCGGGGTCCACACTGCGTTAAAAAAGCTTGAAGACCATTATCCGCTCGTAATACTGACGTCGAGGGGCGAGGACACTCTAATCAAGCACCTCGAGCTTACGGGATTCACCACAACCGCCTTCGACGGCATATACCACCGCGACAACCTACCCTATCACAAGCCTGACCCAGAGGCCTTGCTGTCTGTCTGCGGGGACTACTCTGTTGATGCGGAAGACCTGTTGTATGTTGGGGACTCGCTAGTCGACTTCGAGTGCGCTATGAATGCTGGAACGCGTTTTGTCGGAGTGCTTACTGGCGCGGCATCAGGCAGCGACTTCACTGAAAAAGGAGTGGCTGACGTCATAGACTCTGTCACTTACCTGCCCGGGTTTCTGGGCCTGGAATGATCCCTCACAGGCTTTCCCCCAGCTCCATCAATGCACCTACTATCCACTCTACCCTCAGAGCCCTCGAAGATTCTCATAAACTCGCTAGGCTTCACTATCCTCGCTCCAGAAAAAACATCCAGGTCAAGCAGGTGATGGTCGCTAGTCACGATATAATCCGCCCCGGCTGCCTCAGCCGCCTCCAGGAAACGGTTGTCGCTCTTGTCAGGGCATAAACTCACCCTTCTGGCAGGAACTACCTTCCTCGCATGCTGGTAGTACCTTATCACCTTGTCCAGGTACTCCTTCCCCGGCTTCACCTTCTCCAGTATGAACAGGTTCTCATCTTTTATCTCAAAAGTGTAGACAGCGTTCACCTTATCCTCAAGGACAAGGTCTATTATACTGTTGCTGCTGCTCCTAGGATTCCACCTGCCTGCGATGAAGAGATTAGTGTCCACCACGATAATCGGCTTCACTTCAAAACACCCTTCAAGTCATTAACCGTCCCCTCGGTCTTCACGCCATTCATGTTATAGTGAGTCCTAAAAGACTTAAAACCGGCCTCTTCAAGACGCTCGAAGATAACATCCCTCCGGGGGACAGACACTCCCGCATTAGAAGCGACCTTATGGACGTCGTAATACGGCTTGAACACGCCCTGCTCCCCACTCACAAGGCCGACAATCCCAACGGCATCACGTTTAGTGGCGTACTCGCATGCGAGAAGCTCCTCCATCACGCGTTCACAGAGACTCTCATCAGCCGTAGCACCAGCCCATAAGGGCCCCGCAAAACCCGCTCCACCGCACGAGCAAACAGAATCCCCCCAGCCCAAATACCCCCTCTCAAGGCATTTAAAGCAGTGCTGGAGGTACATCATCGACTTTAGCGTGCCGTCCACAACACCACCCCGCCGTGAAACCTGGATTATCGACCTCATGTAATGCCTTGTCGAATGCGAGAACAAGACTCTCACCCCGAAGCCATGCCTCAAGGCAGTCCTCGCCGCAAAGCCCACCAGTATCCTCAAGCCAACCTCGTTATAACAGTCACTCCTGAGGGGCTGCGCGTCATACTTCCTCCTGCAGGCCCTAGGGTACGTCCCAGACAATGCCGACGTGTCAGTGGCAGTGAAGGCAACAAAACCCCTGTCCACGATGGACTGGAATACTGAATCCATGAATCCCACTGGAGGTCCGAAAGGGTCCACGTCGATGAAGCTGAACCTCCTACCCGCGAGAAGCTGCCGAGCGTCCAGCCGCGTGACTTCAGCCTCCACGCCATTCAACGACAGGTTATCCTCAGCCAGCTTTACGGCGCTAGGGTTAAGGTCGTTTATGACCGCTGGTATCCCAGCCTCGACAACAGCCCTGACGCCCCTCGCTCCTGACGCAGAGAGCAGGTCGCAGTAGTCCACCGGCTTCAACACCTTCAATGCGGCGACTGTGATGTCCCTGCTCAACTGCATCTCCGGGTTGTAGAACACTTCATTGCTCTTCAAAAGCCTGTCCGCTACAGGAACCCTCAGCCTCGTCCCCCCTTCAACGACCGTCGCGTACTCCATCGCTATTATTCTTATACTAACCATTTTATATACTAGTTGCATATGAAAATCGTTGTTGCGATAACAGGAGCTTCAGGCGTTGTGATAGGCCAGCGTCTTCTGGAAGAACTCTCCAAGAAGGGCGTCGAAACCCACCTAATCGTGTCTTCAGGAGCCGCTGATGTCGCTGAATTCGAGGAATGCGTTGGCGTGGAAGAGATAAAGTCACTTGCCTCCTCAGTATACGACGAGCACGACCTTACGTCCAGGCTCGCGAGCTCCTCCTTCATAGTCGACGCCATGGTCATCGTGCCATGTAGCATGAAGACGCTTTCCGCTGTAGCCAACGGCTTCTCAGACAACCTGATAACCCGCGCGGCAGAGAACGTGTTGAAGATGAAGTGGAAGATGATAGTGGTCCCGAGGGACACCCCACTATCCCTAGCGGCCATAGAGAACATGAGGAAACTCAAACTTTCAGGTGCGATTATAATGCCCCCAAACCTCGCGTACTACAGCAAGCCCAAGACGATGTCTGACGCAACCGACTTCATTGTCGGCAAGATAATGGATGCGCTCGGCATAGGGCACAGCCTCTACCTAAAGTGGGGTGATTCAGACGAGCCCTGAAGAAAGGTTCAGGCTCCTGCTTGAGAAGGCGGAGACAGAGTCAGCGAAGGCGGAGCACATATCACCAGCCCACGGCGCAGACCACCTACAGAGGGTGTGGAACAGGTGCATGACACTGTCAGAGAAGTTAGGGGGAGACCTTGAAGTCCTGGCTGCAGCGGCAGCACTACACGACCTAGGGCGGCATTATGGTCTGGAAGTCCACGGCGAGAAGAGCGCTGAACTCGCCGCTCCAATACTGTCTAAAACCGGGTTCCCGCGCGAGAAGACTCTCCTCGTCTTGGATGCCATACGCTTCCATGACGTGACCACCCCGCCAGGGAGCCGTAAGAGCATGGAGTCCAGGATACTATACGACGCTGATAAATTGGACAGTTTCGGGGTTCTAGGTGTGATACGGCACATAGTATTCTACTACCAGAAGGGGGCTGGAGTCGACTACATACTGGACACGCTCTCAAAGAGGTGGGTGAACCTGCATTTCGAACAGACGCGTGAGATGGGGCGGGAAGACTACGAGTACGTCCTGGACTTCTTCAAGAAACTCGGTGACATAGAGGGTGGATGTTAAGGCGGTAGTGTTTGACCTTGAGGGAACGCTCGTCGACATGTTCGACTCCCACGTCAAAGCATTCAACGAGGTTATGGCCCGGCATTACAACCTCGGGTTCAAAAGCCAAGACCTTCTCATTGGATACGGGATGCATGCCGGCGACATAATGAGAATATTCCTAAGGCGTAATGGCGTGGATTGTGCTGACTGCACCACTCTTGTAGAAGAGAAGCAGGGGATACTGCGCAGCAAGTATGCTGGCGACCTCAAAGTGCTGCCGGGCGCCAGACAAATATTGGATGCCCTAAGAAAATCCGGTTTTAAAATCGGCCTGGCATCCAGCTCGCCAGGCAGGAACGTTGAATTCATGCTCAGGAACCCTGGCTTAAGGCCTTACTTCGACGCTGTTGCGGTGGCGGAGGACGTGGAAAAAGCCAAGCCCAACCCGGCCGTATTCCTCAAGGCCGCTGAACTGCTTGGCTTGAACCCCCGTGAGTGCGTGGCTGTGGAAGACTCTGTTCATGGCGTTGAAGCAGCCAAAAAAGCGGGGATGATGGTTATAGGGGTAACAACCGGGCAGGGCACGATGGAAGAGCTTGATGCGGCGGGCGCAGACTTGATTGTAGCGTCCCTAGAGTCCCTGACAGCCGAAGCGGTGGCATCCATCGGCTTTAAATAAACCCGCTCTCATGAATTAACACAATGGCTTCTGACAAATCAGTAGTCGAACCCTGGAAGTGTTCATTCTGCGGGAACACCAACCCTCCAGGCTCCAAGACTTGCGGCATATGCCGGTCAGGCAAGGACGAGTCAGACAAGTATGTGAGCAAAGGTGGTGTAGGCCGTTTCTAACCCTTTTATTACCATATCATCCAATGGTTAATCGTCATGGAGTTCAACGCCCTTGAAGTCCTCGAGACTGCTATGCGTCTGGAAAAGGATGGACTTAGATTCTACAAGCAGGCTTCTGAAATGTTCGACGACACGCTCGTGAAGTCTGTGTTCAAGAAGCTCGCGGAAGACGAGAAGCATCATCTCGACACCCTCGAAGCCCAGTACGAGTCGCTCGCAAGATTCGAGACATGGATGGTGTTCCAGGAGTTGTACAAGGGTGATGAGGAGTCTGAGGCAGTGAAGCCTAAGATACTAGACGAGGAAAAGCTCCACCACATGATAAGCGACGGAATGACTCCCAAACAGGCCGTTAAGGTGGGTATCAAGCTGGAGGAGGATTCCCTACACTACTACTCTAAGAATGCCAGGGATTGTGACGAGGAGCAGGGCAGGGAGATGTTTAAAAAGCTTGTCGAATTCGAGAAGCAGCATCTGGATGAACTGAAGAAGCTTCTTAAGAAGATGGGGTGATCACTGCCCCTTCTCAGCCACCACATGTCCTTCAGACCATTTTGGCGCTAATTTCTCCATCTTACCGGTGAATCCTTCGGTTCTGACAGGCTTGGAGTCTGGCCTAGTCACGTTCCTCAAGTCCATCACATAGTGGGTCTCCTCTGTCTCCGGAACGTTCTTAAGCTTGTCTGAGAACTCGTCTATTATCCTCATGCCCTCCTTCCTTATCTTCTCAGGATCTAGCATCAAATACTTATCGCAGTGAGCGTTAAAAACTATTCGTAGATTATTCTGTCGATGATGCAGTCGCTCCCATCAACCAGCTCTATGCTCAAGGAGACCCCATCCAGCGGAGTGTCATGTGCGACTAGCTTGTACGCCTCCTCAAGTTCGCTGGCGTCAGTGAACACGCGTCTCCCGCATTTGACTCGTATCTCCCTTATCCTCCTGCCGCCCGTATCCCTACACCCACCAATCACTTTCCTGACAAGTTCCTCGGCTATGGAGAATCCGTGCATGGTATTTAATGGGTGTGTCGTTAAATAAAGTCTATGACTGATTTGGAAGTCCTCTTCTCAGGGAGGGTCAGCGTAGTGTGCGTTGGCAACGAGTTGAACGGCGACGACGCATTCGGGCCGCAAGTCTTCAGATTACTCCAACCAATCGATGATGATGAAATGCAGTTGATACCCGCATCAACTGTTCCCGAGAACTTCATCGGCGAGATAATGGACTTCAAGCCAGCCCGTGTTGTGGTAATCGATGCTGGCGACTTTGGCGGCAGTCCAGGTGAATTAAGGTCCTTTGAAGTGGGCGAGCTAGAGGCCTTCAACGTGTCCACCCACAGGATGCCGTTGAAGCTGTTTACAAGGCGTTTCACTGACAATGGCATAAGCGTCCACTTTATCAGCGTCCAGGCCTCCAGGACTGTCGTTGGAGAGCCTCTGAGTCATGAAGTAGGGAAATCAGCCGCGATACTATCGGATTTGATCGAAAAAACAAGGGAAAAGCAGCGGTAGAAGCCATCCGGGTCATTTATTTTTTCTTAATTAAATACTATCTCAGGTGATTGAGATGACTAATCTATCAGACATATCAGGATCCGGGAAACTGGTTGAAATACTGCGTGAACACGTCGTAGAGCCGATAAAAAACAACGAACCCGGCGCCGGAAGGAGGATTATAATATACGGCCCGCCTGGAACCGGGAAGACGTTTGTCGCAAAAGCGATAGCAGGCGAACTCGGGCTTGAATTCATGAGGATAAGCCCCTCAGACAGCCCCCAATACGTCGGCGACACTGTAGCGTCCGCGTCAAACAGGACACTCCTCTTCTACGACGAGATTGAGAAGGTAATGGATAATCCCCTGCTCACCGACTCCATACGGCAGATGCCCAAGGATGTCACAGTAATCGGGGCCACAAACTTTCCCTGGAAGATAAGCAGACTCGCCAATGAAGGCTTCAACAGCCTAGTCTTCCTGCCTGAACCAGACTTCGAGGCCCGTAAAGGCATACTGAAACACTTCCTGAAGGATGATGCGGAATCCGTCGACTTGGACCGGATAGCTGAGATGACTGAAGGATGCACTGCCGCAGGCCTATACAAGATATGCAACCTGGCTAAAGGCAAGGAAACTATAATCTCCGAGAGCGTGTACGAGACGGCTTCGAACTACACCCCGACCACCATAAAGAACTGGCTTATCGAGCTGAAGGCTAACAAGGGAAGCATGGACGAAGAGTCTTTCAAGCCAATGTTCGACTGGCTTAAAAAGAAGTCCGGCTAAACCATCCTTACTGAAGCGAGATAAGAGGGGGCGGTCCAAAGCATAGTGTTCACTAGCAGCGAGGCGGACCAGTATGCCCATTGCATGCTGACCCCGACGACAGAACCGCATAATTTATCGAATGGAATACCACAACTCCCGTAAGCCCTGGAGGGAAGAATAACGCCGGCAAGACTAGACTGGCGTAACCCCCCATGCTGCAGGCGCTAGACAACCTAAGTGCAAAGCTGTCAAAGACGATGCCCGCGCAGTCTGTCATGAAACGGTTCCAGAATACTAGAAAACCAAGCAGACCATACAACCCGCCGAACAGCATGTAGAACCTAGTCCCCAAGACGTTCACCAACCCTAGCCTTCATCCCATCCAGCTTGTCTTTAAGCGAATCACCATCCCTCACGTATTCGACCAGAAGGCCCTTATCCGCCAAGTCGTCTATCATACGCCTGCTCAGCATCGGGGCGTCAATCTTCACGTCCTCCCCCAACGGGTTTCCGACGACCACGTCTATGAAATCCATGTCGCTTATCCTGCTTTCAATAACATATCCCCCCAGGTTGAAGACCAAACCAGATTCAACGATAATCTTGGTCATAATACCCCTCCAGTCAAAACTGTCAGCAGCAGTGCAATCAAGCCCACTAAAGTGGATGCAAAAGATACCTTATAAATCTGCTTGAATGTGAAGACCGGGCTGAACGCCCTCATTACTGCAGAGCATGCTGGCAGCATGATGACCAGGAAAAGATGGGGTAACAGCAGCCCCGGCGACATGAAGTCAAGCGGGATGCCAGCGAATATAGTCACAAAGAGGCTGGACAGGGTGAAGGATAGCAATCCGCTGAACAAATAATACATGCCCCTCCAGGATGCCGCATACTCCATTAGAGGGCCCTCTATGATGTCGACCTTCGGCTTTATGATGTCGAACGGACGGTTGTTCGTGAGTATGTTGAATCCTATGAAATACACTGCCGCAGCGATGATGCCTGGTAGTGAAACAATTGCTGGAGCATCCAGTGAGAGAACGTCCGGAATGCTGACGCTTTTAGCCATCACAAAAGGCACGAATAATGCGATGTAGAACGGGAAGGAGCCCAACGTAATCATCTTAAGCGCCCTCGAAGCCCCAACCTCCTCGAAATACCTCGAAGGCACGCCAGAGAACGAAGCGTGCTTGGCCCTGTCGCCACAAGACATTCCCGCGGACATGACAGACCTTGAGAAGGAGCCCATGGAAACATAGGATGCCTCCTCCACCTTGAGAAGGCCGACCACCCCCAGTATTGAGGAGAAGCCGAGTATGCCCCACCAGTAGGGGGTTGAGAACAATAGCACCAGGGAGATGCACAGCATCGAGACGATGAGCGAGGCATAGTATACCACTGCATTAGGTGAATTAATCCTAACCCCCCTCTTGAACATGAACTTGAGGATGTTCCAGAAGCCTGGCGTAGTTATGGGCGGGCCGTAACGCCGCTGTATCCTCGCGTGTATCTTACGCTCTACCCCCGGGATAATGGTGGCATAGGCGATGCCGACGACCATCGTCATCACAGAACCTGCTATTACGCTAGCCAGATTCATCCTAAAGCACCCCCGTTAAAGTCCACGATCCTCTCGCCTCCAGTCTTAGCGTCCACTACGATAGCCCGGTTCGCGCAGCAGAGGCACGGGTCGCATGAGACCACTGTGAGCATGCCATCAGTAAGATGGTCTCCCACACAAGCCTTCTCCACTGCGCCGAGATTGGTTGTCGTCGGAGTCCTGATGCGGTAGTTCCTCACTTTCCCGCCGGCATCAACCTTAAGCGAATGGTACAGCTCCCCCCTCGGAGCCTCCATGTATGATGATGCGAATTCAGTGTCTAACTCTGGTTTATCATAGCTGACTATCGGGCCTGACGGAACACCCTCCAACACCTGCCTGATGACCTTCATGGACTCCATCATCTCAAGCCCTCTGGACACTATCCTCGCCTTGTTGTCCCCCTCCTTCAACACCACCACGTTGAAGTCGAAGTCCTCGTACTCTGGAATCTCCTTCCTCCAGTCGTCCTTTAAGCCCGAGGAACGCGCCACCGGCCCAACTGCATGCGTCTCATCAGCAATCTTCCCGCTCAAGACCCCGGTCCCGGAAACCCGGGACATCACCAGCGGGTCGTCCAGAACCCTTTCGACAAACGACTTTAGTCCAGACTCCAGGCCGTCCACCATCACCCCTATCCTCTTGACTAGCTGGTCATCCAGGTCGCACCTGGGTCTTATACCTCCGATGACCGGCACCGCATAGTGGACCCTGTTTCCTGAGAACTCGTGCATTATGCCCATAACCGACTCCCTGAGCGCGAAGGAACGGTAGGAGAACGTCTCCTGACCAAGGACTTCGAACGCATGCCCGAAGAAAAGGAGGTGCGAGTGAAGCCTCTCAAGCTCCGCAGCCATCACCCTCACGTAGTTAGCCCTCTCAGGCACGTTTATCTGGCAGGTCTTCTCAGTCACCCTGCATGAACTCCACAAGTGTATGTGCGAGCATATCCCGCATACCCTCTCCGTCACGATGTTCGCGTTTTTTATGGGCAGACCCTCCAGTATCCTCTCAACACCCTTGTGGGCTGCGTTGAATGTTATCTCACAGTCCTCTATGACCTCGTCTTCCACGAGGAAGCGTATCCTGAACGGCTCAAGCAAAGCCGGGTGGACCACTCCAACAGGCACGTCAATCTTCATCCCTCATCCTCCAGAATCTTCGGCAAAGCCGCGACAACGCCAGCTATCATGTCTTCAGGCCTCGGCGGGCATCCTGTCACATTCCCGTCCACCGGGATTATCTTCGCTAAAGGCCCTTCAATATGGTCTCCAGGACCGAGTTCCCCGTACACGTTCAAGTACACGCAGCCCTTTATCGCGCACGATCCCACAGCCAACACCGCCTTAGGTTCTGGTATGCTCTCATATATCTCCTTAAGTGGTTCGAGGGTTCTCTTTGTGACAGGTCCTGTGACAGCCAGCACGTCAGCCTCCCTGGGATTCCACGTCAGGAACACCCTGTACTGCTCCAGGTCATAGTACGGCGACAGAAGGGCGTTAACCATCTCTATGTCACAGCCGTTGCATCCGCCAGTGTACACGAGCATCACGTGAACCGACCTCCTTCTCGAACAATTCTTAAGCATTCGAATCACCATCCGCCCTCTTGAAGAGGTCCCTGGCCTTAACGCCAGTCACCTTCACACCCCTCGGGTGTATCGAGCCCGCAATCTTGTGGAGCGTGAACGTCGGGCAGTTGTCATGGCACTGGAAGCAGTAAACGCACTTCATGTGGTCTATCTCCGGCACCTTCTCCTTAAACCTCTTGTCAGTCAACTCTATCCTCTCTTCAAGCGGCCTCATTGTTATCGCCTTTGTGGGGCATATGTGGCTGCAGACCCCGCAGCCCAGACAAAGGTCTTCATCAACTGTCACAAGGGGGGGTATGCTGTTGGACAGTATGTTCCTCCTCATCTCCATGTCTGTGAGTCTTGAGGTGCCGAAGAGTATCTTCGGTATGTTATGCACTCCGAATGCCACGTGCTTCAATATCCTCAGCAGAGACCTCATCTTCCCCTCCGAATCATTGAGCCCAAAGCCAGGCCTGCGAGAGCAGACAGTATTATGCCTGAAAAAGGATGCTGCCCATAGTACGGGTAATCCTTGACAAGCAATGCCATGGTCAAGGACAATACGGCGAGAGCACTGCCACTGCCCTTAAACCTTATCCTGCTGCCGTATAAAACACCGATTCCCGCTGATATGATGAATGGCGCGATAATCAATCCCTCACCTCCAGCAGAACTAGTAGTATGGTCATCAAGCCAGCTGAAACCTTAAGCATTATGGCGATATTCAGGTACGGGAGTATCCCCGACTTCAGCGAGTCAGGATAATCGAGGAGGTACTCGACAGAAGAAGGAGCGACACCATATATGTCCGAGCCAACGTTATACAAATAGTAGCCTCCAGCAAACAATCCAACAAGTCCGAGAGTCAGGTATGCGAGCAGGCCAAACGACTCCATCAAGACGAGGAACTCATGCGTCATCCTATACATATGCCCCCTCCCGTATACTACCAGGGATATCAGCCCGCCTGCCGCTATTATCGCACCGCCCTGGAAGCCGCCTCCAGGCGTTATATGCCCTCCGAGCGTCACGTATATCCCATACGCGGTAGTCAACACTATCATGAACGGCGTCGCATAGTCAAGTATTACGCCCGGCTTAACGTCTTCACCGGTATCCCCCCGTTTCTCAACAGCATCAACCAGCCCCCCTCTACCATACAACATCGATACTGCGAGAACTCCTGTAACCAGCACAAGGCACTCGCCCAGGGTGTCGAAGCCCCTCCAGTCGAGTATGACCGACGCCACCACGTTAGGCGATATCCTCGTGCCCTCCAGTATGTACACGAGATTAATGCCTGGATCAACCGTCACCATAGACAGGCTGTACATGAGGGTGAAACACAAGACGCTGAAGAAAACAAATGCGACGATACTCCTGTCTACCATGGCCTCCACCCCACGAGCAGCACGACAGCAGTAATGGCAGCGAGGAAGTAGAACAACAGGTTCTGGAACCTGTCGTTGTTCTCACTGAAGACGCTGAACGAGAGGACGCTGCCCCTCAACATGAGTAATGTTACTGCGGAGGCGATGACACCCCCAACCAATCCGAAGAGAACCCTGAACAACAGGAAAACGAACAGCACGAGTGCGGTGGCCAGCTGGAATTCAGTCGCCAAGACCGAGGACACTCTAGCAGAGTCCTTCACCCCCTCCCCCCCGTATAGCTCATCGTAGCCCATCACTTAACACTCCACAACAATCCTACCTCCTCAGCAAGAGGCCGTATGTATTGCACCGCAAGCTCAGGGTAAACCCCCAGTATGACGCACAATGCCACAAGCACGAACAATGCTACCACATGAGTGACCGGCACTCCCTCATCAATGGACTCGACGTCATTCCTCCTCAAGTATATCATGTAGAACGCCTTCATCATCGACACGAACGTCGCTATGCTGACGAGGATCATCACTACAGCGATTTCAGGGAGGCCGACGTCCAACGCGGACTTCAGCAGCAGCAGCTTGCTCTGGAAACCGTTGAAAGGCGGTATCCCAGATATCGCGAACTTGGCGCCAAGAACGAGAACACCCACAAAAGGTATTGCCGTCAAGGCGCCACCCAACCTGTGGAAGTCGGTTGTCCTGCTCCTGTACTTGACGCACTCACACCCCACGAACAACGCCGACTTGTACAGTGCGTTGTTGACTGCGTGAAATATCCCTGCGACAATCCCCAAGGGCGTGCCGATGCTCAGTCCGGAGGCAACGTAGCCTGCCTGGCTTACGGCGTGATAAGAAAGCAGCCTCTTGTAGTCGTCCTGCCTCAATGCCATCACGACGCCGAAGACCATGGCGCCCATTGACAGCGCGAGCATGACGGGCCTCACGGAATCCACCCCCCTGAATAGCCTCAAGAGTATGAGCGCGAAGGAGACGAGTATGAACTTGGTCTGCGTCTGTATCAGGCCTGCCGCGTGGGGTTCTGCGCTGCCGTACAACTCAGACTTGATGTTATGGAACGGGTACAGGCCTGAAGCGTAAGCCCATCCAAAGACCAGCAGTCCGCAGGCAAGCATCAGGACAGGGCTAGAGTATATTCCAGGGCCCATCGACTTCAGATGGTTCTCTATGTCAGTCACGTTGAGGGAGCCTGCTGACGACAATAGGAGCGCTGCACCCAACAGTATCATGTTGGCTGCTATGTTGCCGACCACCAGGTATTTGAGCGACGCCTTTATGGACTCCAGTGTCCCTGTGGCTATCACCAAGGCGACCTGCGTTATGAGTGCTATCTCAAGGAACACGTAGAAGTTGAATATGTCGTCGGTCAGCACTGCCGCAGTGCAGGATGCGACGCCCAGCACCATAAAGCTAAGGTAGACTCCAGACGGATTCTTGAAGGCCCCCAGGTAGGAGACTACCGACAGATAGGCGATAAGGCACAATACAAGTATGACAATCATCTTCTGCGTGTTGAACAGGTATACTATCCCCGGAACGATGCTCGTCCCATAAGCCTCCCTCGTGTGGGCGCCGAACGTATGGCTCCCATAGGCGATGAACAAAGGCAGGAGGACTAACACAAACCCGAGGGACAGTATGACGTGCTTGACGAAGACCCTACCGTGAAGGAGGTTCAATATTACCGCGGTTATTAGGGGGAACACGACCATCAACGGTATGAACGTGGATTCCACTCACCCCTCACCCCACATCTTCCTAGCGCTCAGGCTGTTGCACTGGCAGTAGGCCTTGATGCACAAGCCCAGTATAAGCGTGATGGTTGAGACGCTGATGACTATGGCGGTCAGCACCAGAGCCATCGTCAGAGGGTATGCTGAGAGGGATGTGAAAGTGGCGCCACCAATCTCTGGGGTCAGTATTGGCACGATGCCCCCCTCTCTGTAGCCCATCGCTATGAGCACGAGGTTAACGCCGTCTGAAATGAACACGAGTCCCATAACCTTCTTTATCATGTTGTCTATGAACACGACTGCGAACAATCCTATGGCAATTAATGCTCCTGCGGTCATGAAAGACGCCGTCTGTATCACTCCTCAAACCTCCTGGTCTTGTACACGGTGATCACGAATATCGCCGGCAGTATGGTCGAGCAGATTATGGCCTGCGTCAACGCGACGTCGGGTGCCAGCAGCTTCTGGAACAGGAATGCGAGTGCCAGACCCTCTATGCCGGTGCCTATTATCACCGCCTTCATAAGGTCTTTCGGCAGCAGTGAGGCTATCGCCACTATCACCGCTGAAAACATCAGCACGTACTCTATCATGCCTCAACCTCCCTATGGTATCTGGTGTTAGCCACCGCGTGAGCGACGATGGGGGCCAGCAGCAGGTAGGACAATGCTATAAGATAATACCCCATGCTGGCCATAGCTATGATGCATGCCACGTCCACGACTCCCGCAATATGGAGTCTAGCGTACTCTATGTTCCTCCTCTCTCCGAACCTTATCAGTCCGACCGACCCTATCAGGACGCCCATCCCGCATGCTATCAGCACCACATCAACAACAGTCACTTGAACAACCCTCCCCTAAGCATCTTAGCGTACATTATGGAGCCTACGGCTCCCGGAAGTATGAGTACGAAGGCTATGTCGGAGCTGAAGCCCAATCCATAGTACTCCTGCAGCAGCGCAAGCCCTGTGACAGCGCATATCAGGGCGACGTTCAAGCCGATTATGGAGTTCTCACTTCTTCCAGTCAGAACCAGTTGGGTTCCGGCTATGACCCCCACCGCAAGGCAAGCCATCAGGAACAGCGCTGGTATCACTCAAACACACCCCCTATAAACCGTTCGAACGGTATGACTTCCACCTGCTCTTTAGGCTTTATGACAGCGACCTTAAGGACCCTCCTGCTGGAGTCCACTTCGACAGTCAGGGTGCCAGGCGTGAGGGTTATCGAGTTTGCTAGGAAGAAGTGTGAGATAGGCTTCTCTAGGACGGTCTTGACCTCCATAACCTCCGGTTCCACATCCCCCTTCAAGACAAGGTAGGATACGTTAAACGCTGATTTAAGTATATTGTACCCTAGGTTAAGCACATACAGGACTGCATAGTATAATCTCTTGACAATCAATTTGATATTAATTAGAATCCTAATAGAAAAACACTACGGTGTCTTCCGGGAAACCGTCATGAAAGGAATTTCCTGGCCAACGGCAGTAGTTTAGGCGCCTTTGCCACGAAAATCTTGAGCAGGTACTTGTAGTCTCCGGACATGACCTTCAGCACATCCTCTCCCGACACTATGTCTGCTATGCCCTCAAAGTCGTTGTCATCGCACTTCTCGAGGAAGAGCCTTATCCTCATCAGCTTCTCCAGGTATGCCCCATCCTTCTCGTGCCAGACCCTCTCATACTCTGAAAGCCTCTCCCTAGAAACATCCCCCTCCCTTATCGCCTCTGCTGCAATGCCCGCAGCCAGTTTGGCGGCGTCCATGGCCAAGCCTATGCCGCCACCGTGTATGGGGTTTACCTGCTGTGCCGCGTCCCCGACCACCATGAATCCGTCAAGTACGAACGTGTCTACCGCGGCGCTGACCGGTATGCCTCCGGCGTTAACCTCAATGGGGCTGGCTCCCTCGAATATCTCCGGATGATTCTCTATGAACCTGTCCAAATAGTCTCTCGCACGACTGCCTTCATCTGACCTGGTGCCGACTATCCCTATCCCAACGTTCGCCGTACGGTTGCCTTTCGGGAATATCCACACATAACCCTTCGGAGCCACATCATTCCCGAAATATATGGCGAGAGTCTGCTCGTCAAAGTTCTTCAACCCACCCATCTCATACTGGAATCCGGAATGATAGTCCTTCAGGTGGTTTAGAGTGTTTATGCCTGCCTTCTTCGCCATCAGGGAGTCAACGCCGTCGGCGGCTATGACTATCCTCGATGAGACGCTGAACTCCTCACCCAAGTATTCCGCCCTAACACCCCTAACGCCGCCGCCGTCAATAACCACGTCTGTGACAAGCGTCTTGACCATGTACCTCGCCCCAGCCTTTATAGCTTCCGCAGCCAAATGCTTCTCAAAATTCTTCCTCTCCAGCACAAAACCCTCCGTAGTCTGGTTCTGGACGAGTATCCTCTTACCACTCGGAGAATATAGTGAAGCACTCACAATCCTCTGCACAGCCCAACGAGGGTTAGGATCAATACCATGCTTCTTCAAGCTCATTATGTTCAGGCCTTCCGCACACCTCTTGGGTGCGCCTATCTCCTGCCTCTTCTCCAGGACGAGCACGTCGACGCCTGCCTTAGCCAGGTTGACTGCCGCGATGCTTCCAGCAGGGCCTGCACCCACTATCACAACGTCTACAGTAAGGTCTTTCATCTCTTACCCTCCTTGACCATTGCACCTGCAGGACAGAACTTAAAACATAGTCCGCAGTCGTTGCATTTATCCTGGTCTATGTCGATGAGGGTCTCCCTGAGTTCTATGGCATTCTGGGGGCATACTCCAACGCACCCGCCGCAATACAAGCATACCCTCCTGTTGACTTGCATTTTAGTCTATAAAATAGTTTTATACCTTATTAAGCTTGCTTATAATATATAAATAATCGTATTATGGGTGTCTTTTACACTCTCGTCAGAAGGGTTGGTTGAAGAGAATGAAGCATGATGTTAACATAATACTCCTGGGTTTGGTACTGTTCCTCGTAGTCTCCATGATAGCGTTGGTCGTGTACTACAGGATAACATACGAGCAGTTGAACGAGGACTACAGGACAAAGAAGACGGAACTCCAGAATCTGACGTACTCCCTAAATTCCACAATGATGCGGGTTCAGGCCCGGGATGAGGAGCTTGCAAGGATCGAAAAGCAGCTGAGGGACTTCGCAGACCAGTTGAACCTGTCCAAGACGAGGGAGTCCGCCCTCGGAGAGCATTTCACTGAACTGAAGGGCGAGAAGGGGGAGCTTTCAGACGATCTGAACAAGACTATGACCGAGCGTGCGAGATATGAGAAGCTATACAACCAGTACTACACCGACTACCGGGTATGCAAGCAGGACTACGAGCACAAGGTGACTGAACTCACCAACGCGAACAACCGTATGAACACGATGATATCGCAGGCAGCTCAGATAGACGAGAAGGCGTACTACCTTGACACCAGGATTAACAGCATACCAGACAAGCTGAGCGCGATATACAAGAAAGCGGACGACATAGACGACCTCGCTGGCGGGATAGCCAACAAATCGATTAAAGGCGACATAGAAGACTCTGCGAGAGACATAAAGAGCCTTAGGGGTGAGGTAAACGACGTTGTGACCTCCATAGAGGGAACGTCCAACGCCATCGCGACGCTAGCAGCTGCCATAAAGAATGGATGACCTCATAAGCAAGCTAAGGGAGGCTACCGCCGTATACGCGGGCCTCAGGGCATACAAGCTGGTGTTAGACCTCGCCATCAGCTTCCTCGCCGCATCCATACTGCTGCAGATAATCGGCTTCCAGATGATATACTCCCTCATACCCGCAGGCATATACGTGCTAATCCAACTGGCCTTAGAACTCAGGAGGATGAACGTCATCAAGAGGATAGGCGGCAGGTACCATGGCCTCGACGAGAGCCTGGAGACCGCCTACGAGTACCGGGACGCTGACAACATAATCGTCCAGAGCCTTATGTCAGACGTCTCTAAGGAGATGGACAACGTGGAGTCGTCCACCTTCTTCGACCAGCGTGAGATAACCCGGCGGGTGATTGTGACGATAGTGCTATTGTTCGTGATGATGACGATAACAGTACTGGACTTGAGGGGTGCTTTGATAGATTTCATGGTGGACAACACAAATCTGGGCAGGGACTTGAACGACAAGTACGGTGATGCGAAAAACCAGTTCCAGACCATGTTCGGGGACCGGTGGGAGCAGAGCAACTGGACTACCGACAAGGAGAAGGAGAAGCTTGGCGCGGAGTCAGGGGGCGACAGGCCTGGGATAAGCGAGGGCCCAATACCCGGCACTGGAGGTGGTGTAGGCAGCGACTCTGGTAAAGACATATACGGGAAGGCTTCTTCAGCCAACATAAACGGGGAGAACGTACAATTTCAATTGCATCCCGAGTATGGTGGTGAGATAGAGATACGCGAGTCCGGGGGTCGTATAGTGCAGAACAAGTTCGAGCTCGCGACCGTGGAATCAGCCGAGACGTGTGATGAATGCGTTATAGGGCCTGAGCACGAGGAGGTTGTGCGCAAGTACTTCGAGAAGATACTCGCGGAAAATAAATGAGGTTAAATACAATTATCATAGGTGTTTAATGATGGCAACTGGAGGAAAAAGCATCTGGGATTCGGCAGACGACTCCCAGACTTCGAAGCAAAGGAAATCAGAGAGACGGGAGGAGGAGCTGGATTTAAAGGCAGTCTACTCCCAGATGGGCGGTACCTACTCGAGCATCAAGGAGGAGGTAGGCAAGGTGATAGTCGGTCAGGACGACATATTAGAGCAGCTTCTGATAGCCATATTCACGGACAGTCACGCGCTGCTGGAGGGATTCCCTGGGCTGGGCAAGACCATGATGGTTAGGACGCTATCGAGCGTGATGGACATGAAGTTCCGCCGCATACAGTGCACTCCAGACCTGATGCCTTCAGACATCACCGGAACCCACATAGTGGAGGAGGACGCGGACGGCAGGAAGCGCTTCCGATTCGAGGAGGGTCCGGTGTTCACCAACATACTTCTGGCGGACGAGATAAACCGTGCGACGCCAAAATCACAGTCCGCCCTGCTCGAGAGCATGCAGGAGCGGCAGGTTACCATGGGCAACACCACCCACAAGCTGGACCGCCCGTTTTTCGTGCTCGCAACCCAGAACCCCATAGAGATGGAGGGAACATACCCGCTGCCCGAAGCCCAGATAGACCGTTTCCTGCTGAAGATCATGGTGGGCTACCCGACGAAAGACCAGGAAGACAGGATAATAGAACGGTATACCAGTGAGATATCCCCCACAGTAAGGCGCGTCCTAAAGAAGGAGCAGGTCCTGGCCATACAGGAGCTGGCTAAGAAGATGCCGATATCCCGGGAAGTGAGGGAATACGCCCTTAACATAGTGACTGCGTCAAGGCCTGACAACGACGGGGCAGCGTCATCCTACCTCGACTACGGCGCCTCACCGAGGGCTTCCATCGGCCTCGTCCTAGCCGCAAAGGCGATGGCGCTGCTGAGGGGCAGGAACTACGTGAGCAGGGATGACGTGAAGGCCATGTCCTACCCTGTCCTAAGGCATAGGATAATCCTGAACTTCGAGTCCGAGAGGAAGGGCATGAGCACCGACGACGTGATAAACGAAATCCTTAAGGAAGTATAGCCAGAATGATTGACCCGTCCTTCCTTGACGAGCTTAAGGAGCTTAACTTCATGCTTAAGAAGAGGGTTTCCTCAGCATACTCTGGGGGAAGGCCTTCAGTAAAGCATGGGAAGGGCATTGAGGTGGTCGACTACCGGGAGTATTTCCCTGGAGACGACTTTCGCCTGATAGACTGGAGGGTTTACGGAAGGACTGAGAAACTCTACATCCGCCGTTTCGAGGAGGAACGCAACCTTGTCCTCCACATAATGGTGGACTGCAGCTCCAGCATGGACTTCAAGACCATAGCGATGAGCAAGTTCGACTACGCCGGCAGCCTGGCTGTCGGCTTCGGATTCCTCGCAGTCAACCACCACGAAAAGTTCGCGACAGCACTTTACTCCAACAGGCTGAAGTTCGTCCAGCAGCCGAAGAAGGGGAGGAAGACGCTATTCGACACCATAAACCTTATGAACAACATGAAGCTTGAGGGCGAGACCCGTTTTGGGGAGTGTAGCGGCCAGTACAGCAAGATGATAAAATCCAAGGCATTCAGTGTCGTGATATCCGACTTCCTCGAGCCGATAGAATCCATCAAGGAGGGCATATACCGGATGGCGAAGCACAGCAAGGAGTTGTTCGTCATACAGGTCCTAGACCCGTGGGAGGTCGACCTCGGATGGAGGAATGACATAGAGTTCGAGGACATAGAGACAGGAGACCGGAAGAGGAGCTTCCTAAGCCCCTCATTCAAGAGGGACTACAATAGGAACCTCAGGGAACACATAGCCAGTATACACGAGACTTGTGATGATGTGGGCGTCAACTTTGTTTCAGTTACGACCAATGTACCCTTGATAGACACTTTCGTTAACCTTGTGGGTGGAGGTAGGAGGCATGGCTGACCTGCCCCTCTCGTCCATATTGGGGAATCCCATGGCGCTCGCAGCCATGAGCCTGATACTACCCGTCATAATACTCTACCTCCTGCGTCCCAAGCCGAAGCACGTGATATTCCCCTCCACAATGTTCATATTCGTCACCGAAAAGCAGAAGAGGTTCTCAAGCTTCCTGCAGAAGTTCATACGGGACCCTCTCCTACTCCTCCAGGTCATGATAATAACTGTAATAGTGCTCTCCCTCGCAAACCCTTTCACGACTTCCATGGATGTCGTCCGTGGCAAGGAGTCGATAGCGATAATACTGGATGCGTCGGCGAGCATGCAGGCCACGGACACGACCCCCACACGTTTCTCCAATGCAATTGACTCTGCCCAGAGGATAGTCTCTGACATGCAGCGTGACGATGAAGTCTCAATCATACTGGCGGAGAACATACCTGTCTCAGTATTGTCGAGGGGCGAGCGGCAGGAGGCGAGGAACGTTTTAGGAGACCTCTATGCGTCAGACACGCCATCCAACGTCGGGGACGCCATACTACTAGCCAGGGACCTGCTGTCAACGTCAAAATCCAAGAAGAAGATATACGTGATATCTGATTTCGCTGACTCGGACGGCCTGGACCCTGTTTTGGCCAGGAAAATTGCTGCCCTCAGGGGAGTTGAGGTCGAATTCATACGCGTCGGCGGCAGGTCTGATAATGTGGGCATAGTCAGCTTTAGCGCGAGGAGGTCTGTCGTGGATGAGGACCGTTTGTTTGCGACCGCCAGCGTCAGGAACTATGGCGCAAGGAAGAGCGTTAAAATCGACATCCTGTCCGGGGATAAGGTGTTGAATTCTTCAGAGAAGCTCATAGAATCCGGCAGCGAGGAGTTTTTCACTTTCAGCCCGGAGATAAAATGGGATGAGCAGGTGATAACAGCGAGGATAGACGGCAAGGACTATCTGGCTGTCGACGACAGGGCGTACAGTTACGTGCCTTCAGTGAGGGTGATAAAGATACTGTTGATAACGGGGGAGGCTGACACCGACAAATACCTCCGGCTCATGCTCCAGTCTCTAAGGAACATTGAGTTGTCCGTGAACATACCGCCGCAGCCGCTCAGGGACTTCAGCAACTTCGACATAATCATCCTGGGTAACGCTGAGAGCGACAACATACTGCCCGGCACATTCATAGACATGAAGCCGTCATTGAGCAGGGGGTCGGACCTGATAGTCCTCGCGACAGGCAACCTGTGGACTCTGACAAACCAGAACCTCTGGAACATGATGCCCGCAGGCATAAGCGACTGGGGTCCTCCGGAAGCGGAAGTCCATGTGCTGGAGGAGCATGAGATACTGGATGACGTCGTATTCGACAACCTGGTTGCGAACAAGTACTTCAAAATCCAGTTGGATGATGAGAGTGCCGCGAGGATACTGGGCACAGGCGGTGACAATCCGACAACACTCTTCGCATACCGGATGATGGGGGAGGGCCACGTGGTGTTCATGGGATTGAATCCTGATCCGGAGTGGACTAACATGTACTACAGTTCTTCATTCCCCATATTCTGGTCCCAGCTCATCAAGTACCTTACTAGGGACGTTTACTCAGAGTCCATGCAAGACTATGTTTCAGGAGTATACCTGCCGTTGACGGAGTCTACGGAAGTTAGGACGCCTTCAGGCATGACCGTCAACACCAAAAACATTTTCCTGGACAAGACCGGCGTCTACGAAGTCAACCACCCCTCAAAGAAGTCCAAGATAACAGTCAGCCTGCTGAACACCAGGGAGTCCAACATCACTTCAGGAGAGGTTGAGAAATCCATCAACGAGGACGAGTTCACTACCGAACGCGAGAAGATCGAGGTGAAGCACGAATACTATAGGATACTGTTGGCGGTCATGCTCGTAGTATTCATGATAGAAATGCTGGCCTATCGTTGGAGGGGTCTGCTATGAACGTAACAACCGTATTGACCGGCGCCATGAGCATGGCTGGCAGGGTTTCAAGTGTTATACCCTCAGAGTACGGGTTCAAGAACCCAATATACCTCCTGTTCTCACTGCCATTCATACTATTCGTACTGATGTACGTGAGGAAGGGTGGCGTGTCCAGGAGGCATATCGCGTTCATGGCAGTCCGCGTACTTGTGATAATGCTTGTCGCTATTGCCATAGCGTCTCCAGTCGAGTATTCGAGCCGGACTGAGGTTAAGGAATTCTCCCCCATAGTCGTCGTCTCAGATGTTTCAGGAAGCATGTCCCTGTCTAACGGCTCCAGGGATGTCTCGACAATGGTTTTCAACGACATACGTGGTCTGGTGGGCAACATCACCGGGAAGACGGACAACATCCTCATAGACTTTTTCGGTGACGGAAATTCGACCGGGATAGGCGATGCGTTGAACCGGAACCTGGTCCAGAGCGAGGGCAGTTCCACAATAATGGTGTTGGTGAGCGACGGGAGGAACAACATCGGCAGGAACCCTGTTGACGTCGCCAAGGCGGTGGCAGAAGCGAATTCAACCATCTATGTGGTGAAACCGCATAAGACAGGGGACGACGTCTCCATACAGTATGTCCTGGGAGACCGTAAGATACCGTCGAACACCGAATACGAAATCCTGATTGGAGTAGGCAACACAGGCTTCGCGAGCATCAGCTACGATCTTGAGGTCAGCGTAGACAACGTCAGGAAATTCAACAAGCATCTCACGCAGACAGAGTTCGAGAAGCAGGTCCAACTCCAGTTGAGGTTCGAGAATCCGGGCGTATACCAGATACGCGTCGACCTGAGACCAGAGTCCGACACGATACCGGAAAACAACGTCTATTACAAGACTGTGGAGGTCGTTGAAAAGCCGTCCATACTAGTCATCACGTCGAACGTCACATCACCCCTGACGAACGTCCTCTCGAGACTATACAACGTCGACATAAAGAGCCAGGTGAACGTCGACTACAAGCCATACTCCGCAGTATTCCTGGACAACATCCACGCAGACAATCTTAACCGTGACCGCGTCAACAAGCTGCGGGAATACGTTCTTCAAGGAAACGGCCTAGTCGTCGTCGGCGGCAAGAACAGTTACGAGTACGGCAAGTACAACAACAGTTTCATAGAAAACCTGCTGCCAGTAAAGTCCACTGAAAAGCCGGAGGAGAGGAGGAAGAGGATAGCGGTCCTATTCCTCATAGACATCTCACAGAGCACCGAGTACGGCATGGGCGAGGACTCTAAGATAGACGTTGAGAAAGCGCTCGCACTCAACATGCTGAGGAACCTGGACAACAACGATACTGTGGGCGTAATAGCCTTCAACACAGTGCCCTATGTTGTCTCAGGAATGAGCCCCCTGGGGCCTAAACGGGCTGAGGTCGAGGATAGCCTGCTCAGACTGCGTTTCGTGGGCGGTACGGACATGGTCCCTGCCCTCGAGTCTGCCATAAGGACGCTGGACGGCTACACCATACCAAAATACGTCATACTCCTGTCTGACGGCGTCATACCCCGTTCAAAAGCACCGATAGTATTCAGCAAAGTAACCGCTTTGAAAGATATGGACGTCACCATATACAGTGTTGGGGTGGGTTTTGACACTGACGTCCAGTTGATGAGCGAGATAGCCCGTACTGGCGGTGGCATATACTTCCAGCCTGAAGACTATCAGCGGCTTAAGATAGAGTTCGGCGACAAACTAGAGGAGGATAATCCGGAACGTGTGCCGATAATAGTCAGGGACCAGCACCACTTCATAACAAGGAGCATAACAGGTTGGAATGATGAGAGGCCTCCCTCAAGAGGATATAACCAGGTTTACGAGAAGTCTGTCGCCCAAGTACCGTTCTCGACGAAGGGTGGGAGTCCCGCCCTCGCGGTCTGGCGTTTCGGACTCGGCCGTGTGGCTTCACTACTCATCGACAACGGGCTTGTGTGGGGTCGCGACGTTTACGCCGCGAAGAATGGCAAGATGGTTTCAGCCATGACGAACTGGGCTATCGGAGACCTTGAGAAGACCAAGAAGGTGCGCATAACGACTTCAGACATCAGCATAGGCGAGACCGCGTCACTCGACGTCCGCTCATCCAATAAGCCTGACATCCTCTTGCAGGGTGGGGTCATAGGTGGCGCGCCAAAGATTTCCGTCACAAGGACTAACGTGGAGACGTATACGGCAGTGTTCACTCCAGAGACCGTCGGCTTCTACGGCGTGAAGGCGTCTTCAACCGACGGCCAGGACCTGGATGCTGTCGCAGTCAACTATCCGCAGGAATACGCTTCTCTGGGCGTTGACGACGCAGTGCTCGAGAGGATGGCTTACGTGACAAACGGCCGCGTCTACGATTCAACCCAGATGAGTCAGCTGGAGGATGACTTGATAAAGCACGCCACAATGGAGGCCACTCAGGAGATCATCGACGAACGGGAGTTATGGCAGTATTTCGCGGCAATAGCGCTGATAATATACTTCATTGATGTGGTGGTCCGCAGGATAGTGGAGATCGTACTCTTGAGCAGGGCTCCTAGGGAATGAGAACCTAGTCGTCTACGCAACCGATCACTCCCGGCTTGGGAGTGTATATCAGGCCCTTCTTCTCTAAGTCCTTCAGGATAAGCTTCAGTTCGCTGGATTCGATGTCCGCCTTCTCGACCTCCTCCCTGAGGCTCCTAATCCTAAGAGAGTGGAGTCTGTGGATGATGTTGTACACCGTCTGGCGTTTGCCGGCGTTCTGGAGAGAAGTGTTCCTCCTCACAGCAGGCCTTTCATAGCGTGTCCTCGATGGCCCGCCATTATTATTAATTGGTTTTTTGTTAGAAACCATGTTCCACCCCGTACACATAATTGAACGTCGTAGCTTAAATACTTTTTGCCGACAACATTGCTTTTATACTTGTTTGCATATGTGTCTGCTCACTTCCTGTAGCCTGTGTATGTGAGGTTGTGTCCAAGCCTGCGTCTAGTCGTCTTTATAATGCCCTTATTCCTGGGTTTCTCCTCGGCGGGTGGTTCTTTCTCAGCTGGTGGTGGCGTGGGCTTTCTATCCTCAACAACCTTTCTCCTTACCGTGGTATCTGTCTTCTTCTCTGCGGGAGCATACGCCCTCCTCCTTGGAGTATGCTTATTATCCAGTGGCGTATGTTTCTTCTCTGTCGGCGTATGCTTCCTCCCTGTTCCATCAACCTTCGACTGCGCATAAGCCCTATTTCTCGGCTTGTCCAGCTTAAGCCGTGGCATCTTGAGCCTCTGCCATGCTATGATGGATATGGCAGTCAGCACGCCTATCATGCTTATGAGTATTATCACGCCAAGTACGTACGAAAGGCTTATGTACTTCATGAATGAAGGCATCCCCAGGCGATTCCCCCCCTCATCCACCTTATTAGCGTCATCTCCCACGCCTGCCGCAATGGTTATGTTCTCAACGAGTAGTGCGGCTTCATCGGCATTTTCCCTGTCGCCGGCAAGCCGGTATAGGCTCTCCGCCTTCTTTGCATTCATCAAGGCTGATTCATAATTCTTTTCCTTGTATTCGGAGAGTGACTTATTGTAGATGATGCTTGCATTAAGTCTTAGCACCGCACCCGACTCGTTTATCCTCCTATCGCATTCGTCTATCGCGAGCCTGTCGTTCAGCTGTGGCGACGCGTACTTGCTGCGCGCTATGCTCGCGTTCCGTATCGCGCTCTCATAGTCCTGGTTGATGTACGCGTGTTTGGAGAGGTTGAGGGCGCTGTCAGCCTCCCGCTTCAAAGACTCCACCTGCTCTCCTATGCTGTTTAACCCGTCCAACTCGTTTATGCAGTCCGAGACCCTGTCCATCAACCCAAGCTGACTGTACAGGCTCTTCGAGTCCTCAAGGCATTCGATGGACAACTCGATGTTCTTCTGGCTCTTGTACGCCATCGCCTTGCTGAACAGCTCGTCCGCCCTCAGCTTCTTCGCATACTCCTGTGTCTTGAAGTAGTAAACGTTTTTCACAGCACCTGCTACAATCTCCCCGTAGTTGTCTGCGTCCATGTCCCTCGCATGGACGTAGTCTACTGTCGTGAGGTAGGCGCTCTCCCACTTCGGCTTACCGTCCCTGTCGAACACGTACACTTTGTTCGAGCCGACGACTATCTCAGGGTATCCGTCATTATCCAGGTCTCCCGCGTCAATCGAGTACACCCTCGACCCGGTTAAACCCACCCACTTGCTCTTGCCCTTTGAGTCCAAAACCTTCAGATCGCTCAAAGCAAGGCCTATCTCCGCTTCCCCGTCCCCATCCAGGTCTTCCACAATACCCGCTCCCGCGGCGTCGTTCACGTCAGTCTGCCATATATGGGCTCCGTCCTTGCTTAGCGCGTAAACGTAGGGTTTCGAGGATACTATGACGTTGTTGTCGCCGTCACCGTTGATGTCTGCAATCTTCACCCATGTTACTCCGCCCGCGGTGCCGGACTCCCACATGACCTCCCCGGTATTGCTTAAGGCTATGATCTTTGAAGGCAGGTCGATGTTGGGGTTGCATGACGACTTGTAGGTCACCTTCGCCCTGTAGATCAAGCCTACTACCACGTCCGCCTTACCGTCCCCGTTCAAGTCTCCAGCGTCAATCGCGACTGGAAGGTCGTCCCCGCTCAGAGTGTGCTTCCAAATGGTGTTCGGCGGATACGTTGACGCGTCTATCGCGTATATCGTCGCGCTCTTGCATTCGTCCTTCTTGTAGGTTGATACCACGACATCATTCTTCCCGTCTCCATTCAAGTCCGCATGATCTATGACCTGCACGTGCTTTAATGAGGTGGAGTACTTCCAAAGTTCGGAACCGGACTCTGATATGCCTATTGCGTGGCTCCCATACCCTGCTATAACCTCGCTCCTCCCATCGGAATTCAAGTCCGCTGCAGATAATTCAAAGACGTAGCCCGACATCCTGTACGGCTTACTCCAGTACTCTGTTCCCCTGTTGTTGAGACTGTATACCGCACCCTCCTGCGATGTTGCCACTAGTATCTCGTAAACCCCGTTACCATCCAAGTCTGCGACGTCAAGCCCGCTTATCACCTCCTTGGCCGTGTAATTCCACATTGACTGCATGTACTCGTCAGAGAAAGAGGATGCCGTAGTGGCCAGGCATACGAGCAGGAGGGCTGTGACATACTTCATGACATATATTATTTACCGTAGATTATTTAAGGATACAATGTCTAGGGGCTTTTACAAGGGCTTCATATTCATGGCCGTGCCTTCACTTTTACTTGCAGCATATGTCACTCTCACGGCTGTCGCATCTCCCGGATTGACGGTCATACTCTTAAACACTCTTCTCGTGAATCTGGTGGTCCTATCCTACTCATCAATCCCCCTCTACTTCTACTTCCGTCCGTCTGGCAGGCTGTCTGGCAGTTTCCGCAGGCACGTCACGGTGATAATGGTCTACACGAACCTTGCTTTGTTGATGACGTACCCTCTGGTAGCGCATCTCCACGATGCCGTTCCTGGGGAGGATGACGTGTGGAAGATGATGTGGTACCTATGGTGGGGCGGGGAATCCCTCTCATCCTTCAAGAACCCGTACCACACCGACCTATGGTTCGCACCATACGGGAAAAGCCTGGTCTTCCACTCTAACATACTCTCCCTATCGCTGCTATCACTGCCCTTGCAGCATCTCCTCTCGCTTGCCGCGTCATACAATATGCTCTGCATAATGGCCTTCGCATTCTCAGGGTACGGTATGTACCTGTTGGTCCGGCGTCTGACCGGGAATGACAAGGCATCTCTCGTTTCAGGCCTGATATTCGCCTTCACGCCCCTCCGTTTCACGCGTTTGCTCGGCCATCTGAATCTTGTAAGCACCCAGTGGATTCCGTTCTACATACTCTTCTTACTGAGGACGCTCGACAATGATGACCGCAGGGACCCGGTTCTAGCAGGGATATTCTTCGCTCTCATCTCGGCCACATTCCTCTTTCAGTCTGTGGTCGCATTCATCATCACCCTGGCGCTAATCGCGGAAAGGATTGTGTGGGACAGGGAAAAAACCATGAAAACGGTTATTATACGGCGGTTGGGTTTTGCGGTCTTGACAGCATCAGTACTGATCTCCCCCTTAATCCTGGAGGTGTTCTCGAATTACGGCCGCGGCATCATGCCTGGTGCTGGCGTATCATCTGTCTTCAATTCCGCAGACCTCCTGGCTTACGCCACACCCCCCCAAAGCCATCCCATACTATCCGGCTTTTTCTCAGGTAGGCGGGTGTTCTACAGTGGCGGCAGCATGGAGTCTCAAGTCTTCATAGGGTTCACTGTGATAAGCCTATCCCTCCTTTCAACGTTCCTGGTGTGGAAGTCACGTCAACTGAGGGTGTGGCTACTCATAGCAGTAATCTTCATTACGCTGTCTCTCGGGCCTTTCTTGAGGATGGGCGGCGTCGTGGTAGTATACAAGAACCAGGTTCCTGACGGAGCCTTCATGGGTGACAAGAAGGTTTCCTCCAGCATGATATACGGATTCTACCGGCTTTTGGGTGGACTGGCGGAATATCCTGAAAGCTATTCCCCCACCAGTGAATACTCCTACGCCTACCTGCCGTACACGCTGGTTGACGGCCTTCCTTTCATGGACCTGTCCCGCACGCCAAGCCGTTTCAGCCTAGGTCTCATAGTGGCAGTCTCAGTTCTCTCCGGATTCACCCTATCATGGATTCTCGGGAGGGGCGGTCGCCCCTGGCTGATGCCGCTTATCACCGCGCTAATACTCTTCGAGTCACTGGCCTTGCCGATACCGTTATCCCATCTCCCTGAGACTTCTGGAGTATACGGGATAATCGGGGATGATCCTGGCGACTTCATAATCCACGAGAAGCCTTACGGCAACTTCTTCCACACCCAGACATTGCACGGCAAGAAGATACTGTCCGGCTACGTTAAGTCAGAGGCTCCCTCAAAGGCACGGATTCTATCCGGCAACGCCGACGAATCAGTCTATCCCAGCCTAAACGATTTCTGTGCTGAAAAGAATGTGAGATACCTCATAGTCCATAAGGATGTGCTCTCTGAAAATGAGGTTTCACGCATCATGGCTTCGATGAATAACCCCCCATTTTATAGTGATGGTCTGGTGGTCGCCTACCGTATTGAAGCCTAGTTTTTAATCGTGGGGAGTATATTCTAAGCAGGTTAGGTGATGCAATGGTTTTAGGCAAGTCTGAGATACTGGCTTTGGTGGAGGGCAAGGGCCTCATCGATAATTTTTCCCCAGAATCGCTTGGCGGAGCCGGCTATGACCTGCGTTTGGACAGGATTTACCGGCTTACGTCCGACAGCTTCCTCGGAGTCTCTGACCGTAGGACTCCTGGCGTGGAGGAAGTTGAGTTCGACTCATATGCCATGAAGCCAGGAGAGTATGTTCTGGTGGAGACGTTGGAGAGAGTCAACATGCCTTCCAACGTGGCTGCGAGAGTTCTTAACCGTTCGACACTATTCCGTTGCGGGTGCAGCCTATACAATGCGCTAGTGGATCCCGGATTCATGGGGACTCTCACGTTCGGCATGAAGAATCTGTCTGAAAAAGAATTCACGGTTGAACGCGGCGCGCGGATAGCGCAGATAGTCTTCGAGAGAGTCCACGGGGAAGCAGAGGAATACGACGGAAAATATCAGGGCGGGAAAGTCGTCTAGCATACGGGGTGCGTATTATACTACTTAATCTATGTCTATGCTCTCCCCTATCTCTGGCACGTGCACGTTGAATCCTGGCAGCATGGATGCGAGCGTCTCGCAGGATTCGCCGTCACCATGCACTAGCACCACATCCTCGGGCTTCATGGCCTCTATTGTCTTCACCAGGTCCTTCTGGTCGCTGTGTGCGCTGAAGTCGAATTGGGAGAGCCTCATGTTGACCTTGAACTTCCTTCCTGAAATCTCGTCCACTATGAATCCTTCGTCCATTAGAAGCCTGCCGTTGCAGTCCTCAACCTGGTATCCCGTAAGTATGACACTGCTGTTCGCGTCCCTGTGGAGTCTGCCAAGGTAGTCGAGCACAGGCCCTCCCTCTAACATTCCTGCAGTGGTGACTATGACACAGGGTTTCTGTGTTATCTCCTTCCTCATCTGCCTGCCCTTCACCCATATGCTGTTGCTCACAACCTCATGCAGCTTATCGTATTCCTTGACGCATCCCTCATGGTTTAATATGGTCTGGGACGCCTTTTTCGCCATGCCGTCAAGGTATATGTCGTATCCTATGTCCCTCAGCACAAGCAGCAGCTCCTGGGCTCGTCCTATCGCGAATGCGGGAATCAATGCTATACCGTCCCTCTCAAGCGTAGACTCTACTTCAGCAAGGAATTCCCTTTCAACATCCCTGCGGTCAGTGTGCGTCCTATTACCGTATGTGGACTCGCATATCAGCACGTCAGTACTTTCAGGATACTCTGCGGCAGGCTGGAGTCTCGTCTCAGTAGCCTTAGTGTCTCCCGTGTAGAACACCCTCTTCCCATCCACTTCCATCTGTATCCCTGCGCTGCCTGGAATATGGCCTGCGTCGTAGAATGTCATGATGGCGCCTTCAGGGATGGTGTATTCCCTCCCGTATTCCACTAACTTCTCTTTTGTTGCTAGGTCTTCAATGTCATCGTCGATGTATCTGAGCGGATGCCCCTTCAGCTTGTCTATCTTCAGGGAGTCGTGTTGTAGCATGTGGCTCAGCTCCTGGGTGACTCCCGTAAGGTATACTGGCATGTGTTCCTGCCTGAATACCGTCGGTATGTTCCCGCAGTGGTCTAGGTGAGCGTGCGAGAGTATGAGGGCGTCCACCTCTTCCACAGGCAGAGGGTATGTGGGAGGTTCGTCGAGTTTCAACCCGGAATCCATGATGAGTTGCAGTCCGTTGGATTCAAGGAGTATGGATGATTTGCCGACTTCTCTGGCGCCTCCGAGGAATGTGAGTTTGACCATGTCTACTAATCTGTTTCACCGTATTTAAGCATGTCTTGGAAAGACTATTGACGATGGATGATGTTGACTCCATTCTGGGCGAGTTAAGCACCCTCCTGTCAAGCGCGGTCGAGGGGTTGTGTGAGGAGAAGACGGGGGTGGTGTTCTCGTCAGGTGTTGACAGCGCGTTGATAGCCTCCCTGGCGGCTGAATGCTGTGAAATCATGGCGTATGCTGTTGGATTCGAGGGTTCGCCTGACGTGGACTGCGCGAGGTCGGTTGAGTCTGAATTGGGATTCCCTGTAGAGTACGTTAGTCTATCCCATGATATGATCGAGGATGCTGTTCCGGAAATCCTGGGGATTGTCGGCGAGCCTAATCCGGTTAAGGTGGGCGTCGGCATACCCTTCTATTACGCCTCTAAAAAGGCTTTTGAGGACGGTTTCAGCGTGATGCTGTGCGGGCAGGGTGGGGACGAACTTTTCGGCGGCTACTGGCGGTATGTGGACGCATATGTGTCTGAAGGTGGTGGAAAGGTCGTTGAGATGATGAAGAGCGATGTCAAGACAGCAGATGACGACAACCTGGATCGAGACCGCGCTGTATGCAGGCACAATGGCGTGGAACTGAGGATACCCTACATAGGGGAAAAATTCATGGAGTATGTTGAGGGCCTTCCCATCGACTTGAAGGTTCGCGAGGTCGACCAGTCTTTCAGCGAATTCACGTGCATAGACGAGGTTGAAGGCCGTAGGTTTGTCCGCAAGTACGTGCTCCGTCTTCTCGCACGGAAGCATGGTCTGCCCGAGCGGGTCATCAACAGGAGTAAGAAGGCTGCGCAGTACGGTAGCGCTGTGAACAAGCATTTGGAGAAGATTGCAAGGAAGAACGGTTTCCAGCACACGCGGGAGTACCTGGAGTCATTCAAAATATAGCCGGCATATTCCTCATTTCATCCCGAATGAGCCTTTTGTCATACCATCCAAGATTCTTTGCGCGTCATTCAAGTATCCCATGCGTCCCGCATAGTACAATGCTGCCAAGAGTATCAGCAGGAGCACTCCATAGTACGCCATCGTCCGCGCGGTCTTCCAGCCATCATCCCCGCTATTATCGGGCTGTTCTTCATCTCCCATCACTGTTCCCTTCTCATCAGCATCTGTTTTCAATGGTTTTTCGGTTTTTTCAGGTTCTCTAACGTCCATGCCATTATCCATTCCACCCGCACATATTTAATAATATGCTCCCCCCATATTACTCTAATAATATCAGGATAATAACATGGCTAAGGTTAGCGTTGATATACCCCGGGAGATACTCGACGACATACGGAATCATGTAGGGCCTGACAAGAAGTTCGTGAACGTGAGCGACGCGATACGCACCGCATGCAGGAAACTACTGGACCAGCTGGACGAGATAGACCGAAAGCACGGGAGGATAAGAGAGTGACCAACACAATGAGAACGCATTCAAGCAAACCGCTGGTGGTCATGCTGTGCAATGATTCCGGCCGACGCTTCAGGGAGAGTATTGGCGAGGAGATAAGGGAGCATAAACTGCCTGTTTCAGAAGGCGAACTCAGGGACATGCTGGACAAAGAGCTGGGGGGGCTAATGGAAAAACCCAAACTCATGGTTCCCATCGGCCCGATACCTGTGCTAGTCCATTCCATGCGTTCCTTCACATGGCAGCAGCATTCCAACTTCATGTTCCTGACGACAGAGCCCAACGCCCCACTCCAGCAATACCTTTCCACAGGGGAATTCGCTGGGACAGGTAAGGAATTCATAAATCAGGAAGCAGGCAAACCAACCCTAGACGTTCTTATGGGAATCAAGGACCGTCTGGGCGGACACTGCATAATCGCAATGCCCGACGTCCTATCCGACACTGACGCAAACCAGTTAATGCGCGTCCATGTCGCGCAAGGCAACGACGTCACCGCGGCAGTGCTCGGCGACAAGGCCGTAACCTTTGCAGGCGTTGCCGCGCTAAAGACAAGCTCCCTAACACCAGAGCTAATCGAAGGCATAGAGCGGGGGGCGGCAGGACATGAATCCAGCGTAGTCCAAAGCCCGAACAGCAGCCTGCTCAAATTGTTGCGAAGCGGCCGCACCGCCCGCTGTCAATGCGCATCCCATGCCCAGAGGATGTCCAACGCGGAAGACCTGATTAACCTGCGTTTGATGTGGGTTAGGGGCGACGCCTTCTGGCCTGGCGCATACTCATCCCTGCCTTCCAAGCCTGACGGCCCTGATCAATTCCCCCTCCGGCTCTCACCCCACGATTTGATGGCTAAACTTGGTGATGACGCACGGCGCCTGGGGGTGCCATACGAATACAAGAATCTGAGGAGGACCACGCAATGAAGGCATGCAGGACATTCTATTTTGACGCAGCACACCATCTGCCTGACTACAAGGGGGGTTGCGAGCACGTGCACGGGCACACCTACCGGCTGGAGGTGGAGGTCGAAGGCGATATCAAGGATGACGGGATGGTGTTGGACTTCAATGACCTCAAGAAAGTCGTGAACAAGGAGGTTATAGACGAGTTGGACCACAGCGACCTGAACAAGATACTGGACAATCCGACCGCGGAGAACATAACGCAATGGATATGGGACTGTCTTGAAGGCAAAATCATGGTCTCGAGAATAAGGCTTTGGGAGGGCGACCGGAAATGGGTGGAGAAGCAAAGGCAGTAATCCTGCTGTCTGGGGGGATGGACAGTGCAGTGACTGCATACAAGGCAAAGTCCGACGGCAACATGATACACGCACTGACCGTGAACTACGGGCAACGCCACACGCGCGAGCTGGAGAGTGCTGTGAAGATAGCGGAGTCGCTTGGCGTGGAAGAGCACAAGATCGTTGAAGTAGACCCCACGTTATTCAGGGGCAGCGCCCTCACAGACTATAAGATAGACGTCCCAGAGCAAGCAGGCTCGGGAATCCCTGTCACATACGTTCCAGCGAGAAACACGATCATGCTGTCACTCGCCCTCGCATACGCGGAGACCATTAACGCTGGAAGCATATACGCTGGAATGAATGCGGTAGACTACAGCGGATACCCTGACTGCAGGCCCGAATACATCCAAGCATTCCAGGAGCTCGCGAACCTGGCGACGAAAAGGGCTGTTGAAGGCAACCCAGTTCAAATACGCGCACCCCTAGTGAAACTATCCAAGAAGGACATAGTCAACCTGGGTTCAGAGCTTAACGTACCCTTCCAGCATACGTGGAGCTGCTACAACGGCAGGGATAAGGCGTGCGGCCGATGTGACAGCTGTAGGCTCAGGCTAAAGGGCTTTGAGGAGGCGGGTATGAAGGATCCGGTAGACTATGAGAGACATTAGGCCAGACTCTGATGACTGTTGCGTGCGCGCCGAAGTCTTCATGAGGCGTGGTGAGATGGGTTATGCAGTCGAATACTATCTGAAGGCACTTGAGCTCGACCCCAAGTCTGTGGCAGCTCATCTTAACCTGGCCATAATCTACGAGGACAATGACATCTCCAAGAGCATAGTCCACTATAATGAAGTCCTTAAGGTGGAGTCAAAGAATGTTGAGGCGCTTTACGGCCTCGGCAGGGTCTACGGCATGGAAGGAAACATAGACGAGTCCATAAAGTACTTCAAGGAGTGCATACGATTCGACTCATTCGACAGCAGGCCGTATTGCGGTCTGGGGGTGGCCTACAGCATACAAAAGGATTACGGCAAGTCTATCGCATCTTTCGAGAAGGCGCTGGAGTTAAACCCATTCGACTTCAAGGCGATGAAACTGCTCGGCCAGGTCAGGGATGAGATGGGTGATGTGGAATGAAGGGTCGATGGTATGAAAAATTCAGGGATGACGGTAAACTATACTTCAACGACGACTCCTACCCCCTCATTGAGTCCATGATGGACGAGGACATGGTGGTATACTCCAAGCATGTCCCTGAAGGCGGGAGCATCCTCGAATGCTGTTGCGGTCCGGGATACACTGCGATACCATTGTCCAAGCACTATGACGTGACCGCGTTCGACAGGGATGACATGGTACTGGATGCTGCGAGGCAGAACGCATTGAAATACGGGGGCGACGTAAGGTTTGATAAGGAAGAATTCTCCAACATATTGGTGAGGTATGGTCCGGACAGTTTTGATGCAGCGAGTTCTGGCGGAGTGCTCGAGCACTTCACGAAGCCTGAAATACGCGAGCTAGTAAAGCTGCAGTTGACTGTCGCGCCCATAGTATTCGCCCAGATGCCTCTGCATGATGAAGGCGGTGGCAGGCCAATAGAAATGGGTCATGGCATCGGCTTATACGCTTATGGCCGGGAAGACTGGCTTAACGACATACTCGCAGGATTTAACCTGCTTGACTCGCGTAGGCTGCCTGAAAAGCCTGAGATAGCGCGATTCAGGGAGTTTATGGTGGTCATAGGGA
Organism: Candidatus Altarchaeota archaeon; assembly: GCA_043813075.1. Taxonomy (GTDB): domain Archaea; phylum Altiarchaeota; class Altiarchaeia; order IMC4; family SCGC-AAA252-I15; genus CAYREE01. The sequence goes on from JBDRLL010000020.1 coordinate 61,979, forward strand.
GGGATGGAGAATGAATGTGATAGAGATATTCTCAAGCATACAGGGAGAGGGCAAATACATCGGAAAGCCGACAGTATTCATAAGGCTTGCGGGATGCAACCTCCGGTGCGTATGGTGCGACACAAAATATGCGCTAACAGGCGGCACAGACATCAGTGTCCCGGAGATAATCCGGCTTGTGAACCAGCAGGGCATAGGCACGGTCTGCATAACCGGGGGAGAGCCGATGCTTCAGATAGACGAGCTGAAGAAACTGGTTAAGGGGCTTAAAGACGTTGGATACCGCATTGTCTTGGAGACCAATGGCACGCTATACGATGAATGGGTTTTCGAGAACGTTGACTGCGTCAGCCTAGACATGAAGCCCCCCAGCAGCGGGATGAAGAGCAGCGAGGGAATACTCAAGAAGCTGGTTGAAAAAGACCAGGTGAAGGTTGTGATCTCAGACGACAGGGACTACGAGTACGCGAAGGAAATACTAAAGAAGACTTCAGTGGAAGTCATAATACAGCCTCTAGGCGGCACAAGACTGGAGGAGATAGCCGGGAAAGTTGTCGCGGAAAAAATAGATGTGAGGGTGCTGCCGCAACTCCACAAGATTATTGACGTGAAGTAGGATGAATAAAAAAGACACTCAAGACGAGAAGCCTGATGTCAGGGAAGACCTGCACAGGGTGGGCGTAACACACCTCAGGACGATAGTCCAGACCGAATGGAGGGGCCACAGGTACAAGTTCATACCAAGGATACGTTTAACCGTCGACCTGCCTAAAGACCGGAAGGGGGCTCACATGAGCCGTCTGGTGGAGGCGATAACCGAGTCGATTGAAGAGGAGAGCGGTCAAGTCTACGGCAGCCTTGAACTGCTAGAGCGCCGGATACTCGAAAGGCTGCTGGAAAAACACCCTTACACTCGCGGGGAGGTCAGCTTTAACACAGAGCTTGTTGTCGAACGCAAGACCCCCAAGACTGGGAGGAAGACGATGGAAGCCCACGACGTTTTTGTGACTGTGATAAAGGAGAATGGCGTGTTCAAGAAAAAACTAAAGGTTAGGGTCGTCGGCAATACGGTATGCCCCCACAGCATGGAGAATACCGGCGGTAAGCCCCACATACAGCGTGCTGTCGCCGAACTCACGGTGGAGTCAGACATAAGCTCTGACATACCCTTAGAGTCTATGATACGGGTCTGCGAGGACTCATTCTCAAGCCCCGTATACACGCTTCTCAAGACCGAGGATGAGGCGAAGGTGGTTGAAGACATGTATGCGAACCCCAAGTTCGTGGAGGACGTCGCCCGCGAGATCATAGAGTGCGCTAGAACACAGTTCAAGAACGCTAATATACTCGCCCGCGTCACAAGCATGGAGAGCATACACCGACATGATGTGATGGCTGAAGGAAGAATACAGACCTAAGCCTCATAGGACACGACATCCTTCCTCTGGGCCATCTGATATCCTATAACAACCCTCTGGTAGCCGCTTAATTCCTTATCCAGGCATGCATCTCCAGTATCCACCCTCAAATACCTTGTCTCAGATAGTTTGTGGGGTGTCGCCACAATGATTATGTTCCTAACACCAGCCTTCCTTATCACTTCAGGGCTTATCTGCTGGTTTCCCCTGCCGAACACGAAACCCTGAGCGCCAATGGGGCTTACCATGATCTTCACCCTGTCAAAACCCTCCATCAATCCAAGCAGCTCTCTCTCACCGACGTCTCTAGCAATCAGCTTACCGTCCTTCACGACATCAACGCCGAGAAGCGTCTTTTCAACTCCTAGCCTGTCGGCAATTGCATTAACCGTTGTTCCTGCACCGAGTATGTATGCGGACCCGTCTCTCATGAACTCTGCCGCAAACTCTGCGATACCCCTCTTAGCCTCCTCCTCACCCCCGCCAGAGTAAATAGTCTTCGAGTCCTGGACCAGCATCGGCTTATACGGTGTCACTGCATAGCCGTAAACCCTTGTCTCCAGCCTATTGCTCCTGTACGCCTCCTCGTCAACGTCCATCACCTCTGACTCCTTCAAGTCAGCATCGCCATTCAGGAACTCCAATACCATCTCCCCAGCAGCCTCCGGGTTCACCGCAAAAACGCTTGAATGCATCTTAACCCCTGCAGGTATACCTAAAACGGGGATATCGTCTGAAACCACCTCGTAAACGTCTCTCGCAGTCCCGTCACCACCGCAGAAGAGTATCAAGTCAACTTCATTCCCCAAGAACACCCTACAGGCTTCAATGGTATCCGCCCTGCTGGTGTCATCTCCCGGCTCGTAGACCACGTCACATCCAACACCCGCGTCACCCAAAACGCATGCGCCCATTATGCCGCCGCAAGACAGTATCATGATGTCCCCGCAACCAGCCTTCAAGACTCTCACAGCCCTCAAAGCCTTATCTGCGGCATGGGGGACAGCACCCCTCCCCACCGCCTCTCCGACCAGCTCGTCAGTACCCTTAAGGCCCACCGAACCCCCCATGCCTGCTATCGGGTTAACGAGAAAACCTAGCTTCTTCATCATACGCCCACGCACTCCCTATACTCTCTCGCAGTCTCCTTCCCTACCCTATCCCATCCGTACTCCCTAACCCTCTGATAGTTGCGCTCCCCCATCGCATTCAAATCAGCTTCTAATGACCTTATCATCCCATCTAAAAGCCCTTCACTGTCAGAGGGGTCGTATAGGATGCACCCATCATCGCCGAGCATGTCACTAACGTAACCCATCGCTGGCGTGATTACCGGCTTCCTGAATGATGCTGCAAGAATAAGCGACCCTGAAGTCAGGGTCTCCTTGAACGGGAGTACGACGACGTCCGAGGCATTCATGTACAACTGGACTTCATCGTTTCTCACGCGTCTGAAGACTGTCTTAATCCTATCATCGTCCCCCACACGCTCTTTCACTTCATCCACAACCCAGCGAGTATAGTCCTCACCGACAATCAATAGCCTTGTTCCAGGAGCATCCATCCTCCTGAAGGCTTCAACCAGTTCTGGAACCCCCTTATACGGTTTTATGGACCCGAAATAGAGGAAGACAATACCACTCCCCTCAACACCTATCCTCCTCCTCGCCTCCCCCCTGGAAACGTCATCCCCATAATAACCTATATAATTCCCATGGGGTATCACTCTTATCCTACCCCTACCCCCTAGCCCATACAACTCCTCTACCGTCTCCATGGCACTGGGGTTGTGGACTATAATCCTATCGCACAGCCTCGAGAAAACCCTCCTCAAGAAGCACTCCACCCTCTCCTTGTTGTCCTGATCTACCTCATACGTCGTCAAGTCATGCACAGTCCAGAATATCCTGACCCCCAGAATCCTAAGCAAAAAAACCTGACTAAGGAATATGAACGATTTCACCCTGCTAATCCTCCTCTTCCCACGGGATAATGCCACAAAAAACGTATACACCCAGTGGAAGTGCATGACGTCCGGCCTGTAATTCCTTAAATACGCGGATATCGGCGCTGATATGTACGAAGAGAAGACATAATTGTATTCCACCACTTCAACACCCTCCCGGGCTAGCGAGTCGTTGAGCAGCCTATTGTACGGATTCACTTCCGGAAGGCAGCATGGCATGTGAATGACCTTCATATAATCCCCTCAAACCCTTTTTATAAACCTAATAATTATCCCCCTGAATAGTTATTAACCTGGTTTATACATTTATTACGATGGATATCGAAGCCATATGGCTGCTGTTCGGCCTGGCCGCCCAGTTCCTATTCTTCCTGCGTTTTTTCGTCCAATGGATTGTCTCAGAGAAGCAGGGGAAGAGTGTTATGCCAATACAGTTCTGGTACCTCAGCCTGCTGGGAGGGGCTTCGCTTTTCATATATGCCGTCCACATACGGGATCCGGTTTTCATGATAGGGCAGGGAGGAGGTTTATTCTTCTACGTGCGGAATCTCATGCTCATACGCAAGAACAGGAAGGGGCCTGTCGGCCATGGCCTTAACTGAGCTTTATGCTCTCGTATATCCTAACCAGTCTCTCACTTAGCTTTCTGATGTCGTACTTCTCTTCAACGACTTCCCTGGCTTTAATGCACATGCCCTCCCATATCCCTGGATTATCCATGAGGTAGGCGATTCTCTCGGCGATGGCGTCAGCATCCCTCTCTGGCACAAGTAACCCGTTCACACCATCCTCTATAATCTCCGGTATCCCCCCGTGCAAAGTCGCTACTACAGGCAGCCCTATTGCGGAAGCCTCCTTTATCGCGCTGGGTATGCCCTCCTCATCCCCTAACTTGGACATGTGGCTTGCGAGTACGAAAACATCCGCCTCATTCATCATCCCCGCCACTTCATCATGGCTCGCCTTCCCCTCGAACCTGACCCTGCCTTCCAGGCATAGTTCAGACACGAGTGACTCTAAAACCCTCCTACCATCTCCGTCACCAACTATGGTGTACTCAACATCCCTGCCTTCTGAAACCAGCTTTCCAACCGCCCTGATGGAGTATTTATAACCCTTCTTGTCTGTGAGCCTTCCGACAGTTATTAAACGAAGCCTTCCACCAGGCTCATAAACAACACCCCTATACCTGAATTTATCCAAGTCGACTCCCATAGGGTGCACGATAATCCTTCCCTCGTCACAGCCCAATTCAACAAGCCTGTCCTTGAAATGCTCTGACACCGGTAGAAACAAGTCCCCCTCCCTGAACAAATCACCGTAATCTACAATACCCTGCCGAACCAGCATTGATATGTCATACCCGTGGAATGCCGTCACAATCTTGCCTTTCACCCCCATCTTCTTAAGGCATAGGGAAAGACTTCCATTGAACCCGAAGTGCGCGTGTATGACGTCAAACCCCCTTCCACATGACTTATGGAACAAGTAGACTGGTTTCGTGGACTTATCCCTAAGACAGCACAAGGCCAGGTGGAAAGGAATCAATGGATTCATAAGGCTCATGAATCCTGACATCAAAACCGCCTTTAAAACACGCTCCAGCATGCCGTCAGGCATTTCAAGGTATTCTGTCTTCTCAATAAGCGAATAACGATCCACCTTCCCATTAACATAATGCTTACCGGAGTTTCCGGTCGAGAATATCCTAACATCACAACCCTCTTCTATTACGCCCACAATCTGGTCGATTATGAAAGACTGAGAAACCACCGGAAATTCAGATACTACAAACGCTACCCTCATTACGTTATCTTTTATGTGGACATGATTATATTTAACAGCAAAAATGAGGATGCACTACTGCCGCCAATGCAAGGCATACACTCTTAAGGAAGCCTGCTCAAAATGTAATGCGGTCACAACCAGCATCGGCCCGGCAAGATACTCCCCGCAAGACCAATACGGGAAATACCGGAGGATGATGAAAAAACAGATGGGTGAAGCATGATGGAAGCGGTGATACTGAAATACTACGAGAAACCGGAACTAAAGAACACCGTGCTAATCGAGGGTCTCCCCGGCATAGGCCTCGTGGGCAAGCTTGCGGCAGACCACATGCAGGACGAGCTCAAGGCAAAGAAATTCGCCGAGATAATATCCCCTTTCCTCCCGCCACAAGTATCCATCCAGGATGACGGGACAGTCAAGCTTGTTAAACTGGAGTTCTACTACTGGAAGGGCAAGAAAAATGACGTCATACTCCTCCTCGGGGACTTTCAGGGCATATCACCCGACAGCCAGTACCAGCTTGCTGAGAAGACGCTGGACTTGGCTGAGGAATTCAAGGTAAAAAGAGTCTACACTCTCGGAGGGCTTGGCACAGGAGCCATAACCCACAAGCCACGCGTTTTCGGGGCTGCGACAGACAAAAAACTTGTGGAATCCCTCGAGGGATATGGGATAATCTTCAAGGGTGGTGGTGCAATCTTCGGAGCCAGCGGACTTCTATTAGGGCTTGGCATGGAGCGCGGCGTAGAGGGGGTGTGTCTTATGGGAGAGACGCACGGCCAGATAATCGACGCTAAAAGCGCTGAAGCCGTCCTAGACTCCCTAACCAAGATACTGGGGATTGAAGTCGATATGGCTGAACTGGCGAAGAAGGCTAAGGATACTGAAGAGCAGATCAACAAGATGAGCCAGATGATATCCACCTACAAGGAGGCTGCCGACCGCCAGCAGGAACTTCTTAACGAGCCTCCCTCATACATACGCTAGTCACGCAGCCTCGCGCAGATGTTTTCAGCAAGGTTTAAGACAGTCGTCATGCCCACATCATCATCCAAGACGCTGCCTGGCGCGTGTGCGGTGGCTATACCTCCGAAGTGGGCTGTCCTAGAATCCCCCACAATCATCATCTCATGGATCAGCATTGCCGCGTGTATCTGATGTATCACATACTCCTGGCCTCCATTCCTGCTTCCACCAACGGCGAGCGCTCCACCTATCTTCCCCGAAAGCATCATCCCGTTCCTCCTTAAGGGCAGTGTCCTGTCGAACAGCGTCCTGAGCCTGCCGCTCACTCCCCCAAAATATGTTGGGCTAGCGATTATGATGGCGTCCGCCCCACGCATCCTGTCAAGCAATCCAATCCCATCGTCTTCCTGGCTGCACGCGTACTCCTTCCTGCATGCGTCGCACACAGTGCAGTACCTGACGTCATAATCAACCAAGTCCACCTGCTCCGTCTCCAAGCCGTTTTTAACGCAGACTTCAAGGGCCTTGCACACCATAACACTGGTGTTCCCATCCTTCCTGTGGCTTCCGTTTATCCCTAGAACCTTCAATTTAACCCCAAAACATCGTCCATGCCATAGACGCCCTTCTTGCCGTCAATGAATCTGACTGCGAGTATGACGCCGTTCACGAACGCGTCCCTGCTGTGCGCACGGTGCGTCAACTCCAAATGCTCTCCAACAGACCCAAAGTACACCGTATGGTCTCCCACAATATCCCCTGCCCGTATGCTGTGTATGCCTATCTCACCCTCCTTCCGCGGGCATAGGCCTTTCCTACCGTAGACGCCACAGTCTGAAATCTTCCTTCCAGTGGCTTCCGCTATTAATCCAGCAGTCTTCATGGCGGTTCCTGAGGGAGCGTCCTTCTTGAATCTATGGTGCGCTTCCACAACCTCCACGTCATAGTCCTTCAGCATGCCGGCCGCCTTCTTCACTATGTTCCAGTACACGTTGACTGCTATACTCATGTTCGGGCTTATCACCGCGCCCACGCCATTGTCTCTTATGACGTCTTCCAGCTTCTTGCGTTCATCGTCGCTGAAACCTGTCGTCCCGATGATCAGGTTAACACCCTTGCCTGCGAGCACTCCAGTGTTCTGGCAGCAGGCTTTCGCTATCGTGAAGTCCACTGCGACGTCAGGCTTTGACTTAGCTAGGGCGCCCTCCAAATCCTCTATGCTAGATACTTTCACGCCTAACTCTCCAACGCCCGCAAGCAAACCCACGTCTAACCCCACATCTCCACTTCCCTTCTCAGCGAACGCTGCCACAACATCCAAGTCATCCTCCCTCATCATCCTGGCTGCTATCAGCCTTCCCATCCTTCCCGTGCCGATTAACGCTACTTTTATGACCATATTCCGATAAACTATTATGGCAGATGTTTTAATAATCGCCGGCAGCAAATCCGATAAGGAGGTTGTCGAGAAGGCGGAAGGCGTGTTGAAAGAATCCGGCGTATCCTACGCGGTCGAGTACTGCAGCGCCCACCGGGAGCCTGAACGCCTCGACGAGATAATCTCCAAGGCCGGCGCCAGGGTGTTCATCTGCATAGCCGGCCTCAGCGCAGCACTACCCGGGGTCGTCGCATCCAAGACCAAGAAACCGGTAATCGGCGTGCCAGTGAACGTGAAGCTCAACGGCCTCGACGCACTACTCAGCACAATGCAGATGCCGCCCGGCGTGCCGGTCGCGGCTGTGGGGATAGATAATGGCGCGAACGCCGCTTATCTAGCGGTTAGGATTCTTAATGCGTAGTTTGTTTTAACTGTGGGGTGAGCATATCGAACCCCACTCATTCTGATCGACCTTTTGTTAAAAGGTTGGCATATGCCGCCAGGAGTCCCAGTAGCCGCAGTCGGCATAGACAACGGCAAGAACGCAGCCCACCTAGCGATACGTATACCCAACGCATAACCCACGTTATTACCTACACATTCTAGCGAAGTTCTCAAGTATCTTGAGGCCGGTTTCCCCGCTTTTCTCCGGATGGAATTGGGTGGCGTGAATATTGTCCTTGGATATTATGGCCGGGAAAGTGGTGCCGTATTCGGTCTCCCCTGCGATTATGCTCCTGTCCACAGGCTCCGGATAGTAGCTGTGAACAAAATAGAAGAATGAATCGTCGCCAACACCTTCAAGCAGTGGCGTGTCTTTCAGTATCCTGACGCTGTTCCACCCCATGTGCGGGACCTTCAGGACTCCGGCGAATCTCTTGCATGTTCCATTGAACAAACCGAGACCCCTTGCTTCCGGGCTCTCGCCGCTGGAATTGAAGATAAGTTGTATCCCCAGGCATACTCCCATGAACGGTATCCCCGACTCGACGACGTCCATTATCACAGGCCTGAATTCCTCAACCCTCTTCATAGCGTCCCCAAAGCTTCCGACGCCCGGGAGTATGACCCCTGAAGCATCTTTTAACGCCTCCGGGTCTTCCGCCATATCCACAGACACTCCTATCCTCTTGAACCCATTCCTGATGCTCCAGAGATTACCTGCCCCATAGTCTATAACCCTTATGCTCATCTCTTAACAGCCCCTATTATCTCACCCAGCTTTAAGGGATCCTTTTCCGCTATCGTCCCTGTGACAACAACGTCAGCTCCAGCATCAACAACCGTATCCGCAGCACCACCACTCCTTATCCCTCCGCCGACGATTACTGGCACGCTTACAGCATCCTTGACGGAGCGTATCATCTCTGCTGGCACAGGCTTTTCAGCTCCGCTGCCAGCCTCCAGATAGACGCAGTGCATACCAAAATACTCTGACGCAAGGGCGTATGACACCGCCTTCTCAAAGTCCACATCCCGTATCCTGTCCACTTCACCGACTTTCTCGACTTCAGTGGGCGTGCCGCTGGTGCTCACAACTATATACCCCATGGGAATCGGCTTGACGTTTGTCTTACTGAAGGGTATGGCAGCCTTAACCTGCTCTCCCACAAGGAACCTTCTGTTGTTGGAGTTCACGAGCATCATCCAGAATATGTAGTCAGAGTTGGTGGATACCCCGGCTGCAGTGCTTGGGAACAGTATGGTGGGCAGCCTTGAAGCCGTCTTGACAGCCCTTACAGTGTCGTCCACTATCCCGCCCTCTATTGTGGAGCCTCCGACCATGATGGCGTCGCTGCCATACTCCTCAGCGACCGCGGCCAGCCGGCCGGCCGCCTCAGGCTCCTGTTTTTCAGGGTCTATTAGGGTGAAATGCAGCCTGCCATTGTCCCTAACCCACTTGCCTATGACGTCCTCCATCATATCACTCCCGTGGACTCAGCAGCCTCCCTCGCTTTCTCCTCGCTGAGACCTTCCCTTAATATGGTGTACCTGTCTCTCGTGTCCTGCGCTTTCGTCAGCGCCTCAACTATAATATCCCCCTGAATGCCCAGCTCTTTAGCGGTGGTGGGGGCGCCACACCTCTTCAACGCACCCTTAATAGCCTTCCAATCCGCCTCATGCAGGTATGCAGACATGATCGCTCCAACACCACATTGTTCCCCATGCAGTGCGGGTTTCTCGCAGATAATGTCGAGCGTGTGGCTGAACAAGTGTTCCGAACCGGAGCACGGCCTAGAGCTCCCTGCTATCCCTATAGCCACCCCACTGCTGATCAGGGCCTCGACAAGTATGCTGACGTCAGCCATAACCTTCTCCCCGTTGTCCATGATTATCCTAGCGCTCATCTCGCTGAGGGCTGAAGCGTAGTCGCCGTAATACTCTCCCTTCTCCCGGTGGGCCAGCTTCCAGTCCAGTACGGCAGTATAATTGCTTATCGCGTCCGCGCATCCGGCAGACAGCAGCCTCTTCGGCGACTCTGATATTATCCTGGTGTCCGCGATGATTCCCAGCGGACTGTGCACCCGGAGTGATATGGGCTTGTCCTTCTTGAGGGAAGCCTGCGGTGACGCTATGCCATCGTGGCTCGCGCTGGTGGGGACGCTTATGAACGGCCTCCTGGTGTTGAACGCTATTATCTTCCCTGTGTCAAGTACCCTGCCCCCCCCGACGCCTATGACATACCCTATGTCCTCCCCCACGATGCTCGCCTCCAGGAGCTCCAGCTCCTTCCCGCTAGAGTCCTCTGTAATCACCGTCCCAGAGTCGAGTTCGTCTGCGACAATATCGCCGGCAATCTTCTTGGTCGTCGGATCGCATAGTATGAAAGGGTCGCCTTCCAAGCCGAGCTGGTCTACGAGGTCGTCTATCTCATACACCGCCTTCTCACCTATCAAAACCTTTCTCGGCAGTTCAATATCCTTCATCATTCCCTCATATTCACTATCTGAGCGTGCTTCAGACCGCACAACTCCACTATACTATCCTTACCTATCACACCCTCCTCTACTAAAGCGTCGACAACCCTGTTCCCAAGCACGTTGACTATCGTACCGGAACCTATCTCCCCAATGAGGCCTTCAACTCCCATCCTATCTCCGCCATAGAAGCCGTGCCCCACATTTACCTCCAGTTCCCCATCAGAAAAAACCTTTCCCAGAATCTCCGCGTCACAGGCCGCCACAACCACTTCACCGTCCAGCTCATGGACTTTAACGCAAAACATGATTCAATCCTCCTTCGGGAACGCCAGCGCCCTCAAACGCAGGTAAATCTCCCTGACGACCTGCATCTTGTCAGGGTCCGATGAACTGCCCCTAGCCTCCTCAATCGACCTGTCGAGGAGCTTAACGTCATCCCCTTGTTCAGCGTCTAAGCCTCTGCCGCCGGACCACTTTATGGGTATTACCACGTTCGCAGCATCCTCATATCTCGTGCCCATCCTCCTGGCAGCAGTTATGGTCAAATCAGCTATCCTACCCACCTTATCCCCTGGAGTCAACTGCATTAGCGAGGAAGTGTCCAACTTACTAAGGACGTCCTCCCCTCCAGGAGGCAGATTAACTCTGCCAGAATCCCCCTGCTTATAAGTCATGGTCTCTATTTGAGGCGCCTCATCGGCCTCCATCCGCCGCACGCGTCGCACTTGATTATCTTATGGCCTTCCAACTCTGTTATGGTGGTGTCCGGCCTCTCGCACTCGTGGCATAGGACGTACTCCTTCCCGTACTCCTCTATCTTCTTGTCTATGATATGCTTCTTAAGCACCCTCTGGATTACGACCCTGTTGCCGTCATTGATGCCTGGGGCCGCCAGCTCCTTCAGCAGGAACTTGAACAGGTGGTCGGGCTTCCTGTTGAGTATGTCAGCTATCTCGTTGAAGTTCTTTATTATCGTCGTGTTGCCTTCAACAAAAGTGACTGCCTTCGGCATCTCGAACCTCTCGTGCTTCCTGAGCTTGTCCGGGAGATTCGCCCACGCCCTCTCCAGCAGCTTCTCGTAGTCGTAATCCATCGTATGTCCTTATGGTGTGAGGAATTTCCTGTTCACGTCCATTATGAGTGTGTCACAGTCCTGCTTTATCTTCTCGAGTGTCGCGACAATCCTCTGCCTCTCCTGCTCGACCTCATCTATCATCTCATAGGGTTCTATCGCAGTCTTGAAGTCGTCGATCTCGACCATAGTGTACTCGCTCTGATTCATCTTCTGGGAGATCTTCCTGCACAATACCTCAAGCCACAGGTTCATGCCCTCCTTCACACGCCTCCGTATCATCTTGTCTTCATCCATCTCAGCCTTTATGATGCGGACTATGGGCGCCATGGGGAATGCGAACTTGGATTCGTCCTCTTCAGTGAATTCATCAGATTCTGATTCTACGGGAGCATCCTCAACCGCATCTACAGGTTCATCCTGAACCTCCTCTAAGGGTTCTTCACTCTTTTCTTCCGTCTTATTCTTCTTCTTCGCCATTTTAAACTAACCTCTCATACAATACAAAAATAACTTTTAATATATAAGATATTCTTATATTTTACAAACAATTTTTGCCCTACCCAACCACACGGAAAACACGTATTTCCGGCAGAAAAGGGCCTTAAATTATTAAAATACGCGAATAAAAATGCCTGAAAACACGGGAAAACCTTATTAACGATAAACGCGAATACATTACTCCAAACATCATACTCACGCCACAGTGCGGCTAAGCGGAGCGCACACCGCACCCGCATGTGCACTGGGCGTTGTAGTGCGCAGGGGTTGCCTAGCCCGGTCCGGCAGTCGGCTGCAGCGAACCTTTTTTCTTTCTTTGGGAAAGAAAGAAAAAACGTTCACGAAAAAAGAAAGAAAAACGTGAAAAACACTTGGTTCGCGGTCACCGACGTACGGGAGTTCAAATCTCTCCCCCTGCTACAACCTTTTCTTTCTTTCAGAAGAAAGAAAACGTTGACGAAAAGAAAGAAACGATGTGGGGGAGGTATCGGAACCGTGGGTTCTGATGTGTCAGATCTCTCCTCCACCAACCTTTTTTAGTTGTTTTTCTTGCAGCAGCAGAATCGATCTAATCCTCCATCGGTTTTCGGGCAGATTGCATTGCATTCACGCACATACTTGGAATCGTACATCCCGCATATGTAATGCATGTCAGCGCAGAAACCGGTGTCGTATCCGTTGGAAGTGCAGTATCCTGCAGGTGAGTAATCGAATGAAACCTCCTTCTTAAGGAGTGTTGTGGTTGTCTGTATCTTGGTTGTTGTTTCATCATTGTATCTAATCGTGAAGTAGTCTGAAAAATCCTTGTAATTGTCGTCCTCGACATTGTAATCATAAATGCCCGGTCCCTCTGGAGTGAAAGAAACCTCTCCATTCTTATCAGTATATCCTACATAAACCTTTCTACCATCCTTATACACAGTGACCTTCGCCCCGTAGACTATCGCTCCCGTACCCCATTTCCGGCTAATCTTGATATTATAATCTCCTCCAGACGTTTTCCTGATGCCATGCATTACATGGACTTTATTCTGGAATGACCCGCCGCCAATACCCCTAGTCTGCTGGACCGTCGTAGAAGTAGACGACGTAGTAGACGTGGTTGTGGTAGAGGTACTGGGGGTTATTGTGGTAGATGTGGTTGTGCTTGTTGTGGTTGTTGAAGTAGTGCTCGTTGTCGTTGTTGTGCTCGTGGTTGTTGTGCTTGTTGTGGTTGTTGAAGTAGTGCTCGTTGTCGTCGTAGTCTCTATTGTAACTGACGCGTCATCAAAGCATGTTCCATAAAAACCACCCCAATAGCCTGCATCTTCACCCCCAAATTCAAAGTAGGCGTAACGAACCCCGGTACCGTAGCCGCTAAAGGTATGATTTTTTTCAAGCCAAGTCATGGTTTCCTCGACACCCAAAGGCGATCCCTGGGTGCCGAGATTATACGTCGCGATAGGGTTATTAGGATCATTGTCAGACCCAAGCAGGCTGTATCTCACATAGTATAGCCCCTCCATATCAAATCGTTCCGCCAGCCAGATACTGAATGTAATGTCTGGCTGAGCATCTAACTCTTCCTCAGTATATCCTGCAGCCACCAGATTAACCGTTTGCTTGGATGTGGCCATCGAATAAGACGTCATGAAGGAGTAACTCCCACTTCGTATTAAAGAAGCCCAGTCGAAATCCCAGCTCCCCGTCTGCGTCCACCCGGTCGCATCGTTTGTCTCAGCTCCAGGATTAGTTAATAAATTAGCCGACACGATAAGACACGTTGAGACTATGCTAAGGCCTATGAGAAGATAGAATATCCCTCGAACCACCAACCTCTTCCCCATATCCAATTATGTGAGATAATAAATATTAATCCTAATTGCATGAGGGCAAGGCATTTAGTATGAGGTTTTCCTCCTCCACCACACCCTCAGTGTTATTTAATCGCGCGTACATGTCTTTCACCCTTTCAGCATGTTCCACTGCAGTAGGATATTCCTTCATTGTGTACGATTTTAACGCCTCATCATACTCCCTTACTGCATCATCCACGGTAAATCCTACGGCAGGGCATTAACGCCTGTCATCAACGTGGTTTGAATGGTCATGCTTGGCATAGTTGTAGTAGAATTAAATTCTTCTCTATTCCAATACAATGAACACACCCCTCATTCTTATCATTCACGGGTTCAGCGTCATTATGCTGTAGTTCAGTATCGTGGCGAAACTGACCCACAGGAGGTATGGTGTGAGGAGCAGTGATGCGGTCCTAGAAGTCTTCTTGAAGAGGATTATCGTCGCCAGTATGACTGCCCATAAGACCATTATCTCCGCGAGCGCTAGCGAGATATCCCGCCAGCCGAAGAATATGATGGACCATAGGGAGTTCAACACCAGCTGAATCGCGAAGAGTATTAAACCCAACCTGTTCTCCCCGAAGCCATTGTTCTTCTTCCAGAATATGTAGAGCGACACTCCCATCATGACGTAGAGCATCGTCCAGACAGGTCCGAAAACCCAGTTCGGAGGGTTGAATGAAGGCTTCTCCAGGCCAGCATACCATGTTGGGATGGACTGCGTCGTGTAGTATGACCCGATGAAGCCTGCAGTAAGGCATAGTAGGACGCTCGCCACCAGCCTGAACGCATCCAACTCCGTCTTGTTCATCAGTACCCTATTCGATTAGGCAAAGATAAAAACCATGCGCTCCCTCTTATACCCTACTATTCTTATTCTATTAGCGAGATGAATGGGAACGCCATTTACCTGCCGCTGGCTCTTATCTCACTCATACTGCTCTCATCATCAGTGTCCTCCGACCAGGTCGACCCTGACTCTCCATTCGGCAAGTGCATGTCAGAGCACTGCTGGCCGGCGCAGAAGGCGTGTGCCGACAGCCTATGCAGTAAGCTTGTGTCAGGGTGTGCTGCCCCCTGCAATGACATGTATACTACCGTTAATTCGCCGTGTGTTGCGATGTGCAGGGAAATCCAGGGTATGGAGAACATAGACTCCGGGCTTTACTGGAAGTCAACAGACTGTGCGACAGACTATGCGGGGAGCGTGGTCATGCGACTAAACTCCTGCATTACCTCGCACTCAAAAGAAAATGCATTCAGCATGAAAGACTGCGGCAGCGACGTCATCTCTAATAAGGCGCTGCGGGATAAATTCGATAAATGCCTGAAGGAATGGGGGGAGGACGCTACAAAGGACGTCAAGCCAGAGGAGGCCCATGCAGTGGTCTTCGGCAGGGTTCGGGGCGAAGCGTACATCCAGAAGAACGGGTCCGGGGATTGGGTGAAGGTCACGAGACACACGAAATTTGTCGCCGGAGACCGCCTGAAAACAGGCTCCGGGCACAAGCTGTGGCTGAGGATACTGCGTAACCCCCAGGACATTGAGGCAGTCATCGGCCAGCAGTATCTCGGTGAGAACTCGGAAATCGAGTTCACTGAAACTGGTGTGACGGTACTTAAAGGCGAATATCGTACCAACTACTGGTATATGCCCGAATCCTATCTGAGGAAGACGCCCCAGATCGTGGAGATGGAGTTCAGGATGAAGAATGGTGGGATACAATACGAGGTCAAGCCAATAATGGTGGGGGGCGTTAGGGGATGAATTCTATCTGGAAGACCGCCGGAATATTGATCATACTCTTGTCGGCATCAGAGACTGTTCTTTCCCAAGAAAAATTACAGGCCACCCACAGTATTGTCGTCAAAGTTGATGATAGTCAGTCCACGATATACGTCCTCAAAGGATCATACGAAGTCACTTCCGGTGGAAAACAGGTAGATGTCCTGTATGAGGGTGATAAGTGGACTTCATACGCTGTTGGGAGGCCTCCAGTCAAGACTAGGATGGCTCCAGAAGAGGCGAGTGTTGTTTCAGAAGGCTTCAATGATGAATCTAAATCTTCCTGCTGTTGCATTCCCGCCATACCCCTGATTTTATCCCTTCTCGTCGCGGTGATAGCCCGGTAGCTTATGCCAGCACACGTTTTATACTACCCCCAACATTATTATAGGATACTCTATGAAGGCTTTTCTCGCGTTGGAGGACGGGACGCTCATGGAGGGCAGGGCGTTCGGTTCAGACAGGCTTGCTGAAGGAGAACTGGTGTTCAACACTTCGATGACCGGTTATGTCGAGGCTCTGACAGACCCGAGTTACGCTGGACAGATACTCATGATGACGTACCCCCTGGTTGGTAATTACGGCGTCTGCCGCGACGACTTTGAGAGCGACGGCGTGAAGGCTGAGGGTTTCGTTGTCAGGGAACTCTGTGATAAGCCGAGCAACTGGCGGAGCCATATGAGCCTGGACGAGCTGCTCAAGGAATATGATATTGCCGGGATACAGGGCATTGACACCCGCGCTTTGACGAGGAAGACAAGGGACCAGGGTGCGTTGAAGGCGGTCATAGGCGTGGGCGACCCAGACCCGGGGGAACTCATATCAAAAGCAGTCAGCCAGACTCCAATAACAGAAGTCGACGTAGTCGACATGGTCTGCGTCAGAAAGCCGGAGAAGATCGGGACCTCAGGGAAATACGATGTCGTCCTCATAGACTGCGGCTTGAAAAAGAGCATAGCACGCCATCTAACAGACTCCGGCGTGAACGTCACACTAGTCCCATACGATTACCCTGCCGAAAAGATACTGGCAATGGAGCCGGACGGCGTGTTCGTGTCCAACGGGCCCGGAGACCCTGTCAGAGTCAAGCCAACGATAGAAACCATCAAGTCTCTCGCCGGGAGACTGCCGATAGCGGGCATATGCCTCGGCCATCAGCTGATGGCGCTCGCGATGGGTGCAGACACGTTCAAGCTCAAGTTCGGGCATCGTGGCTCCAACCAGCCGGTCAAGGACTTCGAGACTGGGAGGGTGTTCATATCCTCCCAGAACCACGGGTTCGCTGTCGACGAGGATTCCATGCCAGATGGGCTGGAGGTAACGCAAGTCAACCTTAACGACCATACTGTTGAAGGTATGCGGCACGCAGACATGCCTTACATTAGCGTCCAGTATCATCCCGAGGCTTCACCAGGGCCGCACGACACGTTCTTCTTCTTCGACAGCATCATCAGGATGATGGGGGGTCAGTGAATGCCCAAGAGGACTGACTTGAGGAAGATAATGATTATCGGTTCCGGGCCCATAATAATCGGGCAGGCCGCGGAGTTCGACTACTCCGGCAGCCAGGCGTGCAAGGCATTGAGGGATGAGGGATATGAGGTGGTGCTCGTCAACTCCAATCCCGCCACCATCATGACAGACCCGGAGATGGCTGACCGCACTTACGTGGAGCCGTTGACTGTGGAGTCGCTCTCAAGGATAATAGCGTGCGAGAAGCCTGACGCGATACTCCCAACGCTCGGCGGGCAGACTGCCCTAAACCTGGCCATACAGTTGGGTGACTCCGGGGTTTTGGACGAGCATGGCGTGGAACTGATAGGTGCTAGCCTCGAAGCCATAAAGAAGGCTGAAGACAGGGAGCTTTTCAAGGCCGCGATGCAGAAGATAGGTCTGGAGGTCCCCAAGAGTGGTGTAGCCCACAACGTTGACGATGCATTACGGATAGTTGAGGAGATAGGATATCCGATAGTGGCACGTCCCGCATTCACTCTCGGAGGCACCGGCGGTGGCATAGCGTACAATCAGGAAGAGCTTATCGAGGTTGTAAAGAATGGCCTAAGCCTCTCAATGATAGGTCAGGTCCTCCTGGAGGAGGGTCTCGTAGGGTGGAAGGAGTTTGAGTACGAGGTCATGCGGGATGCCGCGGATAATGTCGTCATAATATGCTCTATAGAGAACTTCGATCCCATGGGAATACACACCGGGGATAGTATAACAGTCGCGCCAGCCCAGACGTTGACTGACGTGGAGTATCAGCGTCTCAGGGATGCTTCCATAGCAGTCATCCGCGAGATCGGTGTTGACACCGGAGGCTCCAACATACAGTTCGCACTCCACCCCCGCTCGGACAGGCTTGTCGTGATAGAGATGAACCCCCGGGTCAGCAGGTCATCCTCTCTCGCTTCGAAGGCCACAGGCTTTCCGATAGCGAAGATAGCTGCAAAACTTGCTGTAGGCTACACTCTAGATGAGATTCCTAACGACATAACACGTGAGACTCCCTCGAGTTTCGAGCCTACCATAGATTATGTCGTCGTGAAGTTCCCACGGTTCGCTTTCGACAAGTTCCCTAAGGCAGATGCGAGGCTGGTAACCCAGATGAAGAGCGTCGGGGAAGTCATGTCAATCGGCAGGACCTTCGAGGAGTCTTTGCAGAAGGCTTTGAGGTCTCTTGAGGTAAAGCGTTTCGGATTGGCTGAAGGCAAGGAAAACTCCTTCAGTGTTGAGGCATCTCTGCAGGCGCTTGAGAAAGCCACTCCCGACAGGGTCTTCCACATGTACCATGCCCTCAGGGCGGGCGTCTCAGTAGAGAAGATAAACTCCATGACTGGCATAGACCCCTGGTTCATATGGAAGATAAGGAACATAATCGATGTCGAGGAGGAATTACTCAAGACTTCAAAGCACACTGCAATCGACGCACTGGATGCGGGCATACTACGGCACTCCAAGCAGGCTGGTTTCTCAGACCATCAGCTGGCATCCATCTTCAACTCAACAGATAGGCGGGTTAGGGAGGTCAGGAAGAACGCTGGAGTCAACGCGGTATACAAGATGGTGGACACGTGCGCTGCAGAATTCGACGCTAAAACACCCTACTACTACTCAACCTACGAGGATGAGAATGATTCAACAGCAACCGACCGCAAGAAGGTGATAGTCATCGGCTCCGGCCCAAACCGGATAGGTCAGGGAGTAGAGTTCGACTACTGTTGCGTGCACGCCGTCTTGAGCCTTAAGGAACAGGGGTACGAGGCCATAATGGTGAACAACAATCCTGAGACTGTTTCAACAGACTATGATACGTCAGACCGCCTGTATTTCGAGCCGATAACCGTTGAAGACGTGTTGAACATATGCGAGAACGAGAAGCCTGAGGGTGTCATAGTGCAATTTGGCGGGCAGACGCCACTCAACATAGCGGAAGAGATAAGCGAGCAGGGCGTGCGGATACTCGGCACTAGTCCTGAGAGCATAAATAAGGCTGAGGACAGGAAGCTATTCAACGAGATAATACGGGAAGTCGGCATACCACAGCCGGAAGGCACGACAGTCACTTCTGTTGGAGAGGCTATGGAGGCTGCGGAGGTCATAGGCTACCCTCTCATGGTTCGTCCGTCGTTTGTGCTGGGCGGGAGGGGCATGGCGATAATATATGATGAGTCGATGCTTTTAGGATACGCTAAGACTGCTGTTGAAGTGACTCCAGAGCATCCCATGCTTATGGACAAGTTCCTGGATGACGCGTTAGAGGTGGAAGTTGACGCCGTCTGCGATGGTGAAGACGTCTACATCGCCGCGATAATGGAGCACATAGAACTCGCAGGCATACACTCAGGCGACAGTGCGTGTGTCATACCCTCCCGCAGCATATCCCCGGAGAACATACTTCTCATTGAAGACTATACGCGTCAGCTGGCGTTGAAGCTTGACGTCGTCGGATTGATGAACGTCCAATACGCGATACACGACGACACAGTCTACATACTGGAGGCCAATCCCCGTGCGTCCAGGACAGTCCCGTATGTGAGCAAGGTCACGGGCGTGCCGATAGCGAAGATGGCGACCAAGGTGATAATGGGCGCGAAACTCAGGGATCTGGTGGACTTTAGGAAGATGGGTTTACGATATCATGCTGTCAAGGAGGCTGTGTTCTCATTCGACAAATTCCCTGATGTTGACCCAGTGTTAGGGCCTGAAATGAAGTCCACTGGAGAAGTCATGGGCATAGACGAGTCTTTCGGGCTCGCATTCTACAAGGCGCTGGTCGCGTCAGGCAACAGGATACCCCTGGAAGGTACCGTACTTTTCTCCATAGCAGACAGGGATAAGAAGAAGATGCTGGACGTCGCCAGGAGGATGAGGTCTCTGGGATACGACATAACCGCCACCCGGGGGACTAAAGACTATTTCGAGGAAAACGGTGTTGAATGCGGCCTAGCCAACAAGATACACAATTCCCGGCCCAACATCATCGACGACATGGTGAACAACAAGCTGCAGATGGTGGTCAACACTCCTACCGGGCGCAGGGGGCGTGGTGATTCGAGCAGCATACGCAGGACCGCCATACGGCTGAGGATACCGTACATAACGACAACCGCCGCTGCAGTTGCCGCGGTTGAAGGTCTTGAGGCGTTGAAGGCTTCTGAACTACACGTCAAGCCCATACAAGACTACCATTCTGGCTTATGATATCATCCCCCGGGCATGGTTTCGTCATAAGAGTCTTTCCTAAGGAAGAAGCTAACCTCGCCTTCACCGCACTTAATGCTTTTACTCACGTATCCTCCATCATGTTCTGTTATATTCGCTGTGAAAAAAGATACGTAGTCCGGTCTTGCAGCCAGGCCATACTCCAGGTCGCATCTGTCGTGCCCTGGGAGTATGTCAAAGACGCCGAACCTTGGTTTTTGACCTGCGACGTCAGGCTCAGTTAGGCCGCACATGTCTATCGTCCTCCTGCCTGAATAGTAGGGTATTATCCCCGCTTCCACGACTGCTATGGTTGAATTCTCGTCGAGGTTTTCACGGATCCATGATCCAACGCATCTTCTCCCAGCCTCCACATCCGACTTCCAGAAGAACCAGGGTCCAAAGTAAACCCAGCTCAACAGCAGGGATAATACGGCCACCAGGATGATGTTGTCAACGGATTCCCTCAGATGCCTGACCGATTTTGCCAGTGCAGGGGCCAGTAGGATGACGTACATGCTGAAGTAGGGCACGAATAGTCTCCCAGGCATGTGGTCGCCTCCAATTGCGATGTATGTTGCTGCGCCTGAAAGCACCATCATCTTGATGTACGTGTTTCCCCTGCTCTTCATAACCTCTTTTCTGTGTTCGAACGCGTTTATCGAGATGATGGTCAGGTTTAACAGGATGAATGCTGCAAGGAACAATGCGCCTCTAATGAAGTAGTCCATCTCCAGAGTTACCTTAGCGTGCACTGTGTTCGGCATTAGCTGCCCGTAGTATGAGATCCTCCAGAGGGAGTATGCCGCGTATAGCGTCAGAGACGTTAAAACCCATGCCTTCGGAATCCTCTTATCATCCTCCTGGAAGCCTTTACGCCCCATTATGATGTAGTGGAATATTGTCACTGCCATTATGATGATGCCGTCTATCCGTGTCAATGCCGTTAGGAACAGTGTTAACGGCAGCATTTGATCGAATATTCCCGTCTTCAGTCCCTTCAAATACAGGAAAAAGCTTGAGAGCGATAGAATGGCATAAAGGCCGATCTCCATGCCGCTGACGAACCAGAAGACTATCGACGGGTTGGCTGCTATTATGATGCACATGATTATCCTGCTCTCAACAGGCCATCCGAACAGTTCCCTTGAAGATGTGTAGACCAGTCTGATAGAGAGTATGCCCAATAATAATCCTAATGTGATGGACGCTAGGTTCAAGTCTAACCCAATAAGTGAAAAAACAGATAGTATCAGCACCCAGAGGAAATTGCTGTACCCCTCAACAATCCTGCCCTCATTGTACGAGAATCCCCTGTTTTTCGCAAGGTTGTCCGCATACCGGAATGAGATGAACGCGTCGTCAACGGCAGTGAAGTTAAAAAGATATGATAGCGCTAGAGTGTGAATTATGAAGACGAGCAATACTATCTGAAGCCCTCTTCCATCGTCTAACCACCTATGCACGTAAGAGATGATGATTAAACCTAATTATAGTATCTGAAAATAAATCCTCCAGCAGCCATCCTGTTACCCACGCTTTTATTATTTTCAGAATTCCCTATTTCTTACATGCCCGCGTACGACAGGCGTTTCATCGACCAGCAGGTCAGCTCCTATGAGCGGGAGCTGAGGCTTCCTGAGGTCTGGGATTTCTCAGACAGGACTGCACGGCACCAGCACTTGCTCGATAAGCGGCTCACTTTTGAGAGCAACTGGATAGCCTTCCGGAGCATAGGGCTCAGTGAAGAGGAGCTGGCTCGCGCCGAACCCATCATGGCGAGGCGGCAGCGCCTCCTGTACATGAGACTCAGGATGCATGATGGCGAGATGCTGGCTGAAGACCCCCAGGTATTCGCCAGAGACCATGCGCAGGAAAAGAGGGAAATCCAATCACACTTGGCTTGCGGGAGGCAGGTTTCTCAGGAAGTCAGTTTCATCATGCAGATAGACTTGGATGATGCAGTCCGTACTGCTGGAAGAATAAGCGAGCGCGACTTCATGTATGCAGACCACCTCAATTATGCCAACCTGATGCTTACGTTGGGGGACAGGTTCGACGTGTTCAGGCAGGCCCAACAGTACGCCTACGAGTCCCTGCACGACAGGACCCTGCGGGTAATGGAGGACCGTAGAGCCGGCCGATAGGCTGTCACTTCTTAATCTTCTTTACCTCCCCGCCTATGCTCAGCAGCTTTTCAATCTTCTCCTGGGGTATTACTCCAATCTCTGCCAGACCCCTCAGGAGTATCATCAGGGCTCCGACTTCGTCGATGTTCCCTATGAACGGCAGGTTGTCTGGGATGAGCTCGAAGATGCCTAGCCCCGGATTCAAAAGGTATATCGCCGACCCGATAACGATGATCTTCCATAAAATACGTCTGCCCATATCACACCTCAAGACTCCTGAATGTCCTTCTTGTAGACTATCGTCCTGTAGGGGAACGGTATTTCAACACCCTCCCGGTCAAACCTCTCCTTAACGCTCTTGTTCAGATCGCATCCCATTATGAATGCGGACTTCGGGTCTTTCGACCACACGTATGCCCTCAGGTTGACTGACGAGTCTCCGAAGCCTATCACCCTGACCTGGACTGGAGGCTCGTTTTTAGCCTTCTCCTCCCGCGTCCTGTTGTCCACATAGTAAGGGTGTTTCATCGCCTCTTCCTGCATTATGGCTATCGCCTTGTTGATGTTCGAGTCGTAGCTTATCCCTATCTCAACGAACTTGCACACCTTCTCATCCCCTATGTTCGCGTTCTCAATCACTTTTTCGCTTAGGACTGCGTTGGGTATTATCACCCTCTTGTTCTCATACGTCTTTATCACGGTGTGCCTGAGTGTTATGTCCTCGACTTCCCCGCTTATCCCTGAGTCTATGCGTATCCTGTCTCCCACCCTTATCGGCTGGAATATGGCGATGAACACGCCGCTTATTATGTTCGAGAAAGCCTGTTGCGAGGCAAATCCTATGACTACCGCCAGGACTCCTGCGCCAGCAAGGATGGACACCGACAGAGCCCTCAGTGACGGTATCGTATATATCGCTATGCTTACCCCGATTATGTATACTACTCCTGTTAGACTGTGCTTTATGAACGTGTAGTGGGTCTTGTCCACCTCAACTATCCTTGAAGACTTTTTCATAACCCTCTCAAATACTCTCACAAGGAACCTGGCTGAAATATAGGTTAACACAATTATCGACACCACAGAGAACACTGTCTCGAACTTATCCCAGTACCTCTCCGCGACATCCACCCACTCAAGCATATAATCTATTACTACTGCCAGGTTTTTAATTGATTCCACACCAATATTCAATGATGGAAAGGGTGATGATGGCCATTCTTTCAGCGGCCTTGTTTTTTGGATGCCTGTCGGAAGGCTCGCCTGCTGATGGCAATGTGGATGTGTCCCAGACCATCATTAATGTTTCCCCGACTACTACTGTTGCTCCATCAGTGACTGAAACAACCACTACTGTTACCGCCACCACAACGACTCTGGATTCAACGACCACCCTCCTGGCCACCACAACGAGCCTGGTGTTTGATTACGACAGTCTGACGGTCATGATAGCAGGCTGTGACGATGACTACTATCATAACGCGATGATTGGGGGTTATGTGACGAACAACGGCGATCGCACCATCCCAAATGTGGATGTCGTAGTATACCTGGAAGACTCTGACGGGCAGGTTCTTGATGGGGTGGGGGAGAGAATCATGGTGGAGTCTCTTAAGCCGGGCGAGCGAAGGCAGTTCAAGGCGACCATCATCAAACCCGGGTCTTGGAGTAAATGCCGCGCGGAAGCTAAGCCTCCCGGCGAATAGGCGCATGCTAAAGCATTACATTATAATGCGTTCTTGATAAGGTTTTTTATGAACCTGACTGAAATCCTCTGCTTGCGTTTTTTCATCACATCCAACGGCACTTTAGGCTGTATGTCGCTCGCAGGCTTCCCCGGCCTGTCGTCGTATATAAATGGCTCCACCCTGCCGAAGGGTATTTTGTCTATTATGTCTAGTGTCTGTTGGAAGTCTTCCTCGGTCTCACTAGGAAAACCAACTATGATGTCAGTCCTAATCGATATTTCAGGATCCCTCTCGAGAATCCTCCCCGCCATGTTTATGTACTCGTCTCTGGTATAGTCCCTCGCCATAAGCTTAAGTATCCTGTCGCTCCCCGACTGCAGCGGCAGATGTACGCTCACGACCCTGCCCGGGACTATAGCCTCAACGAACTCCTCCAGTTTGTCCTCAAGGCCTATGGGGTTCAGGTTTGGGATGTCTATGGTGAATCCCCCTCCTATGCTGAATATCGAATTAAGCAGGTCGATGCAGTCTATATCCTTGTCTCTAACGTCTTTCCCGTATGACGCGAAGTCGTCTGATATCACTGTGAAGTGGTTGTAGCCATTCTCCAGTGCCAGCCGTATTTCGCCGAGTATGGCATCAAGATCCCTGCTTTTGACGTACCCCTTAGCCAGTTTGATGCTGCAGTAACTGCAGTTGTTCGTGCAGCCGTCACCGACTATCACGTAATACGCTCCAGGGGAATAGGGTCTAATGGTCTTCAGGAAATTGTCGAGAGCCTTGTTTACCGGTGGATACAGGTATTTGAAGACTCTGCTGATGGACGAGCATATCCTCTGGTATACCTTCCATCTTCTGATTCTCACGTGCGTAAGTTCGGTGTCCCCGTAATAATGCAGCTCATCCTCACGTATCCTCTTAAGCCTCAAGTGTTCCTCCAGCTTATCCTCCTCATTGAATCCGAAGACGAAGCATCCATAGGTATTCCGTATCAACTCGCTGTGGGCGAACACTTCACAACCCGAGAGTATGACCTCAGCATCCTCCCTCTTATTCCTCATTATCTCGTCCATACGGTTCCTGAATATCTCTTCCGCCTTCGAATGTGATATGCACGTGTAGATGAAAATCACTGACGCTTCTCGATAATCATCCGTCTTCTCATAACCATTCCTCTCAAACAACTCCAGGTAAAGCGAGCACTTGCCTGTCGCTGAATAGCATCCTGGATTTATCGAAGTAGTGTATATCCTATTCCTGTTATCAGAGCCCATCATTATACCCTAGTTATTCCACCAAGCATCCTGGTAATTTTAAGTAGTCAATATATTAATTAAACTTAAATAATTGAGAATACCGCCAGTGTTTACATGAACTTCGGATACTACAGTAGGGTTCTTAAGATAATAGCGCGCGACCGTCATAAACTGAAGTCGGTATGGCGTCTTAAGACTGGTGGGGAACACAGGTCTGGCAGGTACCTGGGCGATAAAACAGGTTTTTCCGCACCACCAATAACCGTCGCCATCAGACGCTCCTTCCGATGTAACCTCCACTGCATACAATGCGGCCAATGGGGGGAACACGGTATATTCAAGGACATCGACCCTGATGACCTGTCAAAGAAAGAGCTGACGACCGAGGAGATAAAGCGTTTCATAACTGAGATAGCCCCCTCCAGGCCATATATATACTTTACGGGCGGCGAGCCTTTGCTTAACGACGACATCTTCGAGCTAATCGAGCACGCCTCCTCAAACCATCTCATAACCGGCATGAGTTCCAACTCCACCCTCCTGGAGGACAGTGCTGAGAGACTCATCGACGCTGGACTCGACTACTACTATGCCAGTCTTGACGCTCCAGGAGACTTGAACGATGAAATACGGAGGGGTGAGGATACATTTCAAAGGGCTGTGGCTGGGATAAAGAAACTCATCAGATTGCGTGAGGAAAATGGTGTTGGACTCCCAATAGTGCAGGTGCAGACCATAATCGTAAAGGAAAATCAGGACAGCCTCTACAGGATGGCGGAGTTTGTTGAAGACGTTATCGGCGCGGACGTGTGGGGTCTGCAGTTGTGTGTTTTCACCACCCCTGAGGCAAACAAGCTGACTGAGGAGATATACAAGAGGGAGTATGGTGTCGACGCTGTGTACTGGAGGGGTTTTATCATGGACTTCACTAGTGGAGTGGACTATGAGAAGCTGGACGAGGAGTTGAAAAACATCAGGGGAAGGAGCTGGAAGTTCAGGCTTCGTTTATACGATCCGCTAACATACGATAATTTCAACTTCAAGGACTATTTCGAGAATCCTGAGAAGCCAATGACGAACCCTCCTTGCATGTATCCATACTCTTTCGCTCAACTACAGCCTAACGGGGATATAGCCTTCTGCGGTAGCCAGCCGGACTATGTGATCGGCAACATCAAAGATAATGGTTTCAATGGGATATGGAACAATGAAAAGGCAAGAGACTTCCGGCTTTTCATGAAAAAATCACCACTACCAGCTTGCTCTCGCTGTTTTGGTATGTACATATTCTCAAAATACAAGTGATTAATCATGAAAGACTACTATAAACGCGCTTTATGGCTCATACTCAAAAAACCCAGGAAGATACCTGCGTTAATCCGCCTGCAGACTGGCGTAAAAACTGTTTCAATGAGAAAGAAAAAGGATGGCGCTTCAAAACCTCCAATATCCATAGGAATAGCAGTCACCTACCGTTGCAACCTAAGGTGCATCCAATGTCCCCAATGGGGGGAGAGCGGCTGGCTTAAAGCAGACCCGTCTAAGCTATCACGGGAACTTACTACAAGCCAATTCAAGGAATTCATAGATGATGTCGCGCCATTCAAGCCTTACTTCCAGTTCACTGGGGGCGAGCCTCTACTCAGGGAGGACATATTCGAGATAATCCATTACGCTGACTCCAAGAACCTTGTCACAGGACTTACCACCAACGGCGTGCTTCTATACGAAAACGCAGATAAAATCGTCAAGTCAGGCCTGGAATACCTGTATGTGAGCCTGGACGGGCCAATTGACGTTAACAAGAAGATAAGGAAGGGCAGTGAGACCACCTCAATGAAGACTCTTGAAGGAATCAAGGAGGTCATGAGGGCGAGAGAACGCAATAAGTCTATGCTGCCTTTCATTGAAGTCAGGATGACTGTCGTGCCTGAGAACCAGGACCAGATATATGAAATGGCGGAGTTCGTTGAGGGGGAGATAGGGCCTGACGTATTCTGCGTTATGCCAGAATTTTATTCTACCGGGCATATGAATGATGAGACGCGGAGGATATTCAATGATGAGTTCAACACAGACTTGATATCTCTGAAGGGATATGTCAGGGACCTAGCAGGCCTTAAGGCCGAGCATATTGAAGAACAGATTTCCAGGGTAAAGGATGGCCGGTGGAGCTTCAGGTTCCGCCTATGCGAGCCTATCGGAAAAAAGGGGTTTAGTTTCAGGGAATACATTGATACCCCCGAATCGATCATGTGTGGCATAACATCATGCGGCTCGCTATACACTTTCACACTCCTAGAGCCTGATGGTGACATAGTCACTTGCGCGAGCAGGCCAGACTATGTTGCCGGTAACGTGCTTGAGAATCGCTTTTTGGACATATGGAATGGTGAACGCTACAGGAAATACCGGGTGAGGGTCGAGGGGGGGCT
>JBDRLL010000021.1:0-12602 GCA_043813075.1 Candidatus Altarchaeota archaeon
CCATGTATCGGGCCCAACAGAAACTTATGGGGTCGGTTTTATAAGTGATGTTGATGTTCAATTAGGTAGATTATTAAATACTCTAAAAAACGAACTTAATGTAGGTAATACATTACTTCTCATAGTCTCTGATCATGGTCAAACTGAAGTTACTCCTGATGCTAACCATGCAATTTCTCGTGAAGAAATTGAAAATGAATTAGTAAAGGCAGGCTTTTCAATTGTTGGAAAAAATCAAACACTACTTGGAAAATTCGCGTGTCTTAATCTATTTGCAACCAATTATAGTGAAATTTGTGGGCAGGATTACGACTCCTCCGACGCTGTTGTCGCCGAGAACGGCGGGATGGCGATGATTTACTTGAAGGGTGATGGTGGCTGGGGTAGTTATCCTTCTGAGGAATTAGTGGAGCGGGCCGGTCTAGCATTCTATAACCTTTCAGCAGTGAAATACGTTCTGGTTCGGGCGGGCGGCCCTGGTAATGAATATAAGTGGATGTTCCGTAACGGCAACATGTGGGACACTAAGTACCTGTCCTATCCTAGCGCGAAGGAGCGTATAGAAGGCCTTAACAGCGAACGCAGCGGGGATATAATACTCCTGGCGAATTATGATGACGGCTATTATTTCGATGCGAATCCGGTGAAGGGTGAGCACGGTAATTTAAACGATGAGGACACGTATACTCCCTTGATTTTCAGCCACCCGCAGTTGGCGGGCTGTAACTTCGGGCACGCCCGGAACATCGATATTGCGCCGACTATCGCGCATTTGATGGGCTTCGAGATGCCCGGCGCCGACGGCAAGCCACTATTCGATTTCTCGGACTGCATGAAGTACGTGCCCGGCGAGGAGGTCGAGTTGAGTGCTGTGGTGGAGAATACGGGAAGCGCAGCCGGAGACTTCAAGGTCTCCTTCACCATCGACGGGAATGAGTCAGCTTCTCTGGCTGTGGATAGTGTGCCAGGCTTCTCATCCAAGAGTGTTAGCACACCCTGGACCGCGCAACTCGGGGTCCACGAGGTCTGTGTGACCGTGGACACTGAAGACACAGTTGACGAATCCGATGAGGAAGACAACTGGGCGTGCAGGAAGCTAGTGGTGGAGGCCA
This sequence comes from Candidatus Altarchaeota archaeon, assembly GCA_043813075.1. Lineage (GTDB taxonomy): Archaea > Altiarchaeota > Altiarchaeia > IMC4 > SCGC-AAA252-I15 > CAYREE01. The sequence goes on from JBDRLL010000021.1 coordinate 1,113, forward strand.
CCACCACTGCAGGCTCCAGGGAAGAGAATTACAGTCTCGTCGTGAAGCATACGAACGAGTTCCGTTATTCAAGCGGATGCGTGGAAGACCCATACGCCGGCCCGGACGCGCCGGCAGTGCTGGCTGGGGAAGGGATTTCAACGCCGCATAGTATCGGCCGGTTCCTGGAGTTCACTGCTGAAGACGACTTCAATGAGGCGACGATCAGACTATACTATGATGAGTCGCTGTTGGACGTGCCGGAAGAGACGCTGAAGATGCACCTCTGGGATGAAGGATTAAGGCAATGGATGGAACTCACAATCACCGGAGTCAATACGGTAGAAAACTATGTGTGGGGCGTCACAGACCACAATAGCATCTACACTGCCATCGGGGAGAACTTGGCGGATCTCCGGTTGGATGCGGTGATATCAAGGAATGAGACTGTTGAAGGCGGGGTCATACTCATGAAGGTTGATGTGACCAACAAGGGCACACTGGATGCGGGGGAGTTCATGGTCAAGGCCTACGGCATCATCGACGGCGAGACGGTGGAAGATTTGTGGATTCAGACAATACCCTGGCTTGGAGTCAACCAGACCACGAGCATGATAATCGAGTACGATACTCACGGCAAGATGGGATACACGGACATCCTGGTGATCGCGGACGAGGAGGACTCGCAGAAAGAGATTGAGGAGGCAGACAACTACGCGGCACTACACTTGACGGTAAACCCTGCGACAGAAGCCGAATACGGGCTGGTGAAGGAATTCACTGGCGGCGCAGAAATAGAGGGCATAGAGTACCAGTCACCGGGTTCCGCTAACCTGGCGTTTGAGGTTCCAGGTGGCAGTGAAGCATTGTATACGGGATTGCAGGTTCAGGCTGGTAGAGAAGTCCTCGACAACCCCCTGACATTTACGGTGGACCGGACGTACCGGACTAATACCCTGGATGACTGCGAGACTTTGGAAGGGTGGAGTAGCTACGACAATGACCGGCTTTTTGAGGATTCGGATTGTATTAGCGGGCATTGCCTGCGGTTCGAGCCATTGACGCTCCAGTATCCCGGCTTATGGAAGAAGTATGATACGCCGGTGGATGCTGTAGTTGGTGAGGCCGGCGGCTACCTGGTGTTCTGGTTGTGGGTTAATGATCCTGCCTATTTTGACTTGGCGAAGGGTAGTCAGGTGATGATATCCAGCTCCGGGGGCGAGAACGAAGACAAGTACACTTACCGCGAGTTCCTCAAGAAGACTAGCCTGCATGCAGGATGGAATAGGGTGATGATTCCGTTAACCGGTATGGAGGGGGATGGGGCCCCTGACTTGTCTAATATAAACTTTTTCAAGATATGGTGGCGGGACTATCCGGAGCTCATAGTAAAGCTGGATGACGTGCACTTCGAGTCAGACGACTACGTCGACATACCATTCGAGAAGCCGCTGGGCCATAGGACGGAAAGCATCTACAAGGCGGATGCGGGTTGCTCCAGCAGGGAATACAAGCCATACTATAGTGAGATAAGTAATGTCACGGTAAGTATTGTGGGCGAACAGTGTAGTGAGATGACGAAGTGTGTGAACCATGACGTTCTCGCGGATAACACCATCCATATGGAAGTATGCAGGGGTGGTGCAGGCTCGGGAAGCTGTGACGCTATGGGATGCGGCACCAACACGGTGTTCGACATCACCTACGAGCTGCCGGGTAATAGAATGCCCTCCTCCTGGATTAAAGGTCTCTGGACTCTTGAAGACTGCATTGAAAAAGAGGATGGTACGCGGGTGACGAGGAAAAATCTCTCCTCAGACATCAGAGAAGACGAAATGTACTTCGGATTCGACTTAAGGAAAGTGGATCTTCAGAGAGTAAAAAAGGCAGTCTTACACGTGCCAGTACGCTCTATCGAGACGCGGGGGAACAGGAACAATCTCCTGGAAATCGTGTCAAAGAAGGAGTGTGCAACCTGCTACAATACTGTTACCGGCTGCAGTGAAACAGAAATCGCCGACTACCGGTACGACCAAGACATTGAAGTAGACGTCCTACAAAACCTCTTCGGGAGAGATGAAGTCACATTCAAGATATCTGCTCTAGGTGATGATTCTGGAACAGTATACTACGACTGGCCGTACATCGAGTATGAACTGGTTGAGCGGGTTGTGGGGCCTGAAGTTCTCTTGGATGGGAATAGGATATGGGGTACTGAAGTCTTGTATGAGGGCGAGGCCTTCTTGGTCGACGACTTCGAGGATGCTGTTGGGGACTACGCGAGCTTGGAGTGCGGAAGCGGAGTGTGCAGTGTGCCTCTGGAGTTTAGGACTCAGTCTGGCGGCAACCTGACGGTATCCAATCTGACGGTAGTCTACCGGAAGGAGACTGTTAACCTGCAGTCCGGGCCGGAGGCGTGTGGCCATAGAGGGTTCTGCGAGGAGTGTGTGATGCAGCCCTACGCGGGTGGCGAGGAGTGCGCGTGGATTACGCCGACGGGAATATGTGTCGACGAGGGAGCGTATTCTTTGGCTCAGGGAGAGGAGGAGAACACGGTATGCTCTTCAACTCCGGTGACCACCACGACAACAGTCACGACGTCTACAACACTCCCTGTGGTGGACTTGGATGGTGACGGATACAGTGAGGGTGAGGATTGCGATGACTCTAACCCGCTCGTCCACCCGGAGTCGGACGAAGAATGCAATAACTTGGACGACAATTGCAATGGTGTGGCTGACGAGGGATTGACGTTCGACGATGACTCTGACGGCTACACGAGTATGGGCTCTTGCACTGGCGCGAGGAACGACTGCGACGACAGCAACTTCAACGTCAAGCCTGGGATGACTGAAGCATGCGGGAACGGTCTGGACGACGACTGCGACGGCTCAGCCAGGCCGTGCGTGTATGACTTATGCCATGACGGCGGATTACTCTCAACGGGGTTCGGTGAAGAAATACCAATATGCGGAGGTACATGAAAAATGAGGAAGATAGTGTTAACAACAACGATACTAACGATGGTGGCCGCCTATGCGGCGGCCACGGGAATACTGGAGAGCCAGTCGGGCAGCCTAGTCCTGAAGCCTGAGGACGGGGATGTGGTGGTGCAGGACGCTGAACTCTACCTGTCAGACCGGAACATGGAGCATGCTCTGGTACAGTTGGGCGGATACTATCGGAATGGGTGGCCGTCCAACATAATTCTGGAGAGAAATGACGGGCTGGTCGCAGCCACCAAGAGGTTCGCTGTGACGACAAGTGAAGGCACTGACCAGGGTAGCATAGACAATATGTTCGACCCGTACTACAACAGTGAGGCGAGATGGAGGAACAGTAAGACCACTTATCCCCTTACAATTGAAGTGGACTTAAATGGCAAACGAGACTTTGTCTCCGGAGCCCTCCTGGGGTTCGGGTGGCGTGACGCCTACGCAGACAGCTTCTACGTTGAGATATACGAGGACGGTAACAACGACGGCGCATACCAGTGGACTAACGTCTGGGACGTGACCGGGAACAGCGACAATGTTGTCGGCAAGTTCTGGGGTCCAAAGTGGCGTGTAAGCAAGATGAGGCTGGTGGTGAGGAGCGCTAACAATAATCTGGGTTGGCTGAGGATAGCCCGCTTTATGATGGTCCAGCAGCATAGCGGATACGAGATGGGGCACTCGCTGCCGGTGCACGGGGGGACGCTATACGGTCCAGTAGTCCCATACACGGGGAATACAGTGGACTTGGGTTCGGACGCTCAGCCCTACAGGAGCGTCTATGCCTACAACTTCGTCGACAAGACCCCTGCTTTTGACACGAAAAAATATCGGAAGACTGCGTTGGACGCCATACGCCAGCAGAAGTTCAAGAAAGAGGATGGAATACTCGCAATAGACCATGATAGCCTGCCTGAGTTCGTGAGGACCGAGATGCTCGCCACCACGACTACCGGGGAGACTAGGATGATACAGGGCCGCTGCGTGAACTGTGAGGTCACACTTCAGACTCAGGCGATACAGGAGCTTGAGGCGAAGGTGCGGGAGCTTGAGGCGAAGGTTGATGGTGGCAACAGCAAACGGATTAAGTGGTTGAACTGGCGTTAACCACATCTTTTTTTTTATTTATTCCGCGTATATTAGTGCTGCTATCGCGTGCGTGTATGTTCCGTTGGGTGTGTCTGGTATTGTTGTTGTGATGGTTTTTACTGTGTTTTTTGTTATCTTCATTTTGCGTGCTTCCGCCATTTCTAGTATTTTTTCGTTTAGGTTGTTTGTGCAGGTTTTTTGGTTGTAGTGGCCGGTGTCTTCTGCTACTATGCCGTAGGTGTGTTTTCCTTTTTGGTCTTCGAGTTGTGCGTAGGCGATGCCTGCCGTGGTTTCCTGGCCTGTCTGGCCGTCTATGGTTGCGAGTACGCAGTGTGTTATCGTGCCTGCCGGGATTTCTGTTGGTTGTGTTTCTTTGGCGTCTGGTGCTAGTATGCTGGATACTTTCACCAGGTTGCATTGGCTTATGTTTGCGTGCATGAGGGCTTTGTCTAGGGCGTTTAGTCTGCTTATGGTGCTGGTTCCTGTCCCGGATGTGAGGAAGAATCTCTTGTAGTTCATGGTTCTTATTTATGGTGTTTTTCTGGTATTTATCTTGTCTGCTTAATAGTCTTATTGGTGTCAGAGTGTTCCGTCTGCGCGGTTTCGGGAAGTATGGTTTGTTGTTGGATGCTGGCGTGATGCTGACGGTCTGGTCTGCGGGTGTCGGTGCCTTATGGTTTCTGCTTCCTCAGATAGTTTCCGGCTTCACTGGGAGCGTCGCGTTGATAGGGTGTGTCATGTCGATACCCCCATTGGTCGCCCTGCTTGTTGATGTGCCTGTGGGCGGCCTTGTTGATAGGGTGGGTCGCAGGAGCGTCTTGTTGGCTTCGTTGTTCATGCTTCTTTTGCTTGCGTTTCTCCTGGTGTTGGTTGATGGGCTGGTATCTCTCGTGTTCTTCCTCTTGTTGTTGGGTTTGTTCCATCAGCCGGTGTGGATTTCTTCTGTCGCCTATGTAATGGACTTGAGTCCGAGCGGGAAGTCGTCTGAGATACTGGGTTTGGAGATGGGCTTCCTGAATCTGGGTTTTGCCGTTGGTCCTGTTCTCGCGGGCCTGGCTGTGGCTTACTTGGACTCCAGGGTGTTCGCGGCTTCCCTGATTTTTTCCATAGCGTGTTTCACTGCTTTTCTGCTTGCCATGAGTCTCCGGGAGGATATGGCTGGCAGGGAGTCTGTCCGTCAGGGATTCAAGGATCTTGTCTTCAAGGACAAGCTGTTCGTCAAGGAGTTGTCTGACTACCGGCGGATGGGGTCTACTGGCGTGGCCATACTCTTGTTCACGTTCATGTTCACGTTCTTTGACGGCGTGGTCTGGACTTTCGAGCCACTCTACTACTCTAGGTTCAGCGACCAGGTGCTTTTGGGCGGCTTGCTGATGTCGTCGTTTATCGTGCCTTTGATACTGTTCGAGGCTCCGGCTGGCCTGCTTGCGGATCGTTTTGGGAGGAGGAGGATATTGTCTCTCGGCTTGTTGGCTGCCGGAGTCTTCTCTGTGTTGTTCAGCCAGTCCAGTTCAATAGAGCATCTCATCCTGACCGGGTTCCTCTCAGCCTCCGGTATTGCCTTCGCATGGCCTTCCATAGAGGGTCTGCTTGCCGTTAAGGCTGGTAAGGGTTCTCGCGGTGAGGCTGTTGGGGTCTCGACCATGGCGGAGGACTTGGGTTATGTGTTGGGGCCTGTTGTGGGCGGCCTTGTTTCGGTTTATTTTGGCATGAGCAGCGTCTTCTTGTTCATGGGTCTCGTGTTGATTGCCTCGGTTTTCACGGTTTTTCTTGTGGAGGATTAGTGTATTCCCAGGCTGTTTCCGACTATTTTTTTGATGTAGTCTGGGTGCGTTCCCAGGCGTATTAGGGTCGTGTTGCCTCTGAATCCGCTCCCGCTTATGCTTAGGGTTACGAGTCCCAGCATCTCCAGCTCCTTCAGGTATTCCCCGAACCATCTCATCGTCCTTGGATTGCGGTTCAGGGCCTTGCATATTTTCTCGTAGTTCTCGTACACTTCGCCGGATACTAGTACGTCGTCAGGCAGGTCGCTCAGGCGCTTGTATTGGCTGCCCCTGGTTATCCTGTCTGCTATGCTGTATAATGCTATCTGCTGGTGTTCTGGCAGCGTCGTGATGAGTTCGAATATGATGTCCTCCTCTACCTTGCTTTTGGCTTCCTTGACGTCATCCCGGTTAACGCGTTTTCTCTTGTCGTTCTGGGCTATCTCTCCCGCCGTCTGCAGGAGTTTCAGGGCGTATCTCGCGTCGCCGTTGGTCTGGGCGGCGTATGCCGCTATCAAGCCTATGTTCGATTCTGATATGGCCCTGGCTCTGAAGCCCAGCTTAACCCTCTGGACTAGTATGGTCTTCAGTTGTTTCGCGTTGTAGGGTTTGAAAACTAGTTCCTGCTCGCATAGGGTGCTCTTGGTCCTGGGGTCGAGGCTGTTTTTGAACGAGTACCTGTTTGATATGCCTATTATGCTGACGCTACCCCTCCTCTTAACTCCGTCGACATCAGCCTCGTTTATCTCGTCGTTCACCCTGGTCAGGATGTATATCAGGTCGTCGACGTCCTTTATCATGTCCACCTCGTCGAGGACTGCGATTAGTTTGATGGCGTTGGCTTCCACCACCTTCTTCATCTTGTCGTAGAGTTCGGTCGGCGACCTTCCGCTCAGCTTGCCGTTCTTGACTCCCGTAAGGGGTGATTTCCTCAAGTCTTCGCCTGTCAGCTTCTCATCCTCGAGAAGCCTTATGAGGACCTGGTATTTGCTGTTGTAGCCTAGCCTGCAGTTCATGTAGCATACGATGACGCGGACCTTGTTCTTGTTCCTCTTCTCGTCCGCGACCACTTCATCCAGCTCCCCCATCACCCGCTTGACGACACTCGTCTTTCCCGTGCCTGTCTTGCCGTACAGGAAGAGGTTGTTGGGTTTCGCGTCATTCAATATCGGGGCTAGAATCTGTGTTACCTGCTTTATCTCATGGCTCCTGTAGGGGAGTTCCTTGGGCACGTAGTGCGGTGAAAGCACGTTCAGATCCTTGAAAACCCCCATCTCCTTTATCTCATCGTCGAATAGTCTGCCGGTCATCTTTGAGGTTTACAATAATGGAATATGCCGTAAAAAAACCCGTGGAAGTCTTTTTTTAAGCGTTTAATACAAATATTATGATAGAATTACGTTTTTCATTATGTGAGGGGATTATATGGTTTTAGACAAGTTATTCGGTGGTGGCGGCGGCCGCAATCCGGGTGGAGAAGATATCGACATTGAGGACTATCTTAACGATCTTAGTCTTAGGGACGGTAAGATAGTTGAGAGTGAGGACATAACGTATGTGAAGCCGATTGACGTCGACAGTGACGGTAAGGGTCTTGGGAACGTCTTGGCTGAGCTTGAGAAGGGCAATGTTGTCGTATTGAGTCTCAGGAGTCTCATGCACAACAAGTCTGTGTTGCGATCTCTCGTGAAGGAGCTTAGGGACGCGTGCCTTGACATGGACGGCGACATCGGCCGCATATCAGAGGACAAGCTTCTTGTCGTGCCGAGCGGAATGCGCATAGTCCAGAGGGGCGCTGTCACAATAAGCAGTGGCGTGTGAACACGACCATATCTCTTAACCTCTTTTTTTATATTCTCTAGGATTAGTGTTGGGTGTTTGTGTTCAACCGAATATGGATTCATTGGGGAATACTTTAATCCCTTCGCCGGTTATCTTCATTGGCCGCGTGTGCTTGTCGAAGTCTGTTCCACGCATCTTCTGTATGCTTAGCGCTGATAGTCTCTCCCCCTCGGTCTCGACGAGGCTGAGTTTTACGACTCCGCTGGCGAGGAATTCCTCCATCAGTATGTCCGGCCCGCTGCTTTCCGATGTGAGTAGTGTGGTGCAGTTCGTGGCTATCAGGAAGTTCATGAGCCCGACAATGCCTCTCCTGACTTCCAGCTCGTTTTCATACAGCATTTTGATGCTGGTGAGCGAGTCTATGACTATCCTGTTGGGCTTGTAGCTTACCAGTATGTTCCTTACGGCTTCGATAAGCGTCTTCAGCGTGAATTCCGGCTTTGATATGACTCCCGTCGTCTTGATCGTCCATATGCCGGTGCCTATGTCCTGCATGGTGTCGAGTATCTTTATCCTCTGGATGTCCCAGCCGAAGCTTGACATGTCCTCCTTCAGCTGGTCTGCCTGCTCTTCCAGCGCGACATAGAGGACTTTCTCATTGTTTCTGATGCCTTCCATGAGGAATTGCATGCACATTATGGTCTTGCCGACTCCCGGACCTCCTATAAGAACGTATGGCCTGCCTTCTATGAGGCCTCCTCCAAGCATTTCGTCGAGGCCTTGTATGCCGGTCTTGATTTTGTTCATCGTGTATAATTCATTGTCCTCCATGTATTAAAAACCCTGTTCAGAGTGGTTTCTCGCATACTGTCCTGTATTCCGGTCCTTTTGGCGTTAGACTGCTTTCCATAAGCAGTATCCTGTCTGCCAGGTATGTCCCGTAGCTCCTTCTTGAGAGTTTTTTAATCGCATCCAGGAGGCGTTTACAGTCTTCCAGTTGTTTCACCCTCGCTATCGTGATGTGGGGGTGGAACCTGTCGTCTTCCCTGAGGCCTATGTCTTTTAGTCTGGCGTCTGCTTCTTCGTGTAGCCTTATGGCTTGTTCCGCTCCTTCGCTGACCCCCGCCCATATGACCTTCGGCCTCCCCTGGTTGGGGAATGCGCCGATGCCTGCGACGTGTATGTTGAATGGTCCGGAATTTAACTCTCCCAGTGCATTGGCCGTCTTCTCGGCTTGTGTCTTGCTGATGTCGCCAAGGAATTTCAGCGTCAAATGCATGTTCTCTTTTTCAACAGCCTTCATCCTCCCGCACTGGATTATGCTCTCTTGCGCTTCGGTTAGTCTCTCCTTGACTTCATGGGGGCAGGGTATGGCTATGAAGCACCTCATAAACCACCCTCCCTCACAATTTCACTGAGTTTTCTATGGTATCGGACTCCGAAATCCTGTACTTCGCTGGCTGGCACCGGACTTCCCGCAAGGTATGAGGCGAGCTTAACGCGGAATGCCCTCACCTCCTCTTGTGTCGCCTGCCATTCCTCCCTCCGGCCATAGTTGGTGTCTTCGTTTCTGCCTTGCCTTAGGAACGCCGATACTGAAAGTGCGATGTCCACTTTCGCCGGGAAATTTAGCCTCACCCCGTCTGCCCCCGGCTTCTCTCCTTTGAGCGTTCTCTCCAACCCGTCTATCCTGTATTTGCCGAAAGTATCCTCCATGTACCCTTCCTTTAGGAGCATGGTCTTGATGTGGCCCGGCTGGAATATGTAGTCTGAAGTGTATCTGCCGTTATCGCTGCTAGTCCTGTATCTCCTGACAGCCCTCCTCGCATACATCCACCATCTTTTCCTTAGAGCATCTTCAGCTTCTTCTGGTGGAAGGGACTCTTCAACCTTGTCTCGCGTAATGTCCAGCCACCTCTCCCTCTGGCCTCCGGTAGGCCTTTTCTTGTCGACTCCGGACGACCATAGTAGCGTGATACTGTCGTAGGGCATGTTGAATCCGTCCGCTATCATGCTCCTAGCGTGCTTCACGCACTGTCCTGTGAAAGTGCCCATAGCGCAGCCGTCTTTCACAGCGTCCTCAGGTCTTCGGCCAGTCATAGCTGCCATGCTCCCTCTTATCCCATTAATGTCACTGTTGTTAAGGGATTTGTAGTATATGCTTACGCGTTCGGGCCCCATTATCCTCATCGCCTGTGCTATCAGCCAGAGTTCGTTGTACTGTCCTTCAAAGCCCTCCCTCCTGACGGCCTGTTTTTTCCTCTGGGCGACCGGCATGTAGTTTAACCCTTCAATGGGGTTCTCCTCGAACATTCCGTCCCTGTACCTCATCTTGAGCATCTCAAAGTCGTGTTCTGTCACCGTGTGCGAGACTACTATGAGTCTCGAGTAGTGGTTCCTGGACTCATCCCTGATCCGGTCAAGCATCCGGGGGGCCATGGCGTACTCCTCCTCTATCCTGTCTATAGTATGCCTGTCCCTTACCAGGTCAAAGTCGACTACCCCGGTCCTGCCTGCATTGGTGTTCGTCTCGAAGAAAGGGTGTACCAACAGGATAAGCCGTGCCCTAGGCTTCTCCCCCACCCTCTCTATTATGGCTGGGGCAGTATTGACTCCCGGCACTTCAGGGCCTACGGCCGGTGGTGCTAGGGTCATCTACTCCCTCCCCATTCTCCTCTCCAGTATTATCATGTATGTTGCGTCTCCTATGGTCAGGTCGTCTGGCTTTACGGGCGGCTTGAATCTGCCGGTCCCATAGTCGTATGGTCTGACCATCACGTTGAAGCCTTGTTTCTCAAGAGCCTTTAACTCCCTCTGCAGGATGGATTCCGCCTGTATCTGCATGAGGGCTGCCTTAGGGTCTCCCGTGTAACTCAAGCCCTTAGGTATATCCCGTATCCCACTCTCCTTATCTAAGTATGCTCCCAACGTGTCCAGGGATTCTGTTGACTTCAGCAGGTCCTTGAAATACCACACCATCGTCGAATATGGTACCGGATAGCTGCTGGATATTATCCCGCATCCTCCGGGAGCGAGGGATTCCGCCATGTTTCTTACGGCAAGGTGCTGCATGGGACTGTAGGGGAATGCGGCATGGCTGACTGCCAGGTCGAAACGCCCCCTGAATCCCTCTGGCATCCGTTCGAATGGTGTGACGACATATTCGTCCACCCTCTCGTGGGGGTAGTACCTTAGTGTGGTTGCGGTGGCGTGCATGCGGGATGGGTCTTCCATCTCCCGCTTCTTCCTTGAGATGAACTGGCATTTCGCTGCCCCATAGTCCACTACCCTCACCACACCCTTCCTCCCCAGAGTCTGCGCGAGCCTCCTGTCGAACTCCACCTCAATGTCCTCATGGTATTCTCTCCTGGATCCTGGGAAGTGGCCTTCAACCCGCGCTTCTGGACTGGAGTAGGCTTTAATGTATTCGTCAAACACCCGCCTGGAGTCGAGCGTGAACAGCTCCCTATAGTATGTTCTTAACGCCCTCTCCTCCTCTCCAGTCGGCTCTATGAGGGGTTTATGCCTGAAAAGCTCGCCTAAATCCTTCCGCGGGTCTGAGGATGTGAAGGCGTAGCCGCTTTCCTCCCTTATCCTCGGCAGCCTTCCAGTGTATTCGGCAGCTATCATCCGCCTCGTCTGCCTGTTGATTCCCCTATCGTCCCCCGCAACCCGGTTGTCCGAGTCTATCACCGGCATATGTTATTTTTACCCGTTATTCCCATAATAATCCACAATGTTTCCCGGAGGAATGAACCCCAAGCAGATGAAGAAGATGATGCAGCGGATGGGCGTCAAGATGGATGAGATTCCAGCCGAGGAGGTCATCATCAGGGGTTTGGACAATGAGATCAGGATAACGGAGCCTCAGGTGATACGGACGG
>JBDRLL010000022.1:0-55408 GCA_043813075.1 Candidatus Altarchaeota archaeon
GCTGGGGCAGCAACAACCAAGGCAATTATTGGATAGCGAAAAACAGTTGGGGCACCGGATGGGGGCAGGGAGGATACTTCAAGATAGCATGGGGTGAGGTAGGTATTGACAGCGAACTACTATTAGTAGCCAAACCACCCAACCTACCAAGCCAAAAATGCATAGACAGCGACGGAGGCAAAAACTTCAGGACCGCAGGATACGCCCGAAACTTCAAGAAGAGAAAAGACGACAAATGCCAAGGTGGGAAAAAACAGAAAGTGATAAAGAGCCTTAAGGAAGCGATATGCAAGCCAAACAAGAAGGGTAAGATGAGGCCATCATACTTCAAGCACACTTGCGCCAACAAGTGCGTGAACGGCAAATGCGTTTAAATCCAGGATACTCAGCGATTCTCTGCCAGCAATTTCTCCACTACAACCCAGTCTAGCCTCTTCATCCTGGATACGACCGCCCTGTTATTCTTGCTGTTCACGTCGGGAACCCAGAAGTCCCATACAATCTCCCCGTCCCTCGTGACCTCGAATATGCGCCCCCTGTTGGTCTCGGTTATCAGCGTGTTCCCGTTAGGAAGCCTCTGACTACCACCCCTCGTGTCAGAGTAGAATAGTTCCGGCGGATGACCCTCATACTCCCATACAAAACGCTTCTGAAGGGGATCGTACTCGACCACCCGCGAGAAACCCTCATTCCCCATGTTGTCGAACACGAGTATGTTACCGTTATCAAGTACTGTAGGGTAATGCGGAAGCTTAAGACCGTTATCCCACCAGCTCCAGACGAGCTCTCCACGCTCCACATTTAGTATGAATATCAGATTGATGTTCCTCGCGCAGACGATCACATCCCCACTCCGAGCAACACTAATGTCGTTATGCAACAGGTTGATTGTGTTCGCGTGGAATAGGCCCAGATAGGATTCTTCTTCAGCATTTCCACGCTCCTGCTTCCTCTTTATCTTAGATAGCCTTCTATCGAGGAAATCACCGACCACATCATGCAGGGACAATTCTTTAACACGCCTTCCATTGGCGTCGAGCACGACTATGAGGTTGTCTTGCAGGCTGAATACGGTGTCCAGCCGGGTTATGTTTATCCCCCTGCTGGATAGGGCGTAAACCCTGCCGTCTGGAAGTAGTGTTAGGTCATGGTGGTATGACCCCCTGTTAATCCATTGGAGTCTTGAGTCCCAGTCCAATTTGAGTATCTTATCCCTTGAGAGGATGTAAATTGAGCCGTCGCCCCCCATCTCAGCGTAAAGCTCGCGGGAGGCGTATTCCACTGGAACCTTCCACGTGTGGAGTATCCTACCGTCCATGCCCATCAAGTATACTACTCCCATGTTCTGGGGCGTGTATATGTTGACGCCGTCATACGCCTTACTGCGGTCATAGTATACCACACCCTTCTTGTCTTCCGGAACTTCCCCAGGGATGTAGGGGAGGTATCCGATGGCATTAAGCCTCTCCAGCATCTGGTTGGAAGGGCCTTCAACACGCGTGTCTGGCTGGTAGAAGTCTATGGCAGATAGTAGTGCGGATACTGTGAACACCAATATGGAGATTAAGACCAGTATCCACCTATCCATGCTCTTATTTATCACAATAAGGGGAATAAATAGGGGTGACGCATGATTTTCACGCAGGGGATGTGAAGGCATTGTTTGCTGTGTTGATGGTTGTAGTGGCGTTAGGCTGTTTGTGCACGGGAGGCGATACTCGGAGGGAATACGTCTGCCCCAACCAGCAGATCGTAGACGACCCCGGTGAATGCCCGGTCTTTGAGGACACTACGACGACGATACTTGAAACATCCACAACACAGACCACTTCCACAACCACTACCACCACGACAAGCACTAGCAATACCACAACGACAACGACGACCACAATCATACCGCTCCGGGGTGAGGGTGAGTTATCAATCGGCTTGTGGAACCTGGGGATTTTCAGGGAGGGTGACGGAATCCAACAGGACTTGATCGACTATTATGCTGGGAAGATGAGGGAGCACGACATAATCGTCCTCCAGAGGATAAGCGAGGCCTCTGATGAGGCGTTCACTCAATTATGCGGCATGATGGGGGACTACAAGTGCGTAAAATCGAGCATGTCAGGCGAACCCGGCGACAGAGAGCAGTACGGCATCATATACAAGAACGCCATAATCATACACCCGCAGGACTGGAATTACGGCCAGTTCGCCAGTCAATTCAAGCGTCCGCCCTACGGCGTGACATTCAAGGCAGGGAACTGGACATTCCAGGTGCTTACTATACGTATTGGCCCCGATGACGTGAAGAAAGAGCTCACGCACCTTGAGACTGTCTCCCTGATCCAGGGTTATTACGGTGAAGACATTATTGTTATGGGGGATTTGAGCGCGGACTGCAGGTATTATGACAGCCCGCCCGTGCATTTTGACTCATGGATGTGGGTTGTGCCGGATGACGGAGACACTACTTCCGGATTCTCGGATTGCGCGTACGACCGTGTGATAATAAGCAGGCAGGCGGTGAACAACTACCGGAGGTACGGTATAATGCGGAACGTCACCCAACAACAGTCAGACAGATACTTAGTTTACGCGCAATTCAGCACTGAAACAGCTTAAAAAAAACAGTTAACAATTATCTATTGTAAGGATGAGTGAAGAGGGGTATGGTAACCTGGTGTATGAGGAGAAACTGGAGGACCCCCATGTTAAAAGCTATTTTAAGGTTTTTGAGAAAGGCATACTTTACGTGCAGAAGGGCAGATTATATTCCTGGATGGAGTTGGATGAAATCCGGATAATCCACACACCATATACCTCTGATGAGAACTGGCTTGGCATAAGGGATAAGTATGACTTCAGGGCGGTTGAGTTGAGGCTGTTAAAGAACGGCAAGACCTTAACCTCAATTCCAACGCATCTGCTGAAAACCAGCATACCGGAGCTTAAGCAGGCTATTGAACATGCGTCGGTAATACACAGGATTAATGTTGTCGTTAGGAAGAACAACAATTTCCTTAAGATGGTCTGCGGTTACCTGGGGATTCTACTCGTCGGCTTATACATGCATATGCTCCATAGTGGGTTCACTGACGGTAGGATTATGGTTTTCATGATATTCTTGGGTATCACAGGATTCTTTATGCTGATGATCGTATTTAGTTGACGGTGAAATGACTGAGGGGATTATCGCATGCCCGCATCGCGATTCGAACGCGAGTCACAAGGTGTTTGCGAACGTTACCTACAGGTCATCAAGTCCCAGAGGGACGAAGATGGCCTCCGCTTGTGAACGGGGCGTGACCGTTCGCCGCAACCTCGTAGGATATCCATGCTACCCCATGCGGGCGATTTTACTGTTGTTTTCTAGGCCTGGTTTTATTATGGTGTCTTCTATGTTTATATCCTTTATCACGTAATACTTTGAGTCAGGATGATCAAGCGATTGGCTAAGAAGGAGGGTGTGGACGCCAGGAGAATAGAGAAGAACCTGAAGAATGGGAGTCTGGTTATTGTCAAGAACGCTGACAGGGATGTGGAACCCTTGTTGATTGGGGCTGGGGTGACCACCAAGATAAACGCTAATATAGGCGTTTCTCCCGATAGGAACAGCCTGCGCCAGGAGCTGGCTAAGGCCAGGGTTGCGGTCGAATACGGGGCGGACACGCTGATGGACTTGAGTGTTGACGGGGACATAGACAGGGTCAGGAAGAGGATCATCAAGGCCACTAGCGTGCCTTTGGGTACTGTGCCTATTTATCAGGCTTATGGTGAGAAGCGTTTGGAGTTCACGCTGGAGGATTACCTGCGGGTGTTGGAGAGGCAGTGCAGGGATGGTGTTGACTTCGTCACCATACACTCTGGGGTCACGAGAAAGACTGTTAGATACGCTATGAAGCGGATTATTCCCATGACCAGTAGGGGCGGGTGCTTCCTCGCAGCATGGATGCGTAAGCAAGGGAGGGAAAACCCGTTGTATACCGGTTACGATGAAATATTGGAGGTTTTACGGGGTTATGATGTGACCATCAGCTTGGGTGACGGGTTGAGGCCGGGGTGCATAAGCGATGCTTCAGATAAGGCTCAGCTAGCTGAGTTGAAGACGCTTGGAGAGTTAACGGAGAGGGCTTGGAATGCTGGGGTGAAGGTTATAGTGGAGGGTCCGGGTCATGTGCCGTTAAACCAGATCGAATACAACATGAAGGTGCAGAAGAAGACGTGTAAAAACGCTCCGTTCTATGTTTTAGGCCCTCTGGTAACGGATATTGGAGTGGGTTATGACCATATCACGAGTGCCATAGGGGGTGCTTTGGCTGGCATGTATGGCGCCGACTTCCTCTGTTATGTGACGCCCAGCGAACATCTGGGGCTTCCTGACGTTAATGACGTTAGGGAGGGTGTTATGGCGTCGAGGATAGCAGCACATGCGGCAGACATAGTGAAGTTAGGTAGGAAACAGGGGGATGACGCCATGAGCAGGGCCAGGTCGCGGTTGGACTGGAACGAGATGTTCAAAAACGCCCTAGACCCGAAGATGGGGGAAAAACATCCTGGGTTGAGGAAGGCGAAGGAGTGCAGTATGTGCGGGAAATACTGTGCCCTGAAGGTGTTTAAGGAGGGTTAGTGTTCAGGCTGCTAGGCCGTATCTCCTGAGTACTTCGTCTTCACGGACTATTAGCACGCCGTTTTTCTGTAATTCTTCTTGAGGATAGAGGTGTGTGTTTTTCAGCGTGTTTTTGTCTGATACCCCCACCAGGTCCACGACCACTGGCTCCTGTGTCAGAGGATCCATTCCCTCAGAGTATACTACCGCCTTGCCGCCGGTCACGCCCTCGTGGACTAGTTCCGCCATCCTCCACCCCACTTTCTGGCCCATGACCCTGTCGCGCTCGCTGGGTGTCGCCCCCCGGGCCTCATAGTTTTCAAGGACTTGGTTGACTTTGGCTGCCCCAGAGAGCTTGTGGAGCGCCTGGGTTATGAAATTGCTTATGCCCGCGAGTTTTGTTACGTTACCATGGTCGTCCAGCTCGCTCTCCCACACAGTCTTCCCGAACTGCGCAGCGAGCTCGCGATTCCCCAGTATTATCTTCAAGTCGGCCCTTGGGTCATCCTCGTCGGCTACTTCTATTAGCATTGGGATGTCCTCCACCTTAAGGTCCCTGGACAACCATCTTTGCCGGAGAGTATCGTCTTTAGCCAGCCGATCCATCTCATGCTTTAGCTCTGGCGGCATGAATCCTTCAGCGACAACAACGACGACATTACCCTCCCTCTCGTTGATTGCCCTCGCCTCATCCGCGACAGCCCTTAATGTGGCAGGCTTCTCTGGAACGAGTATCATAACCGCCCTGCGGTATTCCTCTATCTTCCTCTGTTCCTCAGGAAGGAGCTCGTGGAAGTTCTGGGGGTAGCGCATGGCAGCCCTGTAGGGTAGTATCCCAGCGCCCCTGCCGAAAGTCTCGATGACGTGCCACTGGTCATGTGTGTCGGCGTTGGTTGCCGCAGCCCATATAGCCTCCTGATAGACCCTGACTGCGGTGTCTGCACCAAGCATCTGGCAGGGCATGTCAGTAACAGTGACTAATTTGCCCTCCTCCTCTCTCGCAGCCAAAGTGCGTCTGAGTATGGGCGGCACGCCCCCTTCAGCGGCATAAGCATCCCTTAAATCCATGGGCAGTCCTGAAGCGTCAGCTTCCTCGTATATCCTCAACTCCCCTTTTTCCCTGTCATGCTGCAGAATCCATCTTTGCCCCCTGCTTGTGACCATATTCCACCGACTCCCTGACTCGCCAGCCTCCATTGAGATTCCTTCAGCAGTGAAGTCTCCGTTCGTCTTCAGGCCGAGCATGCTAAACCCCTCTGTGATATCTCCGATATCTGGCTTGCCCGCCAGACTGAATGGGCTTATTAGTATGCATCCGTCATTGTCTATGCTCTTGAATGTTCCGACGACAACCATGTCCGGAAATTCCAGTGCAATATTCTCCAGAACCTTCAGGTGATCGTTGCCGCCGGTGCCATAGAAGAACCCATAGCCTCCGATGTTTGCCACAGTATTCTCGCGAAGACCCTTCTTCAATGGATCCACCCTAGCTGAACCATAGGGCGTGCTCGACTGGCCTTCAAAGTCACTTGCAGCAAGCCCTTCAACGAATATGAGCTGGTCTTCAAACTGTTCTGGCGGAACACTCAGTCCCTTCCCGGCGTTCCTAACCCCGAGCATTGCCAATTCAGGATTCAACTCGTGCAGTCTCTGCTGGAATGACGCCAGGAAGTCGGCTATGCCCGCACAGTCTCCGCCGCCGGTCATGCCTGCGCCACGCATTGAACGCGGTATTTCGGCTAGGATCTCCTCCTGTGTCCGTATGATATAACGGCCCTCATTAATCCCACGGAGCATCTCTTCATCAGTAAGACGCTGTCTGCCAGTTAATTCAACACCTTCCCCAGCCCTTGCCGTTAGTTCAATGGGACTGTAGTCGCTCCGCAACACCCTCTTACCGCTTGTGGAAAGGCGTTCCAACACCCTCCCAGAATCCTTGTCAACAATGAAATACCCTTTTGAAGGCTTTTCAATCAGGCCAGGCACGTCAAAACCGGAGATTTCAGGACCGTGACCTCTAGTACCGACAGCCGAAGGCATACTAGATACATGGAAGAACAGGAATATAAGGCCAGGTAGGATATAGGGTTTTTAACCTAGTTTTACCTGAATGATAAACGCCCTCCTGCGAAGACCTCTGTGATATGATGATCGGAGCGTGTCAAGAGGAGAGGCTACATTGCGCTGGAAGGCGTCCTACACGACCTCGAGCCGACGGCTCAAAATGGGAGTGATGCCCCAAAATTGGCGTGACTGTAGACCAACCCCAGCGCAAAACACTCTTATAAACATTTTTATAGGGAGATTCCCTATTATTCTGCTACCTTTTTAGGTTAATTTTGGAGGAATTTAAGATGGAATATGTTTATGCTGCAATGCTCCTGCATTCAGCCGGGAAGGAAATAAACGCCGAAGCCGTAGGCAAGGTATTGAAGGCTGCGGGCGTGGAAGTCGATGAAGCGCGCGTTAAGTCACTCGTCGCTTCGCTAGACGGAGTGAACATTGACGAAGCAATAGAGAAGAGTGTTGTGACTGCCGCCGCACCAGCATCCGCACCAGCTGCACCAGCAGGAGACTCTAAGGCCGACGAGAAGAAGGCACAGGAGGAAGAGAAGGCGCATGAGGAAGAGGCTGCTAGCGGACTAGCGAGTCTTTTCGGCTAGAGGCTCTTTTTATATTTTTTATCAGAGGCTTGAATTCTCAAGCCTCTCTAAAGCCTCTATTATCCTCTCCTTAGACCTTGTTAAAGCAATCCTGATGTATCCTTCACCGTATTCTCCGAAACCTACGCCAGGCGTCACGACAATCCCTGTCTCATCCAGTATCCTGCCGGCGAATTCGATTGAAGACCCGCCGCCCGGGACCTTGACCCACAGGTAGAATGTCGCCTTAGGAAGCTTAAACTCCCATCCAAGAGACTTGAGTCCTTCAGCCATCACGTCACGCCGCTCCCGGAGTATGGACACGTTCCTCTCGAACGCGTCCTGCGGTCCGTTCAACGCTTCTATGCCCGCAATCTGGACCGCGTCAAATGCTCCGGAATCCACGTTCTGCTTTATCCTACCCAAGCCAGACACTATGTCAGGGTTCCCGACCGCAAAACCTATCCTCCATCCAGTCATATTGTACGTCTTGCTTAGCGAGTGGAATTCCATACTGCACTCCATCGCGCCAGGCACCTCCAGTATGCTGGGGGCCTTGTATCCGTCGAACGCTATCTCACTGTAAGGCGCGTCATGGCAGACTATTATCTCGTTTTCCATCGCAAAGTCCACAGTCTCCCTTAGGAATTCCTTGTCTGCAGTGGCCGCTGTCGGGTTGTTAGGATAGTTTATGAACATGAGCCTGGCCTTCCTGAGGTCGCTGTCGCTTATTCTACCGTAGTCTGGCTTGTAGTCGTCTTCCTCGAGCAGAGGCATTGCAACAGGCTTCCCATCCGCGAATATGGTGGCCATACGGTATACCGGGTAGCCGGGATCCGAGTATAACACTATGTCGCCAGGATTCACGAATGCGAGTGGCGTGTGGCCTATACCCTCTTTTGAACCGATTAGCGTGAGGACTTCCGTCTTAGCGTCCAAGCCAACATTGAATCTTCTCTTGTACCATCCCGCAACCGCCTCTCTGAAGGATAGCATTCCCTCATAGCTGGGGTACTTGTGCGTCGACGGGTCTAAGACCGCTTCCCTGAGTTTTTCGACTATGTTTTCAGGCGTCGGAAGGTCCGGGTCGCCCACGCCCAGACTGATCACGTCAACACCCTTGCTCCTCTTTTCGGATATGGCCTTGTCTATCTCCGCGAACATGTAGGGTGGGATCCTCCCAACACGTTGAGAGTATGAAACCATTTTTTATTTATAGTCATACATGTATTAAATAAGAAAATGGATGCTAGAGGGTTTGTAGCGGTATTCATCATTTTTCTATTATCATCAGGCGGCTGCATTATGGGGAGCAGTAAGAAGGAGGCTGCGCCACTTAAGTACATTGAGCCGTGCCATATAGCACATAAGGGACTTCAGATACGGGTTGGTGGTAGTGAGCTAGACCCTGTCTCCATGAAGAAGTACATATTCCCCGTATTCGTTGATGAGTTCAACGTTCCGGCAGCCAGGGACATGCGTGAAACATTCAAGATGGATTGCTATTGGGGAAAGAATAAGGGCGAGAATAGGGACCTCTATTATTGCGGTGGCAGATATAGGGCTCCGGTGATGGATGAGTCGCGGGTGATTAAATTCCACATGTGGAAGGTGTGGAAGATAGGATTCGGGGTTGAAAAACACGATATTGGCACCTGGATAGACTCTTCAGGCAAGATACACAACGAGGATGCCGTCTATTATCTAACAGTCAATGAAGTCAGTGAAAAATGCCATTTATAGTGGCATCACCTCTTCTGGAGTATCAGGAATACGACTGACAGTATTATTATGCTTATCAGTAGGAGCACTATTATGGTCGTTGGCTTTGATGTGTCCCCTTTCTCGGTGGCCGTCTTGGAGGTCAGGTCAACGTAGTTGGATGTTGAATTGTACGTCCTGCCTTCATCGTCCTGGTACATGACGTATGCTCCAGAGGATATGAAGTCGGTCCCGTTCGATTTTATGCCGTATTCAATGGTCCTATTCTCATATGCAGGTATCACGTCAAATGTGAATACTGTTGACCCGTTAGTGGAGTAGATGTTCCCAAAGAGGTAGTCTTTAACTCGTACATTGTGGGCGTCAGTCTCCCCCAAATTCACCAATAGTATGGTTATTCTGGTTTCCCGGTCTATGTATACGTCAGGTGATGATGCTTCTTTTATAACCCTTATCTTCGGCTCTTTCGGGCGGACGTAAACGTTTATCGGATCTATTATGTTGGTGTAGTTGTTGCCGTACTCATCGTAGTATTCAATCCTCACCACCCCACTTTTTATTATCCCCGCCTTGGAGGGCTTTAGGGTGTATTGATTGCGGTAGACGTTTCGTATGGCAAGCAGGTCTACGGTGAAGTTCACTTCACCCTCGGTTATGACCGGGTCTATGGGATCGTCGAACACTGTAACATTGACTGCGTTAAGTATCCCGACGTTCGTGATTACCACAGAAAAATTAAGGGCATCACCTATTGACGGCGGTATTGGAGAGTACGTCTTCTCCCCTATGACGCGAGGGAGGCAGTCCACGTACTTGAGATCAAGTATAACATCATCCAGGATCACGTCATAATAGTTGCTTGTTATACCCCCCTTCCTATTGCTCCTGAATGCTAGAGTGTTTTCTCCAGGTCTTAATGCATTTGGAGGTACCTTTACCACGCACTTGTCCCAGGTGTAGCTCCTAATGTTCTTGCAGAAACGTGAGATTTCCTTGCCGTTTATAAGAACACTGTTCTCGCCACCAGACCTATATGTCTTAAACGACAGGTTAGCGTATTCGACATTGGCTTTAAGGCTGAAGTTCAGCTCGTATAGGACTGGATTGCTCCATATAAGATGGTCGAACTTTCCGTCAGTGTCGTCCCCAAGTTTCACCATCTGGGAGTAGTATTTTGTTAGGCGGCACTTGTCTTCGACTGCCGACGAGTTAAGGCATGCTGTTAGTAGTATGAGTAGCGTAAGGCATGTTCGCTTCACTGTCCAACACCTTTGGGTATCATGTTTTTAAGTATTCACATATCTCCTCAAATAAATCCATTATCGGCTTGGTAGCGTCCAGGATTATGAGGTTTCTCTCTTCCGAGTAGTATGTGACTAGGGGTTCGGTGCTTGAATGGTAGACCCTCAGCCTGTTCCGTATTACCTGTTCAGTGTCATCATCCCGCTGGACGAGTCCAGAACCGCATGAATCGCATAAACCGGTTCTGGCTGGAGGCTTGCCCACCAGATGGTATGTGGCGCCGCAGTTAACACATACCCTGCGTTTTGAAAGACGTTCTATGAGGACACGGTCATCTATCCTAAAGTCGAATACGCAGTCTATGGAGCGTATCTCCTCTAGAGACTTGGCTTGCTCAAGATTGCGTGGGAAACCGTCGAGCACGAAGCCTTTGTTGCAGTCCCTGAGCCTTAGGCGGTCCTCGACTATAGCGTCAATGACTTCATCTGGGACAAGCTCCCCCCGCCCCATGTATGATTGTGCCGACATGCCCAGTTCGGTCCTGTTGTCTATAGCATGCCGGAGTATGTTCCCAGTGGACACGTGCGGTATCGAATACCTTTCGGATATCATCTCGGCCTGCGTTCCTTTTCCGCAACCGGGAGGGCCTAGTAGAACTACGTTCATCACGAAATCATTTGTTTAATTCGCTGAGCGTGAATAATGTGTCGCTGGGCTTCATGCCGTATTCTTCAGACAGTGACATCACAACCTCGATGTATTTTTCAAGCTCGCTTAGGGAATAGTCGCTCCCACCGCCTTTCTCACTCCCACTGAGTCCATAGTTCCTCTGGAGGAGATTCCAGACTTCATGATTTAACTCGACATACTTGTAGGGGTTGTTGAACATGAGTATTGTGGATGCGACAGTCATGCCGACGCCATTGAGCTTCTTCAATAGTTTTATCTTCTGCTCCAGAGAACCGGCGTTAAACGCCTTTGCGGTCATATTCACAGACCCCTGATTCGTGTGGTGGGGAACCTTCCGGTACCTCATTATCTCATTTAACTCATCGTCTGTGAAATAGCTCTTTCCCTGAAGACGCATTATGAGGGATTCACGGTCCAGATAGGCCTTATTATGCCTTAACTTAGACAACATACGGTACAAGTTAACCATGACTACCACCTGTTAATGATTCAATAAAGAGGAATAAAAACACCATACTTCAGTTATTAGCCCCCATGACTGTAACACTGATATCCTCAAAATCTTGTCTTGACATTATTTTAAAGCCTTCCGGAATGTTTTTTGAGTCATAATAACCCTCAAAAATGACGACATAATATGGTTCGATAGGATCATTTTCACACACATTCCCAACAGATATGGACTGGACGTCCCACCCTTTATTAACAGCCCAGAACCATTTAAAAGCATTCTCAGGCATCTGATCCCACGCACACAACAATGACACAT
The DNA here is from genome assembly GCA_043813075.1 of Candidatus Altarchaeota archaeon. GTDB lineage: Archaea > Altiarchaeota > Altiarchaeia > IMC4 > SCGC-AAA252-I15 > CAYREE01. The sequence continues at coordinate 11,663 of JBDRLL010000022.1, forward strand.
GCTTTTTCTCAGTTATCAATGATGATATAAACTCGTGCATCTCGTAATATGATTCCCTACCCTCGTAGTTAACCCTAAGCAGCCCATTATATCCACCATAAATCATGTATGCACCATGAAGCATTGAAAAAAAGGCCAGGAATACGAGTAGGATGGACGTATTGCGTAAACCCTCATTCCTATGGAATATTAACCTTGAAGTTTGAAGGCCAGCGAGGAGGTACAATGCAGGAACAGCGGTTATTATGAATCGTGATTCGTTCTGGAGTTTCAGCACCATTGAGATAAAAACGACTAGAACATAAGATGTGAGGAAGAACGTTTGCTGATTGTGTAGAACTTTCAATGACACGAGAAGGCTAAATATGAGGATAAAGAACACTACAGGTGAGGGAGAGTATTCAGTGTATAAGGCTTTTGGGTAATAGAAGATGTTTTTTGCGCTAAACATGGTTGTCCTTACCGGTTGCGTGGTTAAAAACCTGTAAAAACCGTCCCAGTATACGAAAACCCACAAGACACATAAAACCATTGGGATAAGCAGGCAGGCAAGTTGTCGCCGCCACAATGAGTTGTTATCATGGTCTTTCTTTAACGTTAGGTGAGAGAAATGGGATATCATGAGAGCAGCTATGATGAAAATCCCGTAATTATACTTAGTTAGGAAAGTAAGGACGGTGAAAAACCCAGTTGATAGATACCAGAATAATGCTCTAGTGCGCAATGCATTGAAGTATAATGCGAATGCGCACAGAGACATGAAGATGCCGGTAGATTCGATCATACATAGTGCCGAAGATAGAAGTATCCCCTTAGACGTAAGCATCAAAAGGCATGACATTAGACCGATAAACCAGCCCCTATCCACATCCATAGAAAGACCTATAGCAAACAATAATGGCACTGAAAGCCCGAACATCAACAGACTTTGCAGTCTTGAAGTGAACAGGTCGGGCCCGTTAATCAGATAAAGAAAACTTAGTAGCCATGAGTGTATGAAGGGGTATAATCGGCCTCCTGAATCAATGGTTGCTGATATGAAGTCTCCCAGACTACCATGCTTAATTGACTGGTATAGCCTAAGGCCTGCAACCGCCTTTTCAGCCTCATCGTTGTCGAAAGGTATCCTTAATGAGGTTATGTTTGAGTATATGAAGCAGCAGGATGCGGCAGTGAGAGATAATATGAGTAATAGAGAGACGATAATTTTTTTTGAGTAACCCTTCATGCAAGAATATTCGTTTATGTATAATATATTTACCGGTACATTGGTAGGTTGCTCATGTCCTTGAGCTCTTCATGGCCTTCATGCGCAGTCTTGAATTGCTCCATAAGGTTCTTAACCTGGCCTTCAATGTCCTTGCCCGTGTCTTCAAGGCCTTTTATGTCTATCTCCAGGCCGAGTATCTTGTTGAGTATCTTGAGTATGCTGGAGGCTGCGAGAACGTCGGGTATGTATCGGGTCTCCACCATCAGGGCTATTGTTGAGAAACCGTTGTCCATGCAGCGGAGCATGAGGCTGCTGGACATACCAGTCAGGACACCCTCATCGAGCATCTTGACTTCAGCTTCACCAAGATTCTTTAATGATTCCTCGCCGCATGCCACACCGAATATCTCATGGTCTTTCTCTGTGTTTATGCCCATTATGTTAGCGAGGAGTATTATCTTGCTGGGTTTGACCTCCTTGATCCATTCTGAAATGTCCTCAGAGAAGTCGTGTATCATTTCCAGGGGGATCATTATCTCCGAGAATATAAGGACTAGATTATCCTTCTGGTAGATGCGTATGGGCCGCATTGGCTTCTTGTCATGCACCACAGTCACTGCCTCCAGATCGTTCGAATGTATGTAGCCCACATACTCCATGCCAAGTTTTTTTATCATATAGCTGCCGGCTATGGTGCTTACGTATCCCTTGCTCGGAAACGCCTCAATAATCACAGGGTTTTTAGGTATTCTTTTCCCTTCCATCAGCTCTACTTTCGCACCCATTTCCTTCAATCATTAATAGGGAAAATATATAAAGTCATTGAAAATGGTTGAAGCCGCCTTTCAAAACTTTTTTCCCGCCGCCGTTGACAATCATCACGCCCTCGCCTTCATCGACTATTTCGCCGACAACCGTGAGGGGCACGCTGACATCAATTTTGCAGATAAGCCCCTTGGGGAGTGTGAACAGTAGCTCATAGTCTTCCCCGCCGTTCAACGCATAGTCGATTGGGTCGCCACCGCATTTGCCAGCATACTCACGCGTCTTGTCTGAGACGGGAATCTTGCTCTTGTAGACTAACGCGCCGACACCGCTGGCTGCGCATATGTGGTTGACTTCGCTGGCCAGCCCGTCACTAACGTCTATCATGGCATTGGCGTGTTCAGCTATCTTCCACGCCTCCTTGAGCCTGCATTTTGGCTCCGTGTGCTCTGCGTAATCGCCCTTGAAGCCGTGTAAGAGCATCTCCAGCCCTGCCTTTGACTTCCCAATGTCTCCGGTAACGCATATCACGTCTCCGACACGAGCCCCTGACCTTAGACGTAGGAGTCGCTTTCCGACCAGACCGATCATCGCCACATTTATCACAACGCAGCTGCCGTGGGTCGTGTCTCCGCCTACGATATTGAAACCGTATTCACCGCACACCGAGTACATGCCGTCGTATAACTGTTCCACGAATTCCACTGAAGTGTCTTTAGTCAGAGTCAGTGATATGAGGGCGTACTTGGGCCTACCACCCATTGCCGCTATGTCTGAGACATTGGATTCCATTGCCTTAACGCCTATCTGGCGGGGAGTGGACCATCCTGTGTTGAAGTGGTCTCCCTCAACCATCATGTCTGTGGTAAAGAGCAGATAGTCGTCCTCAGTGTACTCTAACACAGCAGTATCGTCTCCAACGGACATAACAACGTTCTTATCATCCGCCTGCCGAGTCACCCTCCGTATCAGGGAGAATTCTCCGCCGATATCACTTATACTTGTCATAGGTACTTGTTGCTGAAATATTCTACTGAAGCTTTAACGTCAAACTTGCATACCGTCGCGCTTATCGCGCAAACCATGTCGGCTCCGGCGGCTATCACTGAATCAACGTTGGCCTCGTTTATACCGCCTATAGCCGCGACTGGTATGCTCACCTTTGACTTCACGTCCCGTATTAACTGGACTCCCGCGGGGAGTCCGGCGTCGGGCTTCGTGTTTGTCGCGAATATGGGGCTTACGCCGAGATAGTCAGCACCATCCGCTTCCGCATCCAATGCCTCACGGACGTTGTGCACTGTGACCCCTATTATCATGTCCTTGCCGAGCACGTATCTCGCCTCCCGGAAGCTAAAGTCTTCCTGGCCTAAGTGGATTCCATCAGCACCTGCTTCCAGCGCGAGATCCAGGTTGTCGTTCACTATGAAGTAGGCCTTGTCACGGGTTAGGTCGCGTATCTTGGAGGCTATCCGGAGCATCTCCTCCATCTGCCTGTTTTTCTCACGGTACTGGACAACACAACACCCGCCGTCGACCGCCTCCCGTACCACATCCACGTCAGGCTTATGCGAGAGATTGCTGTCTGTTATGAAGTAGAAGCCGCGCAACTCCATTAGTATCTACTATGTGTGGATTTTATTAAACAAACAGATGCGTAAAAGAAGTAGGGTGGTGTGCGTTTTTAAGGCGCACACCACCGGCGCATGGCTCTTTTTGTGGGTGGTAGCGTTATTTCCTAACTACTATGTGGTATCTGTCATAAGGCTTGGCGTCTAAGAGAATCCTCTGAGTCGGATAGACGATCCTTGAGACTATGTGGAGCAGTAAAGCTAATAAGACAGGCGCTAAAGCCACCACCAGCAAGGCCATGGTCCTGCCGCCCTGTGCCATCCAACCAGCTTCCATTAGACTCACCCCCCAGATGTTCACAAACTTCTATTAGATGACCCTATAAAAGAGCTTAAGGTAAAAACAGGGATACGTCAGGGTTAAAATAGGGTTAAATCAGATTCTAATGATTTTGGACATTGTTTCAACATGTTTTCTAGACAGGTTGTGGACTTCATCGTAGAAACGAATCTTGTAGGTTCCAGGACCGCTCGAACCCTCAGCAGCCATCTCTCCTGCAACACCATAGCAGGCCATCGCACACGCAGAAGCAAGCCCATAATCAGACTCGACCGCGGCAAAGCAGCCGATAACAGAGGCTGCCATACAGCCAGTACCCACTATCGAGGCCATCATCTCATGCCCGTTGCAGATGGAGTAAGTGTTTTTGCCGTCACTAACGATGTCTTCTTTCCCAGTCATCACCACAACAGCCTTCTCAGATAATGCAAGTGATTTTGAGAGTTCAAAAGGGTCTCCCTTGAGTCCAGCAGCCTCTACACCACGCACTTCGGCTTCAGCACCAGCCAAGACGCCTATCTCGCTGGAATTGCCCTTGATTATGTCCACGTGAACCTCCTTCAGAATCCGTAATGCACTTTCTGTCCGCATGTCTGTTGCGCCGACGCCGACAGCGTCAAGCACCACTGGAATCCCCTTCTTGTTTGCCGCCTTCCCAGCCAGTATCATCGAGTCGATAAGCCCTGTCGTAAGAGTCCCTATGTTCAACACCAGGGCATTTGCTATCCCAGACATCTGCTCCACCTCCTCTGGAGCGTGAGCCATGACTGGAAGCCCCCCGAATGCCCGCACAATGTTCGCGCAGTCGTAGATTGTCACCCAGTTCGTGATGTGATGCACTAACGGCTTTTGCTGCCTTACCTTACCCAGTAATTCGGAAGGCTTAGAGTTCAAGTCAGACATGGAAGAGATATTATGAAAGACATCATATAAAAGGCTACCTGAATCCTTCATTCCTTATCCTATCCCTTGGAAAGCCTTGGGCGATCATCTGACCCTCAATCGCCTTACAGCTCGATGACTTCTGGTCGTGCTCGGTATTGCATTCCGTCAAGTGGACTACGCCAGACTCGTCCCTGCCAAACAAGCAGAAGCCAAAATGAGAGAGTGAAGTGCTGACTGAAGCGAGAGTTCCTCCGGTTAGCACGCAAACCCTGCCCTTTTGGATGAGTAAAGCCCCGCCATCGCCGAGATCATCAATACTCTCGACAATCTCCCATGGAGGCTTCGAGGCAACATGACCGACAGAACCAGACGGCATCGAGAGAGTAACCCCAGACAGGACCACTTGACTGAGGTTTAGGCCATCCAGTCCAGGATTCTGGTTTGCCTCAAACTGCACCTGGGAGTTGGGAAACCCAAGGTCATACGCGTATTCAGCCGCTAATTCAAGCATTGCTTCAGCAGCATCCTGACCGAATCTTTGAACAATGTTTTGCGTGTCAAAGCGTAGTGTCGTTGTCTGGCTTCTCCTAGGCCTTGATATAAGCCCGTTAACATAGTAGCCCCTATCTTCCCCCTGAACATTAGCAGCCTCCAGCAGGCCCTGATGGCCTTCTGAGGCAGGACCTAACACGCAGAGGCCTGTCAGAGGGTTGATGCAGAATGCGGCTGGTGGCTGCTGGGAAGTGTTGATGTTCGCAGAGGGTGTTTGGGCGTAGCGCCGGTATTCATCTATGTGTTCGGGATGCTGGAAAAGAAGCGGGAGGATGGTATTCCTGATGGAGTGTTCTCGGGAGAGTATTCTGGCCAGCTGCCCTGGCATCTCGGATGATATGAATCGAAGCGTGTCTGCTACCTGACGCACATCAGTGTTTTCAGGGATGCATCTTATGGAGTCACGCAAAAGGCCAACCCTGCCAGGGTTTGAAGCTAGGTGAGAGATGAATTCAGAAGGGTGTTCATAAGACAGTATCACGTTGTTCAGTGTCCTAAGTCCTTCATCGTTGAAACGGGCGCCACCGCCCTGCTGGATGACACTCCTTAGGAACCTCCATGCGGTGTCAGGATCTGAGGTCGCTAATGGCTGCCTGCCGGACTCATCCAGCTGGCCGGTGTAGAGCATATTGCTGCCGCGGCGGTAGTTCCTCCCGTCAAAGAGGGAGAGCATCTCGTCGACCATGCAGTTCGAGTGAAAAGATGTGGGACCCTCACGCAGTATCTCGGATATGTCGCCCATGACCGCCTGCGGGTCTGAGAAGCCTATGCCTTCAACCCTCGGAGACACCCTCTCAAGGAACAATTCATCCCCACGGTCTGATGAATGCCGTGTAATAGCCTTGCGAGACCCGTGGGTGCGGGCTGACGCAAACCGTCTCACACCCCCAAGCTTCTCGGCCTGATGCTGTCTGAGTTCGTTAGGGTCTTGCCTGGGCTTCCTGCGTCTGCCGCCGGATTTGTCCTCGTCGATTGGCATGTAAGAAATAGGGGATTACGAGTATTTATCGACAATGTCTTTGAATGCCTCAGCGACGTGTTCTATCTGCTCGCGAGTCTTACCGTATGTGGAGAGCTTGAAATTCTTGGTCAGCCCTGCTTTTATGCCTATAACCCCCCTCTCCTTAAGCTCTTGGTATAGGTAGAATCTCTTCTTCTTGTGGGTCTCCGATATCCTGTAGAGTATCTCAGACTCGAAGAAGTTCAGGTCATGGTTGGTTGGCTTCTCGCCGACCTGGATTATCCCCAGGGAATCCAGTTGATCCACAAACCACCTGGCATTCCTGAGTTCATCATCCCAGTGCTTAACACGCTCCCTGACTTTGGGAAAACTAGCCATCAACGCGACAGTGGATGTGCCCCTGGCAGAGCATCCGAGTATCTCAAGAGTCTTGTTCTTGTATTTATCAGATACTTTGAACAGCCGCTCAGACCATTCTTCGTTCACCGAAAGCAATCCTATGTTACCTCCTCCAGCCGCCCAGCTCTTGTGGCCGCTGCATGCCAGGAAGTCTGCGCCAAGCTTCTTACCGTCAACAGGCATTCGTCCTGAAGAGTAGGCGGTGTTAAGCAGGAATGGGACATCGTATTCCCTGCATATCTTGCTGACTCTCGCAGCATCAACCATATTCCCATAGCTTCCGTCTGCGTGGGTGAGTATCGCCAGAGCAGGGCTTCCGCCAGTATCGGATTTAACCTCCTCAAACACTTTAGCGTAGTCTTCAGGGTTTATCCTGTATTCAGGGCTTCCACTGCCCGCAACCTCGTGTATACTAACTCCCGCTCTCTCGCAGGCCACATAGGTGGTGTAATGCTTGTTGCCGTCGATTACCACCGAGTCTCCAGGACTTGTTACCGCATGGATTACAGAATACTTAGCCTCCCTGCATCCGTTGGTTAGCATTGTTCGATGCATTCCGAGGAATTCAGAGGCCTCTTCAAGGAACTTCCTGACAGGTGGCTTGTCTATCTCAAGCAGGCATCCACCACACCAATCGCAGACGCTGTATCCGTCCGCATAGGAGATGATGGCCTTCCTCGTCTCAGGATACGTGCGTCCCGCCGTCTGGAGGGGGTTAATGTTAATACAGTCCTCTTCACGGTCCCGCAACTCCATTCCAGCGACATTCATTTCAACTTCTCAATCTTCTTCAACTCAGACATAATCCGATTCAACGATTCGGCTAGCTTCTTCTTCTGCACTTCACTGAGCTTGTGTCCTGGCGCAGTCTCCCTCAGCAGCTCCCTGATGTCCTCAAGCGCGAACTGTGCCCCGAATAACGCGTCAGACTCATCACTCATAGATGTATTTATTCATATTCTACGCTATTTTAATGATGGCTAACGGTCAATTCGACCCTGACAAGACTTCTCCAGCCGAATTGAGGAGACTTATTCTGGAAAAAGCGAGGACAGACCTGCAGAGAAGACAGGTCGGGGACCTGGACCAGCAGATACACCAGATTGGGGAAGTAGTTGGCAGGATACCTGATGTGGGCCTAAAGAGTCTCGCGGCTAGGATTAGCGAGCCAGGCGGCCAGGAGATGGACTGGGATCCCGCTAAACTGGGTGCAACACTCCAGACTGAGATGACGGAGGCTACCGGAGGCAGGGAAGTTAGTATAGAACGAACAGTCCATATTGCTGAAGGAGTGCACGGAAAACCTGCAGCAGTGATTGACGGCGCATACGACCCATTCGCAGAGGATGTTATACTTCATTTCAAGCCGAGAGACCAGACACAGGATTGGAGGGAATTCGAGGTATTGACGTTCACAGACCCGGCAGCCTTCCCCAAGAACCCTGATGGCAGTAGGATGCCAAACGAGATGGTGCGCCTGAGGGCTGTCGGCCCAGAGGGGAGATGCATCTCATGCCTTGAGGAGATTGACGGTGCTGTGAGAAGGCTAAACCGTGAATGGGAGAGGGTAGAGAGATCTGCCCAGAACACAGTGACTGCTGGGGGTAGGGAGGAAGTTGCCGTAAGAGAAGCCATAGTAAGGCACGATCAGGCGCTGGGGAGGAAGACTATGCTAGGCCGTGGCACAGAGACCGGGCATGTCGTGCTTGGCACTGCAATAAGGCTTGAAGACCCGTCAAACATATATGACAGGCACACTGTCGGACATGATGGAAGACCAGAGGAGCTAAGAAGGCTGGAAGACGCCCACAGGACCATAGACTCCAGGCCAGGGCTAGCGAAAAGCAAGGGTGATGGCCCTAACATTGCGGCTCAAAAGCACTTGAGGAGGCAGCAGTACGGCCAGATAATCAGGTCAGCCGAGATGAGGATGGGTGTGCCGTTGACAGATGATGAATTAAGGTCGCTGGGTTTAGAGCAGACTCCCGGAGAGCCCCAATACCCTGGCGCAGCTCTTGCTGTTGACATGGTTGTGCGTGATATGCTGCCTAAGCAGGGTGAGACAAACGTGGACCAAAACAGGGTTGACGACCTGCGGAACATACGGACTGAGGTTATCGGCGTATTGATAGGTAGAGACACGACAGCGGAGGCGAGGCAGGCCGCCAGCGATAAGGGAGGGGGGGTCGTATTCATCACGCAATACCCAATATCCCCGGAACACGTGCCTGAGCTGCCGAGGATAGGTTGTCTAGCGACCATAAGCGAATTTGGCAGACCTGAGGGGCATGCTCTCACTTTCGGCTCTGAATATGGATTCCCCATGGTGGCTTCAGTACAGGGGATACAGGACATACACGACGGCGACACGGTTGTTGTCGGAGATATCGTGGACAAGAAGGGCCAGGCAGTAACAACGATTGTCGGACCCAATGATACCCTGCCTGCCGAACTTGGTTTAAGCAGGGAGAACCCCGTTAGGGTGATAATACCTGTGGCCCCAAACATACACGAGAGGGCTGTCACCAAGGATGGGGTGACCCTCGAGTTGATGACGAACCTTGGTTCTGTGGATGAGTCTAGGATAAAGATGGCCGCATCATGCGGTTCAGATGGCATAGGCTTAACCAGGATGGAGTTCATAATGATGGGGTGGGGCAGGTGCCCATGGTTCCACAGACACAACCATCAGACTGCAGACCAGACTGCTGAAAGGGAGCTGTCTAACACGTCAAGAAGGGAGCTCAGGAACAGGGTGGCAGACTCTGTTGAGAGGATCATACGGGTTTACGACGAGAGGACAAGACAGCTGGCTGAGGAATACCCGCCAGACTCCCCTGAGAGAGCCATCATAGAGGAGAGGATAGGGAAGCCCAAGGTTTTCAGGGTAGCTGACATAGACGCTGCGGGCGAGGGCGTGGAGCAGGTCAGCGCAAAGCTACCGGCTTTCGTAAAGGCTAATTGGGGTCACGACGAGCTGGCTAATAGAAACGGGATGAGATTCCTGCTTCACGAGAGGGAGGGTGTCTCAAGCAACATAGAAGACTTCCTGATACCCCAGTTAGAGGGCATGATTATAGCAGCCATGAGGACTGGCAGACCTGTTGAGGTCGAGCTCCCCATGGTTATGAACGGAGAGCAGATTAGAAGATTAAATCAAGTTAAATGGGGGCTCATCGGACAGATGCAGGCAGGGCAAGTGGAGATACGTCCTGGAGAGTATGTTCCGGGGGCAGAGCAGATAGCAAGGTTCCAGGGGAACAACCCGATACCGATAGTCCCACTGATAGAGCACCCGACCGCGATACACAACCTTGACGCGATAATATCAGGAGCACGCGGCCCAAACGAGGTGGACATTGACGACGCAGCGATAGGCACCTCAGACACGGCCCAGAGATACCTTGAGGTCCCGAGAGACAGTGAGGAATTCAGGCAGGAAGATGTGGGAGTCCTCAGGCTGTACGGGGAAGCGATAGAAGGATGTGTGAGGCATGGTCTTAGTCCCGTAATGTGCGGTAAGGGCGTTGAGAGACGCACTATCTTCGCGCTACTTGTTGGGGCTGGAGCGAGGAAATTCAGCCCAGACGCCCAGTTCATAGACGATCTGAAGGAAATGGCCCGCGAGATGGAGGTTAGTAGATGTGAGGATGCATACAGGACAGTCACCTCCAAGAATCCGGATGGGAGCAACAAGTATCCTACCCCCGATGCAGTAAGGCTTAAGGTCTATGAGATTATGGGTTGGGGCCCAGTACAGCAGGACTAGGATGTTGAAAGGTCAACCCCCCTTGTGTTCCACCACTTCTGGATTTCAAGGTAGATGAATCCTAAGCTAGACAACCCCAGTATGGAAAGGAACAATCCCGCAGAGAGGGGGTACGTGTGTGTGAGATCCTGTATGCTTATGCCAGCGAATGGGATGGTCAATGGTACGTAAAGCAGTCCCACCACCACCAGCAGTGAGAAACCAACCGCGGCAAGCAGCCACTTGTTCTTGAAGAGGCCGACCTTGAATGCAGGATACCTGGTGGACCTGGATGCAAACGCCTGGTACATCTCGAAGAATGCTATGCAGAGGAATGCGACAGTCTGGGCTTCGAAGACGTTCTCCTCCACAGGATCGTAGACCCATAGGAACATTGACATGGTGACTAGGATCATCAGCACGGGATACCAGAGTATGAACGGCGAGAGATCCTTATGCAACGGCTCAGTCCGCGGGCGGGGCTTCCTCTTCATGGCCCCAGGCTCGAATGGGTCAACGCCCAACGCAAGGGCTGGCAGGCCGTCTGTGACCAGGTTGACTATGAGTATCTGGGATGCCGTCAATGCGATGGGCACTGAAGGTATTATGGATGACAGGAATACTACCGCAACCTCCCCGATGTTTCCGGAAATCAGGTATGCGAAGAACTTGCGGATGTTGTCGTATATCCCCCTGCCCTCCTCTACCGCACGCACGATGGATGAGAAGTTGTCGTCAGTCAAGACCATGTCAGACGCCTCCTTGCTGACGTCAGTACCTGTTATGCCCATCGCGACGCCGATGTCAGCCTTCTTCAACGCGGGTGCATCGTTCACGCCGTCCCCGGTCATTGCCACCACATTGCCCCTCGCCTGAAGCGCCTTCACTATCTTCAGCTTGTGTATCGGGGAAACCCGGGCGTATATCGAAGTCCGCTCCACGATGTTCTCCAGCTCGGCGTCGCTTATCTTCTCCAGCTCGGCTCCGGTGAGTATCTGATCGCCCTCATGGTATATGCCGACCTGCTTTGCTATTGCCTTCGCGGTCAGCTTGTGGTCCCCTGTTATCATGACGACACGTATGCCTGCCTGCTTGCACAAGTCCACAGACTTCGCTGACTCCTCCCTCGGGGGGTCTATCATGGCCACGAGACCTATGAACGTCATGTCCTGCTCGAGGTTTTCGTGGGTGTAATCACCGGTTATCTGACGGAATGCCAGGCCCAGTACGCGGTATGCTTGGGTCGCGAACTCTGAGTTCTTCTCCAACACTTCTGTGCGGAGTTCGCTGGAAAGCTCTGTCTCGCCCACACGGGATAGCATGCGGTTGCATTTGTCAAGCACCACGTCCGGAGCACCGATGGTGTATGCAGTCTTAACTCCTTCAAACTCGTTTATGGTGGTGAACCTCTTCCTCTCGGAGCTGAATGTTATCTCGTCCACACGCTTATGCTTCTCGTTCAGCTTTTCCTGCGAGTACCCTATCTTGGCTGCGGCGACAAGCACGCTGGCGGCGGTCGGGTCGCCTGTTATGGAGTCGCCTCCGATGCCTGCGTCATTGGCCAAGACGCCTGCAGTCAGCAGTTTGTCAAGCTCCTGATCAGCCTCCTTGACGTCAGAGCCGTTCTCATCGACGAGCCGACCTTTAACGGAGTATCCTTCACCCTGCACGTTTATTGTCCTACCGTGCAGCCATATCTTCTTGACTGTCATCTCGTTCTTGGTGAGTGTCCCTGTCTTGTCTGTGCATATAACGGTTGTCGAGCCCAGTGTCTCTACGGCAGGGAGCTTGCGGATGATTACATTCTCCTTCACCATCCTGCGCGTGCCGCCGGCGAGTGCGACTGTGACCACCCCCGGCAGGCCTTCAGGGACTGCCGCCACGGCAAGCGCTATTGCGACTATAGCCATCTCGAGGAATGACGTGTCTGAGGCGAGAATACCAGATACCAGGACTATGGCGCAGATGATTATGACGCCGACACCAATCTGCTTGCCTAGGACTGAGAGACGCTCCTGTAGCGGTGTCTTCTCCTCCTTTATGTCCTGTATGCTGCCGGCTATGCGGCCTATCTCAGTCCCCATGCCGGTTGAGACGACTACCGCAGTCGCCTTACCGTAGACTACTGTGGTTGACATGTAGAGCATGTTGCTCCTGTCGGCCAGAGAAGAGTCTTCGCTTACAGGACCGTGTTTTTTCTCTACAGGATTGGATTCTCCGGTGAGTGACGACTCGTCCACCCGTAATTCTACTTCCTGAATTACGCGCAGGTCTGCTGGTATCCGGTCTCCTGACTCAAGGAATACTATGTCCCCGGGGACAAGCCCTGAAGCGTCTATCTTTGATTTCACGCCGTCCCTAAGCGTGAGAGCAGATGGTGTCATCAGCTTCTTCAACGCCTCCAGCTCTTTCTCAGCATTGTATTCCTGGTAGAACCCGACAATAACTATGAATAATACTATGAGTAGTATGAGTCCGGCCTCCACCATCTCCTGGACGCTGTTCTCCAGGATGCCGATGCCGATGGATATTACGGCAGCTATTATCAGCAGTATTATAAGGAAGTCCTTGAACTGGTTTGATATGTGCTCGAGGATGCTTGTCTTCTCGGCCTCCATAAGTTGGTTCAGGCCGTACTTGCCCTGCCTTTCCCTCGCCTGTTCTGACGTTAGGCCAGTTTCACTTGAGGCTAGCTCCTCAAGTACTTGAGTGCGTTCTATGCTATGCCATGCTGGATTCTGCATCTTAGGTAATAAATTAGCGACACTTTATAAAACAGGAGTTCAGGCAAGTGTCATGTTGGAGTCCTCATCCACCGTAGAAGTCTTTCGCTTGTGTGGCGGTGGCAGCGGTCTTGGCGGCGTCTCCTTGCCCATCTCGTCTATTATCTTGATTAGCAGTTCCTTCGGCGACTCTTTCACGACGCTCTTTGCGGAGAAGACGTAGAGCCTCCTCAGCTCGCTTATGTGCCCCCTCTCAGTCTGCAGGACGTGGAAGTAGTTGTCGAGGTCCGAGAGGTTCCTGAACCCGTAGACCAGAACGTGCGTAACGTCACCCTCCGATAGTCGGTAGAAGTTTATGATGTGCGGGCCTTTAACGCGCTCCCGTATGTCTGACTCCACCATGGTCTTCCATGATTCTGGCCTTATCCGGAACATGGCTATCGCGAAAACGTTGATGCCCAGCTTGTCGTAGTCCACCTGGGTTGTGTACGACCTTATGATTCCCTCTTCCTCGAGTTTTCTGCGTATCTTGCCTACCGCCTGGGCTGTGATGCTCAGTTTACGCGCCATCTCTGCGTCGGATATGCGGCCGTTCTGTATGAGAAACTTAAGTACTTTACGTTCATTACGCGTTAGTTTAATCATGTCACAATTTAATGATTCAAGGTTTATAAGCAAAACCATAATGAGACTACGGCCATGATAAAAGTTTTTTTTATACAATATAAATTGTCTTTATATTTTAAGCATTTTTTATTCTGCCCGTCTAAGTGATATATGACATGCCCCACAGGAGATTTATCAGATGGCTTAGTCGAATGCTGAGATTCAAGAAGAACCTGCGTGTGGGCATATACGGGCCTCCGAACTCAGGTAAAACGAGCCTGGCCAACAGGATAATAACGGATTGCATTGGAGGTGCTGGTTGGGCGATATCTGACATACCGCACGAGACACGCCACGTCCACGGGATGGAGGAGGTGGTGCTGGAGTCAGGCAAGAGCAAGCTCATGATAGACCTCTTCGACATGCCAGGCATATCGTCAAGAGAGGAGCTTCATACAGACTACTTCGACGAGTTCCTAAGCGCCTCAATGAACGAGGATGAGGCAAGGCTAAGGCTGCTCGAGGCCACTGAGGGGATCGCCGAGTCGGTTAGGTGGATGAAGAGAATAGACAGCGCGATAGTCGTGCTTGACTCCACTAAAAACCCGTACACGAAGGTAAACGCACTGCTTCTGGGCATATTAAAGGCGTACAACGTGAACATGATAGTCGCCGCAAACAAAATCGACTTGGATGATGCGAAGCCAGATCAGATAGAGAAGGCGATGGTCAGATACCCGGTGGTTAGAGTATCCGCAAAGGAAGGCACCAACATGGACGAACTCTATAAGGCTATCTCACAGCACCTCAGATGAGCAGGAGGTAGGAGAAGTATAGTCCTGCGACAATGAGGAATACCGCTGAAACCCGCTCAACATCATTCATCCTGTCCCTGAAGAAACCCATGTATCTGAACGCCGCGTCAGACGCGAGGCCGAGGGATAGTATTGGGACGCCCATGCTAAGCGAGAACGCTAACATGAGGAAAAAGCCCTGGACAAACGTCTCCTTCATCAGCAGTACGGGCATTATCCCGGTTATCATGAAAGGCAGGCTGCATGGCGTGACTATTGTCGAAAACATCATGCCGGTCAGGAAAGAACCCACGACACCGCCATGCGAGGAAGGCTTGAATGGACTGTAGGTGCGCATGTTGACGTTAAGCACTCCCAGAGAGCGTAATGCGAATAGGAAGCATAATAATGCAGCACCAGCGTAGACGACGTCAGTGAAGATGCCGAGCACATCATACGCCAGGTCGCCGAGGAGGCTGGTAAGGAAGACTATCAGAAGGTAGAACAGCATGAAGGCGGACACTATGCCCAGAGTGAATGAGAGTGCTACCACACGCCTGTTGGAGCCGGACCTGCAGAGGGAGTTCAGCATCACAGGATATATCGGGAGGCTACATGGACTCAAAGAGGAGAGGAGGCCTGAGAAAACGCTCGCGACGAGAAGCTCTATCATGAGACCACCCCACATTCCGTAACACCCAGTATCTTCTCCTCCATCCAGTGGGTTGGCACAAGCCCTGAAGAGGAATACGTGCCACGGGGGCCCTGCACTTCTAGGTAGGGTGTCTTGACGCTTGACCCGAACTTGCCGATAAGCTGTTCCCTGTACCTCAGTATGTTTATCTTCTCGTAGAGGACGCATCCACGGTTCTTCTGTATTATGGCGTTTAGCTTTGGCTCCACTATAGCGCATTGGGGGCAGTTGACGGTATAATAATATCGTACGTTAACCCACCCGTTGGAGAGGTATCTGGCCCGGTCTGCGGGGGATAGTAGACGGTATACTTCACTGGAGCTCGTATAGGGGACGGTAGACGCGTTTATAATGCCGGTATTGTTCTGAAAACCCTCCTTGACGACCACGAGCTCGTGAATTCCGGACTTGAATTCTGGGATGGTGAAGACGCCAGACTCCGTGTTCCCCAGGTATGAGCCGTCAAGTAATACGAACGCGTCATCAACCACAACACCATTCGATGATACGCTAACCTTCACGTAATCGCCCCGATACACGCCAGCTGGAATGTAGGACACTTGAAGCTGCTTCATCGCAGGCAGGGTGCTGGATGATGTTGTCGATGTCGTGGAGGTAGTGGATGACTCAAGCAGAGTCGTATCCATCAGGGTTGTTGATGACGTGGATGATGAGGACGTGTAGGATGTGGTAGATTGCATGGTTGACGACGTGACAGTAATCGATGGCATGAACACGAGTGCGACTCCAACAGCGACGATCAGTACGGACATGACAGACACCATGACCAGCAGGGCGATTACGTTAGCGTCCACTAGTATCCCCTCCTGCACATGCTGCACCCTTCGGAGGACTGTGTTTCAACCTCCCGGAATGTCACGTTCATGCTAATGTTCCTCATACAGTATTCGAGCGTCACTATCCCTGCATCACGCACAGACATGTTCCCCAGCCTGATGAGGAAACGCTTGGACTCATTTGACTTCAGAGCATATGATTTCGGAATAACATCGAGCAGCAAGCCTGAACGATGAAGGGCAGCCAAGCTGAAGCCCTCAAAATCGAATGTGCCATTGTTTAACACAGTCACGTAGAATCCTATGCTGTTGGAGTCCAAGACGACATCCTCCCCATCAGAGTGGCTCGTTATTACTATCGGACCGGGATAATATTCTGCCAGAGCACGCATTATGCCTCCAGAATACTTACGCTGCGCTAGGATGGTGTCATCCACATCATGGCCTGCGAGAATCCAGACCGTCTGTCCTTCAGTCCAGACGCCGCGCTTCCTGAAGAGGAATGACGAGTCCGTGTCCGACGTGAGGCTCTGCCTCTCGAATGAAGTCAGCAAGCCTTCGACGACGTCCCCCACACCCTCCGGGCTGCCGTGCCCGCCGAGGATGATAACGTGCCTGGATGCCCTGTAAGCGTCAAATTCTCCAGCCCCAACTACCGTATATGGTAGGTTATTCTTTTCCATGAGTTCGCCTATCGCGGATGCCGCAGGCATGTCCAGCTGATTGGACAATACCACCACCCCGCCATCCTGCTGGGAGTCGGCACACAATACGGCCACCATCATCAAGAGGGTTATTATGCTTTTTTTCATGTTGCTTTCAGCAGACTGTGATGGACTTCAGGTTAGAGGGGGTTATCCTGACGTAGGCGTTGCCTGCGATGACTGCGGCAGGGTATCCGATGCCGCCAGTGTATTCCTCGCCGGTCTGGGCGTCTATCATGTCATCGTCATCCTGGTACTCCTGCAGCTCGTCAATGCACTCCTCATTGTCCTCATCGGATATGCAGTACCTGATTGTGGAGTCGAAGAGGGAGAAGTAGTTGCCGTAATGCTGCTTTATCGCCCTGCACTGTGGACATCTAGAACCAGCATCAGTGTCGTGCATGTAGAGTGCCGTGATGCGCTGGGACACGCAGAACGCCTCAGTGTAGAGGGGGTCAAGCGTCGTGGTGGAAGCGTAAGTCGTCGTAGTCGACACCATGGATGTTGTTGTGGACGATGAAGTCGTGGTGGTGGAAGTCGTGGTCGACGAAGTGGTGGAAGTCGTGGTGGTGGAAGTCGTGGTCGATGAGGATGTCGTGGATGCTGTAGACAGGAGGGAGAATATGCCCGTCGAATACAATCCGAAGGAGAATATCATGAAGCCGACGAACAGGATGACGAGCACCAGTAGGACTGCCAGCACTATCTTCCATGTGTCGTCAGACACCTTCTCTGAACCCAAGACGCGAAGACTCATCTGGAACACCCCTCAAATATGATAGCGAATACGCAAATAAACGTTAAGGTAACGCTAGAGTAACTCTTCAATGACCGCCCTGAAGTCGGCCTCCTCAGCCGCCAGGCCGCCGTCACGCTCATGCGCGTTCCCGACCCGGTAGTACTTGCACCCGAAGACGAACGTCGGCACGGTCTGCGACGGGTTGAATGTGTAGTACAGTGACTCCTCAGACCCGGGTATCGAATCCTCCCTGACAGTAGTCAGCACGTCATCATGGGCGTCGAAACTCCAGTGATACGCGACTATCCGGCCGGAAGCAGCGTACTCTGAAGCCACTTTGTCGAATGTTGGGCCGATCCACCTGCAGTGCGGGCAGAGTTCGGTGGAATACATGCGGACTATGGGCTTCCCGTCCTTTGTGCAGACGTCGCCTTCGACCACAGTGAACGAACGGAAGGAGCCGGTCTTGTTCAGACTGAACTCGGGTGGATTCCTTGACGGCATCGCATAGTATAGCGTCATCGCAAGCAGGAATACGCCCATCAAAACGACCAGGTACGAGGCCAGAGAGGATATTTTCACCATTCTTAACGCCCTGAATTAAATGGTAGGAGGAGCTTAAAAACAAAGAAGATTATAGATAAACAATGGAATTAAGAGGCCTAGCATTGTTGTTGATCATAGTATTGATGGCGACGCCCGCCATATCACAAGACTACAACGCCGACGACGACCCCATCTACTTTGAAGAGACGGTCAGCGAGGACACGAGCACTACAAGCTCGAGCACCAGCACCAGCAGCTCAAGCTCCTCATCAAGCAGCAGCACCGGCACCACCATACCTGAAAAAGGGGGGATGATTAGGGGCGAACGGATGCAGAAGCTCGTTGAGCTCCAGGAGGATAACGACACCGGCCCTGAACCAGAATACAATGTGGTGTGCGGCTACACTGAGAAGCTGTGCTCTGTCGAGAAGGATATAACCGCCGACGGAAGACCGGACTGCTGCAACAGGGAGAACAACCGCATGTGCCAGAACTGCCTGCTGAGCTGCATGAACAGGTGCGGGCGTGAAGGAGTCGGGGTTAACTCGTGCTTCATAAGCGATGATGAAGTGATATGCGAATGCAGCGACAAGCCGTCGACATGCTACAAGCAGGATACGACGAGTACACTCCCCCCGGGAACCATGACCGGTAGTGGCGAGAGGACTGGAACGTACATAATCGTCTTCATGCTGATATTGTTCTCAGCCATCGGGGCGATACTATTCCTTAGGAACGTTAGGTGACCTCACCTGCTGGCCCTCCAAGCCCGGAGGACTGATGCGATTGGGGGTATGCTGAAGAAGAGCACCGACAGGTAGGATTCGACTCTTTCAGTAAAGTAAAGGTCAGCCAACAGCATCCCGCATCCGATGCCTGTCACAACACCGATTAAAGCACCCACCAGTATGGCCTTTTTCGTGTGATAACCGAGCTTAAGCCGTGAATAGAAGTATAGGACACCTACCGGGAACATGAGTATGCTGTAGACGGGGTTCACGAAGTATGTGAAAGCCACCGCCCCCAGTGATAGGGAAGTGTGTATTGAGGGTATGTCAAAACAGAACGGCTTCACGTCGCCGTATGGCCTGGGCCGCTCTGTCTTGAGGATATGCTTTATCCCAAGCCCCAACAGCAGTGAGACTAACATGTAGATGAAGGCTATGGAGAAGACGTGCCTGGACGTGCTGACTGGTGTCGTGAAGACGTAGTAGGATGCGAATAGGAAGTAGGGGAACTCGGGCACACGGTCTATGATGTAGTATGCCTTTTCCAGGGACATGTTATGTATTTGTTTTCTTTCTTAAAGCGATAGCCTTCTGCTCCCTCGCCTCAGTGTAACTTGGGTTTAGTTCAACAGCCCGTGAGTAGTCCCTGACCGCGGAATCGTAGTCCTTCAAGTACTCGTGCATCAGCCCCCGGGTATAGTATACTTCCGCGAGGTCTGGCTTCAGTTCTATGACGCGGGTATGGTCGTCCAAAGCCTTCCTGAAATCGTTTATCCTAGTGTACGCGAGACCCCTGTTGAAGTAGGACTCTATCATGTCCGGCTTTAGGGATATTGCCTTCGTATAGTGCTCTATAGCCTTCATGAAGTCACCCAGCTTGTAGTAGTCGTTCGCTAGGTTATGCAACTCGTATTCAGGCGCTTCCTCATCATCCAACTAAACCACCCATGTGATAATAGATTGTTTTAAGTAAATATAAGATGAATCTAAACCTTACGATAAGCGGTTATAAGATGCCCTGCGAAGACCGATACGATAACTGCATTCAACGCCGTCAAAACAGGTAGGGTGGTGTAGGGGAGATAA
Organism: Candidatus Altarchaeota archaeon; assembly: GCA_043813075.1. Taxonomy (GTDB): domain Archaea; phylum Altiarchaeota; class Altiarchaeia; order IMC4; family SCGC-AAA252-I15; genus CAYREE01. The sequence goes on from JBDRLL010000022.1 coordinate 31,511, forward strand.
AATCCTTGATTGGCGAGTATCAGGAGTGCTGTCGAAGCCATGTGGGAGGGCAGGAGGATGAGCGAGGATGACGCAATCCCAACATAGGGGATTCCAGAGGTATGCATTAGGACCATGTATTCATTGCCCATGAGGAGGATGCTCCATGAGAGTCCGATGATGAGCTCTACAAGCCATACCCGCGTTGAAGCCCGTAAATCCATCTTATCCAGAACACCCATCCTGCCCGCGAAAGCGAGAATGAAGCAGACAAACATGAGGACATAGGATAATGCGTCTGGTGGCGTGCACGAGCCTGTGGAAAAAGCTATCCATGCCAGTATGATAATGCCGAAAGACGCGTACATTTGCCATGGCTTAGGAGTTAAACGCAACACCAGTTCAAGCAGCTTACCCCGACTTCCGCTCATCCTCCTTTATCCTCCGATACAACTCCATGACCTGCTCAGAAGTCTCAGCCCTAGCATCCCCGAATACGTGAGGATGCCTGCGGACTATCTTGTCCCTTAGGCCGCGCATAACGTCGTCGATAGTGAATAGCCCTTCTTCTTCCGCTATCCGGGATATGAATATCACATGCCAGAGCAGGTCCCCCAGCTCTTCCTTCAGGTTCTCATAGTCCTTACGTTCTATCGCATCCAACGCTTCCCCTGATTCTTCCTTGAGGTACTTACTGAAGTCGCCTATAGTCTGCTCCCTGTCCCAAGGGCATCCGTCAGGACCCCTCATCCGCTCCATTATCGAGACTAACTCGCTGAACAAGACCATTATTTTAATTGATTTACGGTAATGATTTAATTAATGAGGTATTTCACCCTAATCCTGGTCTTGATTTTGCTTTCAGGATTCTCGTCGAGTGAAGAGCTTTTGTCTAAGGAGTGGGAGTACCACCTGAACAGTGGTGCGGGGGACATAACAATATTCGACTTGAGCGGCGAGGGTGTTCCGGAGATTTATGCCGTGAGCTATCACCCTACGAGAAGCTCAATAAGCGTGATAGACCCGGAGGGATTCCTGATATACGACATGCAGCTCCCAAGGTATATGAACTACCTGTACACTACAGAGGAGATTAAGATAGCGTACGTCGACAACATAGACGATGACCCGTATCTCGACATATTCTCGGCATCTGAGATACACACTGGCGGCATAAACCTACACTACTTATATGGTGTTGAGAGGGAGCCTGAGAGGGGGTTGGACAGGTACTACAACAGGGTAAAGTGGCAGACAAAGGAGTCTGGACTCCCCACGAGAATCCGGTCGATGGATTATGAAGGCAAGAGGAGGATTATAACCAGCTCGATAGACCATAACATCAGGGTATTCAATGATGAGGGCGTGGTTATAGCGGAAGAGTTGATGGAGGGTAGCGTTTGGGATGTCTTCCCAGCCAACCTGGATGATGACGAGAAGACAGAGTATGTGGCTGGCGTGTACAAGCAGATCGTCGCATTAGACGATAACTGGCAGCCCATGTGGACGTACCCGACTGAGGAGAGATTCAGGAAGGTACTTGCAGCGGACATAGACGAGGACGGGAAGCCGGAAGTCCTTGGGATGGACGAAGACGGCCTGACCGCGTTCACGAGGACTGGGGATAAGCTCTGGAGTTTTAAGGCTGAGGGTGGGGTGGACTTGAGTACGCTCCAGATATATGGTGGGGGTGTGAAGAGCATAGTTCTCGCCACAAGGGATAAGCTCTACTTCATAGACGAGAATGGGGCTGAGATATGGAGTTACGATGTTAACGACATAATCCTCTCTTTCGCTAGACTGTACGTTAAGGGTCAGGGGCACATGCTCGTCGGGACTAACGACAACATCATGTCGTTCAAGGTGAATGAAAGGTACTTCAAGGAGATGGACTCCAAGACCTCGATGAGTCTTGCGACAAACTACTACAAGTCAGGGAAATACGCTGATGCTATTGAATACGCTGAGAAAGCCAAGAAGCTCTTCAACGAACTGGGGGAATTCGAGTCCTACAAGAAGGCGGACAAGATAATCCTCGATTCTAAGACCATACTTGACGCTGAAGCCAACTACGCGAAGTCTCTGGAATATTATAAGAACGGGGATTTCGAGAGGAGCGCCCAATTCGCCAACATGGCCATCACACTCTTCAGGAAGATGTCGATGGATGATGGCGTGAAAAAGACGAAGGATATCCTGGCGAACATGGAGGACAAGGAGAAGGCTGATGGATACTATGATGAGGCTGAAAAACTGTTCCTGAATAACGAGTTCGGGAAGGCGACAGAACTCGTGGACAAGGCGATTGAGATATATACCCGGCTTAACGACCAGGATGCCTTAACAAAGACGACTTCCTTGAAGAACCTTGTGACGTCACACTATACGACCACCACACAGAGGACTGTTGTGACCACGACAATACCCGAGAGGGGCATTACCCAGGATGACCTGATAATGTACGGCGCCCTAGGACTAAGTGTCCTGTTCGTTCTCATAGCAGCATCAACAATACTGAAAAAAAGCTGAAAACCGGGCCAGAACTACTTCTTCTTCAGGTGGCGCATCTTTTTCCTGCGCTTCTTAAGCTTGTGCTTGCGCATCTTCTGCAGCTTCCTTTTCCTTCCGCATGGCATGGAATAAACAATAGTTTTTAAGAATAAAAATAGATATCTAACGCCGATGAGCCTTATAGACGACGTTATGGAGAGGTATAGGCAACTGGACGAGGTTGACAGGAGCAGGCTTAGAATAGGGATCATAGGGATTATCCTGGTGATCTACGTCATACTCAAGATCGGGGATAGTTTTGAGGTTATAGGCAATTTATTCAGCTCAGGCAAGGACCTGGCCAACCAGAGCGTTAGCAACTTGAATAGCCTCGGAAAATAGTCATGGGATTATAACGCTCCCGTAACCCACTACCTGCGAGTAGTCTCCGCTGGTTTCTCCTGAAGTCATGTACTTAACGAGTTCGCCACCAGTCGAACCGAGCATCCTGCAGACCTCGATGGTGACTGCGACAGGACCGTAGCCGCACATTGTTATGCGCCTGCCGCGTATTTCCTCGAACAATAGCCTTGAATCCAGGCTGAGTATGGCGTCTAGGGCAGCAGCATCCTTCTCCACCGCAACATCATGCGGCTCGTAGTGGGTGAAGTCGGTGCTTGCAACAACAGTAACCCTCGTGTCAACGCGAGACAAAACCTTTGAAATCGACTCCGCGACTTGGATGCACACGTCAAGGTAATTCTCGTCCGGAAGATAGTGTTTTACGGATATGGGGATTATCTGGAAGTCTCTGCCAGCGTACTGCATGAACGGGAGCTGAACTTCGATAGAATGCTCCCTTGAGTGAGCCAACTCATCCTCATAGAGTACGCCAGAGTTCTTGAACAACTCCTTCGCGAGTGTTGAATCCACCCTCACTTCGCCGAAAGGCATGTTCCATACCCCCTCAGTCATTATGCTGAAGTCTGGGCCCATACCATGATGGTTAGGCCCCAGGATTATGTATGTGTCTGGTGTTTTTATGCGGGAGTACACTGCTCCCGCGGCTGGCCCGGAGTAAGTGAATCCTGCATGAGGTGACACTATCCCCCGTGCGTCAATCCTTTCCTGAGACAGGTCTATGAATTCCGCGACTTGCTGCTCCAGCATCCTGGAGTCATAGGGGTAGAATTGCCCCGCTACCGCAGGCTGTCTTAACATGGTACCTTATTTAATATCTGGGCTTAAATTATTATTCATGGCTGAAATACCACTTGCACCGGTAGAGAGGATATTGCGGAAGGTTAACATAGACCGTGTTGGGGAAGACGCTGTTGTTGAACTCAGGAATATTATCGAAGAGTATGCCATAGGAGTGGGCGAGCGTGCAGCTAAATTGGCTAAGCATGCTGGCAGGGTGACGTTGAAGGCTGATGACATCAAACTTGCCAGATAGGAGGGTATTTTCGGGCATATGCATCATGCTCATTGTCATAACGGGCCTAGCGTGCATTAACAAGCCAAGCTACGTTTGCTATGACGGTAGAGTGGTCTCTGACCGTAACGAATGCCCTAGACACGTCTGCAGTGATGGGAGTGTTGCCGCTTCAAGCGAGTTATGCCCCAAGGATGATGCGGTGGATGAATGGGATGTTACGACGACTCTTCCGCCCGTGTTGCCGAGCATAATGCCTCTAGCCAATATTTCTGAGGATGGGCCTGGAATCTATTATAGGGCGTATCATACTGCGTTGATGTTTGGGGATTTCGATAGATGGATCCTTTTCCTGAGTGAGGACTACTCCCTGAAACTGAATGACAGCGTGAAGGCGAGACTATTCTTTGAGAGGCTGAGGACCGACAGCCCAATGAACATAACAGTTGAGCGTGAGATGATCCAGGGAGATCTCGCGTTATTAAGGGTTTCAGGTAATGGCAAGATAATGACGTTACGAGACACGACAGAGATGAACGGGGAGATAAGCATGATAAGGGAGGACGGCAGATGGAAAGTCAACAGCGAGTCCTGGAAGATAGACAATGGAAGTGTCGAGGACTTGTGGAAGATGGAGTATCACTGCAACAACCTTAAGCACTTTAACGAGTGCTATAAGCTGGATGATGTCGAGAAGAACAAATGCATCTCCTGCTTCGCAAAGCTTGATGACAAACCAGGCATGTGCGAACAAGTGGTGGTAGCCGACTCTAGGGACGACTGCTACAAGTATTTCGCATACACTACTGGAGAAATAAAATACTGCAAGGAGATGAGCACAATAGACAGGATTAACAGCTGTCTTGATGTAATCAGATAGCGGCTACTCGGAATAGATGGTGTTGCTGACAATGCTCGCAGCATCTATGAATGAGTTGGGAAATATGCTCCTCCCAGGCAGTATGCTGACGTTTATCCCCGTCTTGACGTTGTCGCCCATTATGCAGCCGAACTTGCGCCTTCCAGAGCCCACCATCTTGTGCTTAACCTCTATCTTGACTTCATGGTTGTCAAAACGGAGGTTAGCCACCTTGGTTCCGGCACCGAAATTGCAGTTCTCACCTATAATCGAATCGCCGACATAACTCAGATGGCCGATATGGGTGTTCGACATGATTATGCTGTTCTTGACTTCCACTGCATTCCCTATCCTACAATTGTTCATGACTGCAGTATACGGGCGGATATAGCAATTCGGCCCTACGTCACACCCATCCCCAATGTATACGGGACCCTCGATGTACGCCCCCGACCGTATTACGGTTCCACTGCCAACATGCACGTCACCCTTCAGCACGGCGTAATCCTCTATCACAGCATCCTTGCTTTTCACCAGTTTGATGGACTTCATGATGATCTCGTTGGCGTCCAACAGGTTCCACGGAAGGCCTATGTCTATCCACTGGCCGGCGCACTCGTACCCGCAGACTTCATCCTTTTTTATGAGCTTCTTTATCGCGTCAGTTAGCTCGTACTCGTTCCTGCTTGATTTCCTCAGCGAATCGAGTATATCGAATATTCCCGTGTTGAAGACGTACACTCCCGCGTTAGCGAGCCTGCTCTTCGGCTTACTTGGTTTTTCCTGCAGGGAGATTACTTTGCCGCGTTTCACCTCCACTATACCGTATGAACTAGGGTCTTTGACTTCGACCAGGGACATCGACGCCCCCGACTTTCCTTTCCGATGCTTCTCCAGAAGCGTGGATAACAGTGACTTGGTTAGGAACAGGTCTCCGTTAAGCACGAGGAACTCGCCCCGCACCTTGTCTTTGACTGTCATCAATGCGTTTCCAGTGCCAGACTGGTGTTTTTGGACCACATAGTGGATGCTAACCCCCCGGAACTTGCTGCCAAAATAGGATTCGATGACGTCGCGCTTGTATCCGACCACGATATACGCGTTCTTGACTCCGACACAGTCCAAAGCCTCGAGATTCCACTCCATTATTGGCTTCCCGGCTATGGGGAGCATCGGCTTGGGCCGGGTCGTAGTTAAAGGCCTTAACCTCGTCCCTTCCCCTGCGGCAAGTACGACAGCATCCATGGTTAGATATCACAGAGTAATGTTAAATAATATAAACTATACTGCAAGCCGGAATAACGCCGTCATAGATGCATTATCATATCCGTCGTTTATTGTGCCAGGCCGCACGCCCTTCCCAGGGCCGTCAAAATGAAGGCTTGCAGTATTAACTTCTCTCGCCTCTGACTTGCCTGCACCCTCAACCATTACGGGGACTATACGGCATCCCGAATCCTCCCCCAGGGACTTGAGCTCGTCTTCGCTGAAGTGGTGGAGGTAGCATACTGGACCTGGCCCGCCCACAGTATACAAGTGTTCTCCAGGACTTGTGCCGCCGAGTATTCCCCTGTGTTCTGGGGGGAGTGCTTCAATGAACCTTGCCCGGACTTCATCATTCTTCCTGGTTCGTGGGGTGAAGAATCCTCCGCTATTGTTAACGTTGAGTAATATGAATCCTCCTTCAACCAGTATGCCCGCAAAATTAGCCATAACCTGTAGCCTGTTTTCTCTTCCTGGCACGTGTCCGATGGTGTCGTCCAGGCATATTACGGCATTAACTTTTCTTCCTGCAGGTATTCCTTTGAGAAGGTTGGCTTCCACAACCTCCTCCAACCCTTTGCCTCTAGCAGCCTTGACCATTGCGGGAGATATGTCGCTTCCACTGAACCAGCAGTCGACTCCACTATCCCTTAGGCGCGTCATTATGCCAACAGTCCTCTCTGCATCAGCGCACCCTGCGTCATGAACTCCGATCCTGCCACCCGCCGAGCCTGCAACAGTACGCAAAGCCTCGACAACCATTGCATCAACAGACCTCCTGTTAGCCATGGAATCAGGCCCGTGCTCGGCACTATAGTGCTTGGCTCGCTCAGTGAAGGAAACATCATTAAGCTTTATCAAGGCATCGGCACCGGTCAACCCGGTTCTTGCCGCGAAGTTGACGAACACCATCCAGTTCTCGATTATCTGGCCGTACTGCCAGTCCAGCTGGCCTCCGGATGAGGCGAGAGCGCCTATCACAGTGTTAGCAGCAGGGTTAAGGGAACCTGTACTTCCTGCGAACAATTCTCCTGCACGCGCCCTTAGCCTGGCCTCAATCTCTGCGGGGGGAACACTCTTCCAGTCAACAGTAGAACAAACCATCTGGGGGTGGATTACCATTGGGATTCCACCAGGATCCCCTCCACGACCGCCGCCAGAGCCTCTTTCCAGATGACCGTACTCCACCTCCCTGAAAGGCTGCTTCGGGGGCTTGGGGATATGTGGCCTGCGTCTGTTGGCTTCGTCAGGATCTTCGTGTTTGCTCATGCTATGTATATTCTATGCTGGAAAACCATAAATACGCTGGATTTAAGCAAATCATGAGTATGGTATAACATAATGTCGAAATACCTGAGGGATGATGATGAACGCCTTAAAGACAGGGTTAGGAAAACCTCTGTTGACAGTAGTGTCCACCCAGATAGGAAGGTAGAGCAGGGCGTGCCCCTGATAGGCGACTCGAGTAGAGAGACAATCCAGGAGAGTGCGAGAGCCATCCCAACGTATAGGAGAACCCGGCTTTCAGGGAGGGCTGTAAGCGTATACAACCAGATACTGATGGAGATGATGACTTCAACATCCCGCCAGGCCTTAGAGCAGAAGCCAGAGGGAAGTAGCGTTTCATTCGTTGATATCGGAGGGGGTGGTGTAAAGTTCTCCAAGAATCTGGAGACTCTGAGGGATCTTGGCGTCCCAGTGGGAGACATCACCGTCATAGACATCAGCAGACAAAAACTCGATAATGCGAGAGAGAACGGTTACGAGCCGAGGGGCTTCCAAAATGTGCGGTATATAGAGGGTGACGTAACTAGCCCTGACTTCAGGACAGAGACTCGCGGAGACGTGGTGAACTGTGTCGACGTTCTCGAGCACCTGAGGGACCCTGCTCTAGCAATGCGTAGGATACATGATATGTCAGACGGTTTTGCGATAATCTCATCGCCTAATGAGCCATTGTTCCGTCTTTCAACCCTAGCCGTCGCATTGGTGAAGCCGGATTACCCTGACAGGTGGACGTTTATAAAACGCCTTGGCCTGGATCCGGAGCACGTTCAGACGTTCGGCAGGCGGAGCTTCAGGCATCTCGCTGAGGACGCTGGATTTGAAGTCCAGAGGGATGCGACGCCAGACCAGTTCCTAAGAAGATGGGCGACGCTACAGCTAAGGAAAAAAGGAGACTAGAATTCGATTGTCAACCCCTCAGATTCACAGTATTCTATGCAGATTATCTTCCCAGTGCCCTTTAAGTCAGCTTCCATTGACTTGAGAGCTACTAACTGCTCTTTAGTGCCCTTTACCACCGCCTTCTCGACTTCTTTCGCAAGGCTTATCTGGCTGTCACTCTTAAGCTTCCTTATCCTGGCGAGGGCTTCGACAAGCAGGTCACCAGCCTTACCAGCATCCTCGTCAATACAATCCGTGAACTCGACAGGCCACGTGGAATTATGGATTGAAACCGTTTTTTCACGCTCCCTGAAGAAGGTCTGGTATATCTCCTCGGTTATGTGGGGCATTATCGGCGCCATCATCTTCACGACAGCCAGAAGGCTGTGGTATAGCGTGTATTGCGCAGCCTTCCTGGAATCCTCACCCCTTATCTCCGGCTTGTAGAGCCTCTCCTTGACTATCTCGAGATAGTAGTCGCAGAAAGTCTGCCAGAAGAACTTCTCAACATCAGCTTTAGTGCGGGAATACTCGTACTTGTCAAAGGATTCGGTTGAAGCCCTGATGATTTCAGAAAGCCGGGTTAACATCCACTTGTCCACCAACTGGAGTCCGACTTCACCACCATCATAATCCTCCAGGTGCATGAAGACAAAGCGTGACGCATTCCATATCTTGGTCATGAACTTCTGGCCTGTCACCAGGTCCTTCTCGCTGAACGGGAGGTCGTCGCCGAGCTTGCATCCGGCAGCCCAGAAACGGAGGGCGTCAGCTGAATACTTTTCTATCATCACTTGCGGCTCGATGACATTGCCCTTGCTCTTGCTCATCTTCCTGCCGTGAGGGTCCTGAGCGTGCCCGGAGATGACGACATCCTTCCATGGATTCACTCCATCATGCATCCTCGACTTAACGACTGTGTTGAAGAGCCAGAAAGTGATTATGTCATGGGCCTGAGGCCTCAGGCTCATCGGGTAAAGCTTGTCGTAGATGGGGTGTTTTTTGAACAAGTCCACCGAGAGTTTTGGTGTTAGTGAGGATGTCGCCCATGTGTCGAGGACGTCCTTCTCTGGAGTGAATTCCTTGCCCCCGCACTTGGGGCATTCGCTTACTGGCGGATTGTCTGTTATCGGGTCTACAGGCAGGTCTTCCTCTCTGGCGAGTATCTCTGCATCGCATTTGCTGCAATACCATACTGGGAACGGTACTCCGAAATACCTTTGCCTGGATATTAGCCAGTCCCATTGGAGTCCGTTAACCCAGTGCTCGTATCGGTGTTTCATATGATCTGGATACCAGTTCAGCATCCTCCCCCACTCAAGCATCTCATCCTTAAGGTCAAGGTATTTTATGAACCACTGCTTTGACTTCAGGAACTCTATTTCCATGCCGCATCTCTCGTGGACGTTGACACTGTGCTTTATGGGCTCCTGCTTCACCAGCAGCCCGGCTTCCCTTAGGTCTTCGATAATCTGCTTCCTGGCTTCCCTGACCTTCATTCCAGCGTATTTCCCACCCAACCCGGTGAGTCTACCGTCTGATGTTATGCCGGTCTTTATCGGTAGGTCGTGCGCCTTCTGCCATTCCATGTCAGTCTGGTCTCCGAACGTGCAACACATTACTACGCCAGTACCCTTTCCAGGATCGGCGCGCTCGTCAGGCAGTATGGGCACTTCAAAATCGAATAAAGGCACCTTAGCGGTCTTGCCCCCCACATCATGGTACCTCTTGTCTTCCGGATGGTAGAATACCGCGACACATGCAAGCAGCAGTTCCGGCCGGGTTGTGGCGATAACAAGGTCCCTGTCATCACACTTGAATATGATGTCGTTGAAGTAGGAGTCCAACTCCTTGTCCTGACACTCGACCTGTGATATCCCGGTCTGGCATTCGGGACACCACATTGTAGGGGCGTCCTTACGGTACTCACGCCCCATCTTATACAAGTCCAGGAAAGACTTCTGGGATATCCTCTGGCAGTGCTCGTTGATGGTGGTGTAGAAGACGCTCCAGTCGCAGCTCATGCCTATCCGCCTCCAGTCCTCCAGGTACTTTGGCCTCAACTCCTTCTCGAGGGTTTCAAGGCATATTTTAATGAAGTCTTGACGGCTCATGTCGCTGGCCCTCACCTTCTTCATCTTCTCCACAAGGCGTTCGGTCGGTATGCCATTGTCGTCAGTGCCGAACGGGTAGAAGACGTTGTAGCCCCGCATACGCTTGTATCGCACAATAAAGTCCTGCTGGCTGTAGCTGAACGCGTGACCGAGATGCATCTTACCGGAGACAGTGGGCGGCGGAGTGTCTATGGAGTACACCTCACCCCCACCATCCGGGTTGAACTTGTATGCCTGCTCTTCCTCCCAGAACTTCTGCCACCTGGGCTCAGACACGTGCGGATCGTATTTGTTGGATGCTTCAGCCATCTTAGGATGCTAGTATTAAGAATGTAATATTATATATTAAGGATGAATCGCCTGCAGAAGTGGACTACACTGGGGGTATTGCTGTTTATACTGCTGGTTTACCTGAGCTACGGCACCACTTCGATGGACCTGTTCAAGCCGGTATTATGGTTTATCGCAGGGATACTCTTCCTCATCTCCCTCACCAGCGGCCTGATATCATCTTTTGTAGGGATCATAATCGCCATACTTGCGTTCATGTCAAGCCTGCCGCTGATCACGAACGTTAGCGCAACGATGATACTGTTTTCAAACATGCTGTACAAGAGCTTCATCAACAAGATAGTGAAGGGTATCCTCCGGAGGATACCTTTGTACCAGAAGACTGAGGACAGGATAAAACGAAGCAGGACATACATTTTGGCAGTGGATAAGGGCAATCACCTGCTTAAGAGCCTTGGATTGAGGAAGCCCAAACGCATGATAATGGTCGAGGTGAAGGCGTGCATCCACTGCGGCGCACTGATGCCGATATCCGGGAGATTCTGCACTGTATGCGGGAAGGAGAACGAGTAGCATGGACCATAAGTGCAGGCTGGTGCGGAGGGCGCAGGAACAAGGCAGTGTAATACCGCGAGACCGGCTGGCAAGACTGATAGAGTTCGGGCCATGTGGCCCAGCTGATACTGCATCTAGTGATCATTCATTATGCGAGAGGCTCAGAGACTGTAGTTGGGAGTATTACCACCGGCTATCACCTCATTTCAGGGGCGGGACTGTCGCGGACATAGGGTCCTCTGACGCGATAATGTTCTCCATCTCTTTCCTGGGAAACGGGGCGGACACTGTAATGCCTGTGGACACCGCATTCAGGAAGAAGATGCCTGAAAGGCCGCTCGGCAGGATACTGCCAGTCGCAGACACTGCATACTTGATGGAGTCTATACCTGACGAAAGCCTAGACATGGCGGTATTCCACCGTTCACTACCAGCCATACTGGGCACTCCGCCGATAGTTAAGGCCACCCACTTCAAGGAGCTTATGAGGGGTTCCCTAGAGATGGAGGAGGAGACGTACGACAGGAAGTTTGAAGTCCTTATTGACGAGGTGTTGAAGAAGGTGAAACCAGGTAAGCCGATAGTATTCTGCACTTCCTCGGTGAACTATCAGGCAGTCCCCAACGGGGAATACTACTACAACTACTTCAACGAGTGGTTGAGGAACAGGCTTTCGAAGATGGGTTTCGAGCCGAATGTGGAGGGCAAACGCACTTCAAACGAATTGCTGACGTACACTACCGTGTTCAGGGGATAGCACGCCCTAATATAGAATATGCTTACAATATCTTATTGTGGAAAAAGCTGTTACTGCACTGACAATAGCTTTGATTCTGTTCGTTAGCGGCTGCGAGAAGAAAAGCGATGCTCCTAGCGAGCCTGTCTTGAACGAGAGTGGACTGAATTTAGGAGAGCTCCAGCGGAGTATGATTGACGCGAACAGCAGGGTCAGATACTATAAGCTTCGCATGAACATTAAGATAAACTCCACAACAGAATCAGGAGGGGCATACCAGTTCATGAGGAGCAGGTCGTCTAGTACAGCTGAAGTCGACGTGAAAGGCAAGAAGATGATCATGTCACAGTCTGTGGAAGCGTATTCTGGAGACGTTTACCAGGAAGTGGATATGGAAGTCTATGTTTACGGGGGATACATGTACTTCAAGACAGGTGATGTTTGGTTCAAGACAGAATTCGATGACAGGGTTTGGGATGTTGAAGACCAGGTTAAACAAAACAGTAGACTCCTTGAAAACAGCGAGGTTAGGATTAAGGAAGAGAAGATTATTGACGGGAGGCCTTATTACGTATTGGAGGTTATGCCAGACGAGAAGGAGCTAGTCAGACTATCGCTTGAAAGGCAGAACATGACCCACATAATAGACGAGGCAATGGACTATGATGACATGGTCAAGCATTACAGCCTGGAGTTCTGGGTCAACAAGGAGACGCATGTAGTAGAGAGAGAACTCATATCAATGAGGATTCAGTTGACGCCTGAAAACATGCGCGTTAAGGATCCAGACACCGGGGACATGCGCATGGACACTATCATGAACGCTGATGTTGAGATATATGATATAGATGACATAGTGTACATCAACCTCCCTGCCGACGCAGCGCACGCGCCAACATTAGAGGGTATAAGGGAGAGAATAGAGGATGCTGAGGAAAAATAGGAACATAGTCTTAGCGGGCACTGTGATAGCGACAGCGATACTATTAGCAGCATACGGCCACACGAGGGAGAAAAAGGACTACAACGTCATACTGATAACGATAGACACTCTAAGGGCGGATCATGTGGGAGCCTACGGGTACGTGAGAGACACGACGCCATTCCTGGATGAGCTAGCATCCAAGAGCATACTATATGAAAACGCATACAGCCAGGCCCCGTGGACGCGGCCGTCCATGGCAAGCATGCTCACTTCACTATACCCGAGACACAGTGGAGTCATTGACGAGAGCGGGAAAAGCTTTCTGGATAAAAGACTTGTGACCCTGCAGGAGGTGTTCAATGAAAACAACTACAAGACGGCTGGATTCGTGTCCAACGCGAACCTGCGTTCAGACTTCGGATTCAACCAAGGCTTCGACCAGTACCGAGACAATCTGCCGTGGAGGCCGGGGAGCGTCATGCTGGGGAATGCGCTAGCATGGATTATGGCACATGGCAAGTCAGACAGGTTCTTTGCGTGGATACACTTGAACGAGCCGCATGGACCATACATGCCGCCGGACGTGAGATACAGTTTCATGTTCAGCGGCGACAAGCCAGAACTCATCAAGCCGTGGAACACTTCCAGGAAGAAGGTCATGAAGCCGCCCAGATACGACAAGGAGATAGGCAGGAACCTTACCGGCGAGGACGTCCAGCGCATGATAGACCTGTACGACGGGGAGATAAGATACGTCGACGACCAGCTGAGGATATTCTACAATGGACTTGCAGAAGCAGGCCTTGACGAGAACACTATAATAGTGGTGACCGCAGACCATGGGGAAGAATTCCTGGACCACGGTGGATTATACCACGGCCACAGCATGTATAACGAACTCATCAGGATACCTTTGATAATCCATGTTCCAGGGTTGGAAGGCCGCAGAGCCGATGAGGAGGTTGAGTTGATTGGATTGTTCCCAACGCTCCTAGAGCTTACCGGACTAGGCGTCGAACACAGGATTGAGGGGGTAAGCTATCTCAGTCCTGTCATGCATCCGGTTTACGGTGAGACAGACTTTCGTTCAACACACCAGTCGATGATGCTAGAGGAAGGTATTAAGGTCATCCACGACTGGGATTCCAACACGAGCATCTCATATGACATCGTGTCCGACAGGAAGGAGGAAAATCCGGTAGAGGTGGATTATGAGCATTTAAGTAGGATGGGTGCTTATCGTGAGTACGTATTTAGCCCGGAGGGCGCGGAGGAGATAAGACCGGAGACGCTAGAGCATTTGAGGGAGATAGGGTATATAATCTAGGAGGTTAATGGAGTGAATATCGCGGGGAAGGTTTCAGGATTCATCCTACGGCTTAGCGAGTCCATAGTCTCCACCCTGAAGGAGATAATAAAAGAGGAATTATAGCCCGCATGAATGCGTTAAGAGGGGGTGGTAGACCCCTCTTAAGTCGTCTCGCATGTGAACCGGGCGAGACGGTTCGCCGCCGTTTGAACTCACGACTTTCTTTTGATGAAACTTTTCTTTTGTAAAGAAAAGTTTCGCCGAGGTTGAGATTTGAACTCAAGCTCCTGTTAGGGAACACGCTTTCCAGGCGTGCGCGTTAGTCCAGGCTCCGCCACCTCGGCATAGTGATATCCTGCCATCCACCGTCCATGTGGCGGGTCCGAAGCCGGTAAGGCTGAGGTAGACCGCCACCTCGGCGTGTGCAGGTTTCTGACTTAATTCTAAACGGTTTTTATATATTAATGAAATGCTGCAGCATGGTACCGCAGTACGCTTGGAGAGCCAGTTAAGCTGTTTTAACACGTTCCTCTGGCTTTTATACTAGTTTCATCATATTATTTATTTCGTTTTTCCAAGATGGCAGACAAGGGTAATTTGGACTATAGGGTTGTTTCGGTCGCGCTAGCCTTCCTTTTGTTGGCAGTAGTAGGCTATCATTTCCAGACTATTAGGAGTGTTGAGCCGGTTGTTGTGGAGAAGAAGGTTGTTGAGGGTGAGGAATCAGACCTCCAAGTATTTTATCTTTACCCTGCCAGGTGCGTGGACTGCGACTTGAATGTTCCAGGCCAGTGTGATTACTGCAACAGTTATTATGATGAGCGTGTGATGGGATTGCTGAGCGGGGAGCTTGGTGTTCCGGTAAGATTCTTCGTCACAGACATCGTGGTAAGGCCTAATGTTTTCGTTGCCTCAGGCGATAAGGCTGGTTTGGGCGACGGCAGGACCAAGTATAACATAGCCAACACCGTCTGTGAGTTGGCTGGTTCTGAGAAGTCATGTGAATTGCATGAAAGCGAGGTTAAGAGGGTCAAGGATTGCGTCGCAAGGTATGGTCTGGCAGACGATACGATAGTCTACCACTACACCAAGTCAGGGTGTAATTCATGCGCCAGGACAACCCCCGTGGTGCAGGAACTCTTAGGTCTTGAGTATAATGAGACTTTGAAGTACACTGTGCATTATGTTGACCATGGGGATAAGGAGGAGATGAAGCTGATAAACGAGTGCTTCATGTCCTTCAACTACATTGATTACGTGCCTCAGGCATTGTGCCCTGCAAATGGTAAGGATTTGACCGGTGAGTTCAGCCTTGGCATGATCAGGGACTTCACTGACGCGTGCATTGAAGCGCGATAATTTTTTATTCTATGTAAATACCAGGCTTCATTGGCTGTGAGTGCTTGGCTTTTCCTTCAGGATCATAGTCCGGCTCCATATGGACTATCACCTCGCATCCAATCTCCCTTGAGATGAACGGCGCCGAGTCAGTCAGTGTATTTGCCTCAGCTTCGGGGGACATGATTACCTCAGGTATTTCGTCACGCCTCATCTGCATCAGCCTGGCGGCCTGCTTGCCATGCTTTTTTAGCTCAGGATCTGCCATGACATCCTTGATTGTTTTCCCATCCAGTATTGCGTTGTAGATGGAGTACTTCCATTCTTCAGGAGTGTACAAGTGTATCCTGACTGGAGTCTTCTTTGTCACATTCAGTATGTTCTGTATGTCCGATAAAACGGCCTGCACTAGGTTTTCACCGGCCTCGACCTCGGGTTTTATCAGATCTTCGTTAAAGACAGGCCACTGTGCGTTGGATACGAATCCTTTCCCTCCCGTCTTCTCCCATAGTTCTTCGCAAGTGAACGGCGTGAAAGGCGTCATGATGCGTATCCAGGCGTTGGTGAGCTCCCTCATGGCCGCATGATTTGGCTCGTCACGCCTAGCATACCATGAGAGGTCGTTGAACATCTCGTAGAATATGATTTGAAGAGCCTTACGGGTCTGGAATAGTTCGAGTGATTCAGTCGCCTCCTTTATCCTCCTGTTGAGCCTGCTCTTGAGCCACACGTCGATACGCTTCTCACCGGAGCGGCCCTGCATGGACAGGGTGTCTTCCACGATCTTGGTGAAGTGATTGAGCCTTCTCTGCGTGTTTTCGACCATCGCCTCCCTCCAGTCGAAGTCCTGCCACGGCTCGGCGTTGGCCATCAGGAATAGCCGGACCACGTCCGCACCGAACTTGTCGACAGCATCCTTGACGAGTATCACATTGCCTTTTGAGGAGCTCATCTTCTCACCCTCCAGTAGGCCCATGCCGAATGTGGCGATGCCTTTCGGCCATTTATCAGCGTTGAATAAAGCGCAGTGATGGTATAGCATGAATGTCAGGTGGTTCTGGATGAGCTCTAGGGCGGAGCACCTCCATTCCTGCGGATACCAGTAGTTGAAGCTTTCCCTTATAGCCCGTAGCCTCTCGGACTCTATCCCTGTTTTTTCAGCGACTTCTTCGAGCTTGCCTTCGTTCCGGAATACAAAGTCGAAGAATTCCTTGGGCAACTGTTCCGGCTTCAATTCTTTTATCAGATGGGATATCGTGTAGTACGCCATGTATATCGTCGAGTCTGAGAGAGGCTCTATCATGAACCTGTCGTCGAAAGGCAGCCTGGTTCCGAGCCCATAGTTCCTTATGCACGGCCACGCGCGAAGCCACTCCACCGTGTTCGAGTAGTCTTCCTTGGTGCGTTCTGGAATGGTGTTCAAGCCGTATATACACCCTCTCACAGTCTCCTTCCAGTCCTCGTTGCCGTAGTCGACGAACCATGAGTCTGCCTGGGCTACGACAACGTTTCCGCCGCACCTGCAGGTCACAGGCTTGCTGAACTCTAGCATGATGTCTGCCTTCCCTGATGAGATGAGTTTTGACTTGATCTTCTCTTTGGCGCGGACTACCGCCATGCCCCCATATTCACCGCAGTTCTCGTTCATGACACCAGTATGGAATCCTGCCTTGTAGACTTCTTTAGTGGCTTCCTCGAGTTTTTCAATGTCTTTCTGGCTGCATATACCCATGCTTTCCACCATATCCTTGGCAGCCTCCCGACCGTACCCCTCGATATTGATGATGGGTATGGTTTCTATGGACTTGATTTTCTCGTAATCCAGACCATATTTCTCGCATAGGCTCTTGTCGCCTTGAATGTCTTTTAACGCTATCCAGTCGTAGGGTGCGTCTGAAGGCACTGACGTGACCAGGCCGGTCCCAATATTGGGGTCTGGGAATTCTGAGGGGAGTATTATTATGTCGCGTTCGATTACGGGAGCCAGACAGTATTTGCCGAGCAAGTCCACACCCTTTACCTCGCCTTTCACCTCAACCTCCCGATCCTGGAGCCGGAGTTTTTCAGCGCACTCACGACTTATTATCCATGACTCGCCGTCGACATTAGCGCGAACGTATGTTATTCCAGGACTCACCCACATGTTGGTCTGCCCGTACATGGTTTCAGGCCTTAGTGTCGCAGCTATTATGTAGTCGTCGCCGTACTTGAATTTCAATAGCGTGAACTCCTGCACGTCCGCGTCCTCACCCTCAAGCAGGTCGTGCGTCGTCACGGGATTCTTGTCTTTAGTGCAGTATTTGACAGGATGCTTCCCCTGTGTTACCAAACCCTTACTGTGGAGGCTGTTGTACTGCCATGTTATGAACTGGTTGTAGTTCTGGTCATTTGTGGTGAACTGGCGCCTCCAGTCTATCGTGTATCCGAGGCGCTTCATTGATTCGCGATAATGGTTTTTGATGAAGTACTGGGCGAAGTCCATGGGCTCTCTTATGGCGTCCATCTCCTCATCAGTCATGCTGTACACCTCCTTCAGGACGCGCATCTGCTTCTCCTCACCGTCCTTCATACGCTTCAAAGCACCGATTATGGGCGTGCCGGTGACATGCCATGCCATGGGGAAGAGGACGTTAAAGCCCTGCATTCGCTTGAAACGCGCTATCACGTCCGGAACGGTGTAGGTGCGGGCGTGGCCGATGTGCATGCCGCCGGACGGGTAGGGGTACGCTACGGTAAGGTAGAACTTCTTCCTGCCGTCGGGATTGCTCTCGAAGGCCTTCTCCTCACCCCACCTCTTAAGCCACTTGGACTCCAAATCCTTTTGCTCCTGCATTTTTAGGACAAAATACGAGTTTAAGTAAAAAAATGTTTTTGAGACTAGATGCTGTCGAGGAAACCCCTCATCCTCACCAAAGCTTCGCTTATCACTTCCCTGCCCACGCTGTAGCTGCATCTGACGTATCCTTCCCCACTCTCACCGAACGTGCTGCCAGGCACCACCGCAACGTTCGCCTCGTCCAGAAGCCTGTTGGCGAACTCGTCTGAGGACAATCCCGTCCCAGTGATGTTGGGAAACGCGTAGAACGCTCCCTTAGGCATCCTGCAGGAGACCCCATCACACTCGTTAAGGCCGTTCACCAGGAGCCTTCTGCGCCGGTCGTATTCACGGATCATCTCCTTCAAGTATCTGCCCACTGACTCGAACTTCAATGCAGCATACTGTGATATCGTCGGCGCTGACATCATAGAGTACTGGTGTATCTTCATCATAGCCTCTATGACCTCGCTGTTGCCGGCAGCATATCCTAGCCTCCATCCGGTGAAAGCGAAGGCCTTGCTGAAGCCATTTATCGTTACTGTCCTGTCTTCCATCCCGTTGAATGAGCCGATGCTGTAGTGCCGTTCGTTGTCGTATATCAGGTGCTCGTAAAGCTCGTCGGAGATTACTGTGAGGTTGTTTTCAACGGCAATGTCCGCAATATCCTCCAAATCCCCCTTCTTAAGAACGCTCCCAGTCGGATTGTTGGGGGAGGCGACTATTATGGCCTTGGTCTTGCCAGTAATCCTGGCCTTAACGTCATCTGACGAAACCCTGAAATCCTTGTCCTCCATCATCTCAACGGGAACCGGTTTCGCATGGCAGAACCATACGCACGGCTTGTATGCCACGAAGCTCGGCTCCGGCACGATGACTTCGTCGCCAGGCTCTAGGATGGCCCTGCAAGCTAGGTCAAGGGCCTCGCTTGTGCCTGTCGTGACCAGCACCTGGTTTCTTGGGTTGACGTCGATGTTGTTTTCTTTCTTGAGTTTTTTAGAGATGAGCTTACGCAACTCTATTAGGCCGTAGTTGGAGGTGTATGACGTGTAGTCTTCCTCTATAGCATGTATGCCTGCATTCTTCATGGGGTCTGGCGTGGGGAAGTCAGGTTCTCCGACACCCAGACTCACGACTCCCTCCTTCTGCTCGACTAATTCGAAGAACTTCCTTATGCCAGAGAAGGGTATGTCCCTGACCCGCCTAGAGATCATCTTTATTCAGCTTACAGGGAGCCTGCGTTCCTTCTCGTCGAACATCAGGCTGCCCGCCCTCTTGTATTCGCTTAGGACTATGTGCGTGTTCGTGCCGACAACCTCCTTGCGGGGGGCTAGCTTCTCTGTCACGAAGTCGCTTATCTCCTCCATGTTCTCCCCCTGAACCAGCATCATCAGATCGTATT
This sequence comes from Candidatus Altarchaeota archaeon, assembly GCA_043813075.1. Lineage (GTDB taxonomy): Archaea > Altiarchaeota > Altiarchaeia > IMC4 > SCGC-AAA252-I15 > CAYREE01. The sequence continues at coordinate 51,188 of JBDRLL010000022.1, forward strand.
CCCCGGTTACGACAAAGACGTCGAGGACACGCTTGTCTCTGCTTATCTCCCTGCAGGTTTTAGCGAAACCAAGCCTCATTTGAGGGACAACCTTGACTTGTATCAATGCGGAGACCTTGCCGCCGTCAAAGGACTTCCAGTCTATTATGGCCTTGAAACCGCGGATAACCCCTTTTTTCCCGAGTTTTTTTATGGTCTTCTCCACTTCATCCTTGCTTAGGCCGGTCATGGTGGAGATGTCGTCAACGCTGATTCTGCCGTCTTCCTCAAGCAGTTCAAGCAGCTTTTCGCTAGGTTCTTTGTTCGTCATTTTAAGTACCCTGATGATGGTATAAAATTAGGTTTAAAGACCTTAAAAACCAGGGTTTGGTGAGGTATTTAATGGAATAAACCCCCGTATTATATTATATGCCAGGCAAAAGCCCGGATACTGTTCCTATTGATGTAGGACAGTCTAGAGCGCAGAGGCTTCAGCAGGAGCAGGCTAGGCAGCAGAAGCAGCCATGTGACCTGGATTCCACAAGGCTTTTTGAGGGAGTTAGGGTTATTGGAGATCCTATGAAGAAGAACCCTGCTGGAGAGCCCCAGTACCCGTCGCTATGTCTTTTCATCGCCGATGACTCTAACATCGAACACATAGGCGCTACCACAATCATCGCCTCTGAAACGACCCACGACGATGGTTTGAGGCGCTTCTCGGAGATGGTTGATAAGAGGAGTGGAGTGGATGTGAGTAGGGTCGAGAGGAGAAGGCGTTCAAAAACACTTAGAGAGTCTTACGTGCCGCTGATTATGAGGGGTAGGGGAGATTGGACCGAGTGCTGCGTTCGCATGGACAGTTACGTCAGCATGGATAAGGCTATTCAAGCCATGGAGATAATGAAGAAGGTTCTGAAAGCCAGGGGCGTGGAGGCTGACAGGGTCCGCATCGTATGCAATGACGAGGAGCGTCTTGTCGATGAGGCGATGAGTTCAGGCAGGATGTTCATGCTTGAGCCGTCAGAAGTGTCTGGATACTTCAAGGAAGTGTATATCGAGAACTCCAGATTCACGACACCAACAGGCACCAGGATGTACAAAAGCCCCAGCACTGGAGCTCATCTAGTGCTTCCCAGAGAGTTTAGGAGGATTGCAAATGGACTACACCCACAATATGAGCGCCATGAAGAGGTTGCGGATGCCTTGCCCAGGGAGGGGGTGAACGCCATGCTCTCAGAGATGCGTGACCTTTTAAACTCGAGGAACAGGGATGAGATGCAGCAGCTTTCATTTGCGGTTACCGGAGGCGAGATGTGCACCCGCCTTTCAAGAGAGTTGACTGAGATCGCAGACTACGCCACATCAGGCGAGCCAGGAGCTTGGGTTAATGACGACGAGTCTCTTTCTTCTAGAATAAGGGCTTTTGCCGGGCAATACGAGTCAATACTCAGTGAGGAAATTAGCTCAGGAAAACCTCCTGAGATTTCCTTGAGAGACAGGACATACGATATCCTCAGGAACGTGGCCTCCAACGCCCATGAGATTGTCGGCGTGGACAGGGAATTCTATTCTAGAATCAGGTGGGTGGGTGGCGCGAGGGTTGGTGAAGGGGGGGTTACGATGCATGTGAACGGAGTACGCCATGTTCCAGGCATCGTGGCGGGCATATGCAGAGAATACAGTGATGAGGGGGAAAAAGGGAATGTGGGGAAAACCAGGGTAGAGCATGTTAACATCGGTTTAACAAGCAATAGCGGCATAGGAAGGGTTAAGGAGGATTCTGGCACACGCGAAGTATTTGTCGTTGAATACAAGCTTAGGGGGGAGGATCGCCCGCGAGTCCGCATACTTAGAAAACTGAAGTTCGATGATGAATACATGATTAAGAACAAGGGCGCTACTATAGGGGGAGTCGAATATCACACAGCGCACGTTAGTGAAGCGAAGGCCATTGCCGGCGAGTACACCACATACTGCCTTACGAGAGTGGACGCGTTAAAGCGTATGGGCATGGACATCAGCCTAGCCCCCAATCCGATACACATCACTGAAAATCTCGGCGGGAACGTGGAAGGGAGGGTTACTTTCATAGGATACGATTATGTGCCTGGGATGATAACAAGGGATATCCCGGCTGAAGTTCTCTCAGACACTGACTTTATGAGAGGATTTGAGTATAAGATGGGTGTTATGGGGGCAGATAGGTTAGGATCCCACAACAGGTGGTTTGACATGGGGGATGAAGTCTTAGACCCGTCTGGGAACGTTATCGCAATAGACTTTTCAAGGACCTTCGGGGACATAGGGAGACGGCTTGAAGATAACTTGGACGGCTGCGCCATACACCTGGCGAGAAACCTCACGAAATGCGATGCATTAGGGGTTGATGACACTGATTTGAGAGGGATTAGATCACAGTTCCTAACGGGTTTGGGCGAGGAACTAGAGAAGCTGAAGTCTCAGGCTATTGGAGGTTCAGCTAGGTTCAGGACGGACGCCTACTCCACTTTGATCGAAGAACCGCCGACTGTTTCGTCATGGAATCCTGACAGCCAGTGGAGGAAGGCTATGGATGACCTGAAGTCATGCGACCCTGGGAGGATTGCTGGATTGGTTGACGACAGGACTACCGAGGTTATGAGTGTGCTTAAGGGGGGTAATAGAGGCTTGATGGACGTGAGGAGGATATTGAGCGTCACTGACGCATACAGCCGGCTGCTAAGGGAGTACTATGCTAACGTCAGCACAGACATAAGCGAGGTCACCAGGGTTGTGGAGGGAGACCAGGATTTCACCACAGACGGGTGGGAGCGGAGAGTGGATAAATTGAATATGATGAGGCTAAGCAACCTGGCGCATAAGACCGGGCACGACATCGAGAGGGTGATGAGTTTTGCCAGGGAATGCTCCGCTGACACGACAGCAGATTCTAGAAGAGTGGGTTCGCTAGTATTCGCAGACAAGGTGGTGGAAAGATTCCGGGGACTGGAACTTTCAGACGGGGATATTGTCCTGATAACCCGGGTTGCGTTCGACCAGGAATTCAGTCGCGAGCTTAGAGGGAAAGGCTACTTAACGCCAGTGAAACACTAGCCACAATCATTTATTCACGTAATTCCTTATTCATAGCATGAGGGTTCAGCGCAGGGAGGAAACCCCGATAGAGAAAAGGGTCAGGCACATGGCTGAGGAAGCCCTCAAGGAATTCCAAGACCCGGAGGAAGCCAAGAACGCATTCCTAAAGAGGTTTGGCGCCAACGACATCGCTGAAGACATTAACGCCAAAAGGCACGCGAAGACCATCTTCATGAGGGTCGTTGAAGAGCGTGAAAAAACAGCTACAAGAACCCGGCAACATGAGATAGTGACGATACCACATGACTCTGAAGGCCGTAACCTCCGTTTATTTGACGTGCAGGATGGCATTCCACTAGCGACGGTTGAGTTGGATGAGAGCAATTCTCCTAGATTGAATGCGTATGTGCTGATGCTACCCACTCCCGCGACAGACGGTAAGGCCGTTCTCGTCAGGAGTGATGAGGGCAGGGACAGCCACGCAGTATGCTTCGCTAAATTAGTCAAAGAGTACCCCGCCCTGCTGCAGGACAACCAAGTCGCTATGGATGCGATGGTCAGCCTGCTTGTCAGGGGCCGAGGCAGGGATAGGGTATATGTTGGCGTGAGGGCTGACACATACTTGAGTCCAGAGAATTGGAGGGAGAAGAACAGGAGGGCTATCGAAGTCCTGCAGGATTTTGGAATCCCATCAGGTAAGATAGTTGTCTTCAACAGCCCGGACCCAGCCATATCAAAAGTGTTCATGGAGAACAGCGAATTGCACCTACTGTATCCTGAGCCGCGCTCTAAGATAGAGGAAATAAATTTCATAGAAGACTCATACCACCACAAGGTGGGTGGAGGGATGATCCTGCCTGACGGAACACTGGACCCTGGTATTGAGGTGTACCATAGCGCAGGCAGCGGAGAGAGGTTCGTAACATATAGCGCACTCCACGACATGGTTCTTGAACTGGATTCTGTTGGAGACAATAATCTTGCGAAAGCGATGGCAGTCAGGCGACTCGCATCCATAGCAGGCATGATGAACTCTAAAAACAGGGGTGACGTGCCGGAACTATCACTGTTCGGGGCAAGTGGTGAGGGGTATAGAGCAAGGTTCGCGCAAGCCTATGATGGAGTGAGGGTGAGGGCGGGATATGTGGGTGGTGGTACGGAGATGGG
>JBDRLL010000023.1:0-11690 GCA_043813075.1 Candidatus Altarchaeota archaeon
CTGCACCCAAGTACTATGCTGCACGAGGTCTGACGACAGCAGCGGGAAATTCGTGAGAAGATGGTACTACGGGGGAAGTGGGGGGGATACTGTGGAGTTGGGTGGAGTGCTGTTCTGCTCCACAGGACCACCACAACCCACAACCACAAGCACCACCACAACCACAAGCAGCACCACGACAACCATAAGCGGCAGCCTCAGAGTGGCTATAGAATGCAACACAGGAAGCCGTAACTGCAACACACCCAGCGAAACAGCATACACCATAAGAAGCCTGCTGCAAGGCAGAGGCCATACCGCCACGATAGTTGACGGAAGCGACATAGACACTCAAGCAGAACTGGAGCAATACGATGTGGTAATAGTCGGAGAGAGCGGGTATGGCGACAACGACTTCACCGTATTCCAGACCCCGCTGAAGGCGTGGGTGCGGGACGGTGGAGGCCTTGTAGCTACAGCGTGGGTGCCGTACTTCATACAGGGCCAGGGCCTGTCTGGCCAGGACCTGGATGACATCATCCCGGTAAAGCCGGGGACACAATACAGTAATATGGCAAGCATATCGATAACCGACTCCAGCCACCCGGTTACCGAAGGATTGTCAGGCTTCAATTCTCCGAGCTTCAACAACTATGGGGGAGGCAAGGAGGGTGGAGCCACCATTCTTGGAATAGATGGTTTAGGCAATCCCGCGGTGGTCGTGTGGACTCCGGTCAAAGGCAGGGCAGCTTATCTCTCGCCCAACTATTACGCAAGCCATGGCGCATACAATAACGAGCCCCTGCTTGACGGAAGCCTTTCGGACGCGAGGGACCTGTTCATACAGTCAGTCGAATGGGCGGGCGGTATAAGGTAAATAAGAGTGAGGATGAATGGTATTAACATGGACGGCGGCTTCATCAACGGTAATTGGATTATAGCATGCCTGATGCTGCTTGCCATGGTGAACTCCGTTTCCGCGGATATCATAGGGTATGTGACGATAGAGAATTACGCGTCATGCAATGACGCTGACCCTGACATGGACGACGACTGGTACGACTGCAACATGGACCCGGCTAACTCCGACTGCAATCCTGTCGGAAGCCAGCACCAGGAGTTCACGTGCGGGTACAGCACGGCCAGCGCATTGGATGCGTGCAAGTGCATATACGGTTCTGAAGTGGAGGTGTCTGTGAACACGTATGTAATCTCTCCGAGAAACTGTCCCATATGGACGTGCGAGACAAACAGCGCAGACCAGTGCAACCAGAACCCCAAGATAGTCAGCGTCAACCTGGAGTATACTGGGACGCCGGTCTCCGGGAAGATAAGCCTGAACCCGAACGACTGGGACAGCAGCTACTGGCACTGCTTCTGGTGGGACGACCAGTTCCTGAAAAGCCAGCAGGCTGCGCCAACAAACCCGTTTGAAATCAGCATAACAGATGCGGGCACACTTGCCCCAGGCAGCCATGAGCTTAAGATGTCGCTGGAGGATATGGAATGCGACGGAACGTCGTATCCAAGTAAGGAATGGCATGCGACAGAAGTTGAGATACAGGTTTTGTACGTTTAGAATGGACTTGGACGACTTGATTGAAAACAAGGTGCTGATAGCTCTGGCGGGCCTAGTGCTGGTGGCGGTCATCGCTTGGAGCACTGGCTACTTAAATCCTGTGGAGACGACATCGACCACGATAACCACTACGACGCAAACGACCATCCCGGAAAACAGGGTGGAGGATGCTTCAGAACTCCTGAAGGTGATGGGTAATATCCTCAGGGAGAATCCAGAGAGGGTGATAGATATGGGAGACAGCTACGTGCTCATACTGCCATCGCGCGATGCCGTGGAGTTCTCGAAGGACGGGAAAGAGACTGCGATACTGTTGAACAGGGCTGCGAGGGCAGGCCAGGAGCTTGAGTTCACAGCTTCAGACATGTCGTATTGCAGTGAAGACGCTGGAGGGGGGGATTTGTGCGTGAAGGACGAGGACGATGTTGAGCTGGAGATTCTCGGTTTATTCCCACAGGGATACGCCAGAAGGAGTTCAAGAATCGACGCCTATAGCACGCTAGACGCTGAGATGATTGATGCCATGAACACTACGGAATACGTGAGGAGAACTGCCGTAGGCGGGATGCTGGACGTGGGTTAAAGCATTTTTTCCTTTAAGACGATAACTTAACACATGAAAGCGCAGATTACGGTAGACTTCATGATAGCGATAGGAGTGGCCTTGACGCTTTTCATACTGATCCTTCAAACAATAAACAGCCAGGACTCCCAGCGGCGGGATATCGTCCACCGGGTGGAGGCGAAGAATCTGGCTGAAGAACTGGCGTCTGCGATAAACTCGGTGTATCTTTCTGGGGAGGGTTCCAACAGGACAATTGTCCTCCCCCACACAATGCAGGGGGGTGTGGGCTATGAAGTAAGGGTCTACCCGAAGTCGGTGCTTGTGAGGTACGACGACAATGTGAGGATGCAGTCCACGGGAACGCTTACTGCAGACATCGGGCCCGGCGAATATGTGCTGGTGGACCCTGGGAGGATTATGATATCGTATTCTGGAGGTGTATTGAAGGTTGAGAATGAATGATAAAGGGCAGATGTCCACGATAGACTTGACTGTTGCCTTCGTGATAATGCTGTTCATAATATTCGCGTCCCTTGAGGTGTGGACTACTGGCGTGAGGAAGATGGACACTGTATACAACAAGCGGGGCATAGACCGTAAGGTACTGGACGTCGCGGAGTCGCTGGTGGAGACTCCAGGCGTGCCTTCAGGATGGCATACCCTGGATGTCGTTGACTCCAGCACTGTGGGTTCGGTAGGGTTCGCTAGGAAGAGGAATGTCTTGGACGGTCCGAGGCTGGATAAGGCATCTTCCATGGACTATGGGGAGTTGAGGAGGATCATGGGCTTGAGCAAGGAGGAGATTCACGTGGTAGTCAGGAACCTGAGTGACCCGGGTAGACGAGTTGTCTACGAGTACGGTCAGGGTACGGACGGCACGGCAGTCGTCGTTAACAGGTATGGCATGCTGGGGGGCGACATGGTCGAAGTGAGTGTGAGGCTATACTATCCGGAGGGGTCCCAGCTGTCGGTGTAGGTGGTATGATATGACGGGCATATTCACTCTGGACGCGGTGGTGGGACTGTCCATATCGATGATGGTGCTAAGCGCCAGCATACTGATGCTCTCAGAGCCTAAATCCAGCAACAGGGAGAACGTCTACCAGATTTCCACGGACGTGCTCACGATACTCGACGAGAACGGCGGGCTTCAACGTCTGGCAAACCATGATGGGAGCATGCTAGGTGAGATAAAATCCGCTTTGCCGCAGAAGTACTGCATTGAATTAAGAATCAGGGACACCAACGACAATATCGTATTCCAGGAGGATGAGGACTGCATTGGAAGCGAGTACGTGATCTCAAGGAGGAATTTCATGATGGAGCGAGAGCCGTATACGGCTGAAATAAGGATGTGGTACAAGTGAGGGACAGGGGACTTTTATTCTCGATAATGAGCTTGATGCTGGTGCTGAGCGTGTTCACGCTGGCAGCCTACTATTCCACCATACACGTGGGGGAGGAAATACAGTCCGAGAAGATGAACAACATATTCAGTGACGTGCAGACGGACATCGAGCAGGTCCTTGCCATGAACGCGGAGGTGGTTCATGATGGGGGGAGGACTATGGTGAGGATGAATGATAGGATGCCGCTGGAGGATGGCGTAAGCACACTAAACGCCTATGAGGACCATCTTGAAGGCTACTATGCGGGGAAGATAAACTCTGACATAAGGTTCTTTAGGGGGAGCGAGCCGGAGATGAGCATAGAGCCCGTCGGGATGGTGTACGGGTACAACACATACAACAAGCAGGAGTTGAGGGTATACAATGAGACAGGCGAGGCGAGGGTATACGCTTATGAACTCTACTTCAGGGTAGACGGCAACTTCGTGAACGCGCAGGATGAGACACTATCCGGAAGCAGGAGGGTGAAGATAAACGGGACATTCGCGAACACAGGGTATGAGGAGATGTTCACAGTCTCGCCCACAGAAAGCTCGACCGTAACCCTGAACTTCACGACAGGTAAGGTCAGGATACACTTGGGTAGAAACACCATAAAAGGCGTTGAGAGGGATAATTCAATTAGGATAACCATGCTTGGCGACATAGGCGGCGAAATAGGCGCGAACATCGTGTTCGATGACATGGCGGACGTCGGCGTCAAGACGAATATGAGCCTGGAGGTCAGCGGGCCAATAACCAGAAGGGACAATGTATGGCTCACCCCCCCTGTATGAGCAGGACATGTCAGGTAGGTGTTTTCGTACCGTATAAAAGGAGTTATTAGTAAGTAATAACAGTCTATGGAGTTGAATGGCCGCATAATCCTGAGGGAGCTGCCCGACAAGGGAGAGGTTAGGATAGACACATTAGCTGAAGTCCTCGGTTTTGATAGGAAGAGTGTGCTGGAATCCTGTATGGCCCTTAGCAAGGACGGGTATGTTGAGGTGAGGAAACCATTATTCAGGAAATACCGTATATCTCGGACAGAAAAGAGGATGGGACGGCCAGGTAAATGCAGGGTTATAAGCGTTTCAAACCATAAGGGCGGGGTCGGGAAGACCACTACCGCCATAAACGTCTCAGCATCGCTCGCAGAGCTTGGGAAGAAGGTCCTTTTGGTGGACTTGGACCCGCAGGCGAATGCGACGACAACAATTGGGAGGGGTAAGAACATCAGATACAACATATACGACGTCCTATCCCTGACTGTGCCCGCTGCGGAGGGTGTGGTGGAGACTGACTACGGCTTCAGCCTGCTGCCATCGGAAGTCGGACTAGTGGGGCTTGAAGTCGAGTTGAGCGGAATCAGGAACAGGGAGCATCGTCTTGATGACGTGATAACAGACCTCAGGAGCGCGTACGACTACATCATAATAGACTGCCCGCCGTCACTCAGCATACTCGCTGTGAACGCGCTCACAGCATCGGACTCTGTCTTGATACCAGTGCAGTCAGACCAGTACGCCATAGAAAGCATTAGCACCCTCACCAGGATAATAGAGCTTGTTAAAGACAGGCTCAACGAATCCCTCGAGATAGAGGGCGCGCTGATAACAATGCACGAGCCGGAATCCGAGTTCTCAAGGAGGATAGCGGAAGAGGTGAGGAGGAGGATGAAGGAGACTGTCCTGGATGTGGTTATCGAGAGGGATCCTAAGGTGAGCGAGGCTGCTGGCAGCAACATGCCTTTAATCAAATACGACCAGGAATCAAAGGCTGCGAAAGCATACATGGAATTGAGCAGGAAACTGATTTCAGATGAAAGAGAAGGATAACGAGTCTAGGGGGCTTGACTCCCTGATACCAAGGGAGAGCAAGGGCGAGAAGCTGGGTAGGGGCGAAATACAGAAGGTGCTTTCCATCCTGGACGAGCTGCTGGGCAGGCTTCCTGACGAAGAGGTTGAAGAATTCGCGAAGTCCAAGGAATACGAGCTATACGTGAAGCTCCTTGAATCATATAACGTAAGGTAAAATGGGCTTAAGGGAGAAGGCAGAGTTGATAAGAGAGCGAGGCGTTCTCACTGAAGCCCTTGGCAGACACGTAAGAGCATATGGCGCCGTCGTGGCGGTAAAAGCATCCAAAAAGCTGAAGGCCGGCCGGAGGGACTTCAAGAGGTCTTTGGAGAAGCTCGAGGGGGACGGTAGGATAAAGATAGTAAAAAGATTTCTTAGGCCTCCAGCAATCAAGGCGACTGACAAGCTGCTTCTGGAAATGCCTCCCGGCGTGGGTAAGAACAACCTGCTTGACTTGATGGAGTCTGAGGGGAGACTGACGACACGTGATGCTGCTGAAAGGCTGGGTTTAAGCTATGAGGTAGTTAGAGAGTGGGCTTCCATACTCCAGAGGGACAATCTGGTGGTGCTGGACAAGGGGGTGATAAAGGCTGTTATGCCCAGGATATTCAGGCATAGACTGGATGGAGAACTCGCGGAGAGCAGTAGGGGCAGTAGGACGATATACACTCAGGTGGACTACCTGTATGACTCGCTGAAAAGGGCTGGTAGGATGAGTGTGCCTGACGCGGCATTGCTTTGCGAGACGACGCCGGAAAGGATAGAGAAATGGGCTAAACACCTGGACGTGTTCACGATAGAATACCCGTCAAACTTAATGAAGGAGGCTCAAGTGAAGCTCTCAAAAAAGCAGGTGAATCAGGAGGGGGAGGAGGAACTTGAAGGCCAGGTTTTAGACAGCTACAAGCTGACTGCCGACAAGGTGGTTGCTGAAGTGAGGATAATATCGAGCAAGAAGAAGTCCAAGCCCATATACATGGTGAAGGTTCCGAAGATATGCGCTGCAACACATAGCATGATGGACTTCATGAGGGATATATTGAGCAGCAGGGTGAAGATAGAGGTGGGGGACATCTCAGACTCCAGGAAGATGATGGAACTCAAGGAGAAGTTCTTCGATGAAGCCAGGAGGATACTGATGAGCGAACTGGATTTGGACACTGACGACGCTAACGTTCTCGCGGGGACCATGACGCACTACATGTACGGGCTGGGAGACATAGAGCTACTGATGCACGACGACTGGCTTGAGGAGGTTTGCGTGAACACCAGCCACATACCATTGACCGCTTACCACAAGAGGTTCGGATGGGTTGAGACAAGCCTGACCATAAAGGACGAGCGGAGCGTCTACAACTACGCAGCGCAGATCGGGAGGAAGGTGGAGAGGGACATAACGAACATGGAGCCCATAATGGACGCCCACCTGCTGTCAGGCGACAGGGTGAACGCAACACTATTCCCGATATCCAACTTCGGTAACACGATAACCATAAGGAAGTTCGCGAGGCAGCCGTGGACTATAGCCCACTTCGTGAGCCCTGAAACACAGTCGCTTTCATACGAGATGGCTGCATTCCTCTGGCTCGCCTTCCAGTACGAACTCAACGTGCTTGTGGGAGGGGGGACTGCATCAGGGAAGACGAGCATGCTGAACTGCCTGTGCTCGCTGATACAGCCCACACACAGGGTCATAACCATAGAGGACACCAGGGAGCTGAACCTGCCAAAGTACTTGAAGTGGAACTGGGTTCCGCTGAACACGAGGGAAGCCAACCCTGAGGGTAAGGGTGAGGTGAGCATGCTAGACCTCATAGTCACATCCCTGCGTATGAGGCCGGACAGGATAGTCTTGGGCGAGATAAGGCGCAGGCGGGAGGCTGAAGTCCTCTTTGAAGCCATGCACACCGGCCACTCGGTCTACGGCACCATACACGCGGACACCGTCCACAACCTGAAGAGGAGGCTTCTTGAGCCGCCCATAGAGCTGCCTGCCGCGGAAGTCGAGGCACTGCACCTGATGATAGTCGTCTACAGGGACCGTCGGAAGGGCAGTAGGAAGGTGTTTGAGATAGCGGAGATACGGCCTGGAACCGGGAGCAGCGAATTCGAACTCAATTACCTGTACAGGTATGACACCAGGTCCGGGGAATTCCTCACCATGCACGATAGCGTCAGGATATTCGACGAGCTTAGCCTGCACACGGGGATGACGAGGCCTGACATAGAGAGGGACCTGGGCGAGAAGGAGGCTGTGCTCCAGTGGATGGTGAAGGAGAACAAGAAGAGCCTCGATGATGTCGGGGAGGTGATGGACCTTTACTACAAGGACAAGGAAGGCCTCCTGAAGATGGTGAGGGACAGTGGGGTGGAAGTCCCTAAAGGGAAGGGGGGTGAGGGTGATGTTGGTGACGATGCTGCGGTGAAGAAACAGGGTGGTGAGGAGAAGGCTGCGGTGAAAAAGGAGGGCGTTGATAGGAAGCGGCCGCCCAAGAAGGATGAATCCGACGACTTCAAGCCTCCTGACATGAGCCAGCTAGGATAGCTAAGATGGAAGTACCGTTGATGATAATACCCCTTAAGATAGGGGTGAGGCTTGCAGGCAAAGAGAAGGCCATATGGAGCAGGGCCTTCAAATTCTACCCGAAACTCAAGCTGTATCTGATGGAAACGGACTTGGAGGTGGAGGCTGAGGAGTACATCGGCGCGTCATTCATATCAGCCCTAGCGACAGGGCTTCTGTTCGCAAGCCTCGTATACCTGCTTCTGACTGTGCTTGGAGCGGAGCAGGATAAGGTCCTGTTCCTCACGGGGAGTGTGGGTCTGGTAATATTCCTGCTCTTCCTCTTCGTCCTGATAACATACCCAAACATACTCGCAGGGAAGAAGGCCGAGCAGATAGAGAGAGACCTGGTGTTCGCGCTGAAAGACATGCTACTGGAAGTCAGCTCAGGGGCCTCACCCTACGCCGCACTGACTGAAGTAGCGAACTCGGACTACGGGAGCATCTCCAGGGAGATAGGGAAGGTTGTGAACAAGGCTAATGTCGGCATTCCGGTCGAGGAGGCGCTGGAAGACCTGGCTGTTAGAACCAGGTCTGAGATGCTGAAGAACAGCATATGGCAGATAGTCAACGCCCTAAAGTCCGGGTCCAGCCTGGAGGGCATACTGCGGGAGCTGGTGAGAGACCTCACAGTAGAGCAGAAGATGAAGATAAGGAACTACGCGCAGGAACTAAACGTCATGGTGTTGATATACATGCTCTTCGCCGTGGTCATACCCACCATAGCGACCACCCTCATAATAGTCTTAGGGCCGTTCCTTGGGATAGACATGGGCCCGAAGGTCTTCTACATAATCCTTCCCGTATGCTTTTTCATACAGATATCGCTCATGGAGTTCATAAAAAGCAGAAGGCCGGTGGTGTACGTGTGATGATTCGGAGATTCTACATACTATTGTCCAAAGTGTTCCCGAAGAAGACTGTGGAGGGCATGCAGGACATGATAAGGTGTGCTGGACTGGATGTCGAGGCGAGGGTGTGGCTCGGCAACTCACTGCTCATGGGGACGCTAGTGCTGGCTGCAACAGTGTACATAGGGAGATACGGGGACCAGATGATGTTCAACATACTCGGAGTGTGCATGTTCATAGTGTATATGGTGGCGGCATACAACATACCATTCTTCATAGCCGAGAAGAGGGCTGAGGCTGTTGAGGAAGCGCTGCCGAGCGCGCTACAGCTGATGTCATCCAACGTGCGGGCTGGGATGACCCCATACCAGGCCATGAAGGTGTCTGCGAGAGACGAGTTCGGTGTTCTGAGCGAGGAACTGGAGAAGGCGACCACAAAGGCTCTGGGAACTTACTCGTTCTCAGACGCCCTGATGGAGATAAAGGAGAACATCTCCCTACCGGTACTTGAACGCTCGATAAAACTGTTCATCAGGAGCATAGAGTCGGGAGGGCACCTGGCAAAGATGCTGGAGGAGACTGCTAGGGACATGAATGAGAACATAATGCTCAGGAGACAGCTCGTATCCAGCACAAAGACGTACACCATACTCATACTATTGACTATAATAGTGGGCATGCCGGTCCTGATGAACGTTTCCATACACTTCACGGAGAGGATGGAGCAGATGAAATCCAACTTTAACCCATCAAACCTAGATGAGGTAGGCCTCGGGGTTCTCATGTCGGAGGCGTTCAGCATAGACTTCCTCATGAACATCTCGACGGTTATCATAGTCTTCACGTCCATAATCGCGAGCCTGCTCATAGGAGTCATAATCAAGGGTGAGGAGAAATACGGGCTGAAATACGCTTTCTTTATAGTGCCCGCGACCCTGATGGTTTTTTACGGCATAAGGCAGATGGTGAAGCTGTTTTTCACATAGTTTATAAGGCGAAAAACAAATAATTTTCCAAATCAAGGAGGTGAAAAATGAATAATAAGGGACAATTATCAACGGAGTACCTGGTCATATTGGCCGTCGTCGTGATAGTCGCGCTTATAGTTGTGACAGTGCTTGGCGGGTTCATAGACATAGGTACTGGTGCGGGAGCCCAGGCAGCAAAAGGATACTGGAGGTCGGCAGACATAGGGATACTGAACTGGAAGGTGTCCTCGACGGCAGGCGGATCTGAGTTCATGGTCAGGAACAACCTGGACTACAGGATAGAGATATCGGACGTCAGTGTGGACGGTGCGTCAGTGCACTCCACTGCGACAGTGCTAACCGCAGGACAGAGCAAGAAGTTCACTCTGACAGGAACGCTGTGCAGTGCTGCTGGAGACCAGTACGCTATGCCGGTCAAGTTCACGTACAAGGACGTTGACAACGACATATCAGGACTGACGTTCACTGGTACGAAGAACATTGAAGGCAACTGCGAGTAGGATTATATCCTTACGGCTCTGCGATTGCAGAGCCGGACTCATTTATTTCTAATCATTTTTTTAATCCAGGATAGTAATAATCATCCATGAAGCATAGGGGACAGTTATCCACAGAATACCTGGTCATACTGGCAGTCGTGGTCGTGATAGCGCTTATAGTCGTCACAGTGCTGGGCGGATTCATAGACATCGGCAGCGGCGCAGGCAGCAAGGCCTCGAAGGCATACTGGAGGGGGGCGGACATTGGGATACTTAACTGGAGGATGTCTTCGACAGGGGATTCAAGATTCACGCTAAGGAACAACATGGACTACTCTATAAAAATGGATTCTATGACTGTGGAAGGCAACCAGGTTTCGGGGGCAGTAGACAAGATCATAGAGCCGGGCGCAACCATTAACGTTAACGGAGACATGACCGCATTATGCGTTAAGGCAGGGGATACATATTCTGTGGGGATTGTCTTCCAGTTTGACGACAAAGACCATAGCATAGATGATCTGACATTCAAGGGGCTTAAGAAACTTGAGGGAAGCTGCGAAGAATAGTGTAATCGTGAGGATAAATGATCATTTCAATAGATTTACCTCCCTGAGGAAGTAGACGGAAACCCACATGACTATGGACATCACCAGGAGTATCACTCCGACCTGCCCTATTTCAGGGCTTTTCTCCGCAATGTTGGTCTCGAATATGGTTATGGTAACATTCGAGAAAACAATGCTTATGAATATTATAAAAACGCCTAGGAGGAAAATCCCGACCGGAGATGCTATGTCTATCAGCTTCATTCTAGCGTTCTAGCCCCGCAGCCAACACACTATATTATCAGCGAGCCAATATAAATCCCTAAAAACAAATCCTTAAGATGAATCATGGGATAACACTCCTGACGGCAACAATAATGATTATGGCAGCCATTATGGGAGTTGCCCAGAACTACGAGCACGTGCCGGTATGGACCGGCAACCTTGGAGGTAGGATAGGGTCGATAAAAAAACAGAATGACACTATCATAGTGGCGTCCGGCGACAGGATAGCCTGCTTGAACCAGAACGGAAGGCTCAAGTGGGAGCACGCTACGGGAAACATCGTGAACTCTATAATGTTCTACGGGGATAGGATAATCGCCTCGTCCACAGACCACACCACATACATGTTCTCGAGAGAAGGTAGATTATTATGGAAGGCGGAGACCCCGGGATACGTCGGATACGACAATGCCTTAGACGCTAGGGACGGTAGGATACTCGCAGGTTCTGTCAACGGGAACGCCTACATGTACGATGACAGTGGAAACCTGCTTTGGGAATATTACGTCGGAGGATATGTCATGGCGGTAAGGATACTGGAGGACAGCACGGTCGTTGTATCCGACAGGCAGGCACTCATACTTGACCTTGAGGGGGAGGTTAGGAC
>JBDRLL010000024.1:0-23422 GCA_043813075.1 Candidatus Altarchaeota archaeon
GCGTAAGACAGGTTGTTCTGCGGGTACTTCCCGTCAATCAAGTCCTTTGTATACCTTTCATACCACCCCAATTCCGTGCAAGAACAGCCCATGTAAACTATGTCCGGATTATTCTCCTCGTAATACTCCAGCTTCTTCCCATAACTTGGCCTAACCCACAAGAGGTCGTCGTCTTCAACGTGAACTGCCTTCATTTGAACGGGGTTAGGACCCCCGAACTCTATCATCTCAGGCTTCAGCACATACGAGAATCCAACAACGTTCAATACTACTTCAATGAGGATGATTACGGTAAACAGGGAGGTGATTAATAACGATATGCCTGCAAAAAACTCTTTAAGCAGTCTCCAATTCATACCCTCATTAATTATACTCTCTTTAATTAAAACCTAACTGGCATGTCTTGATTACCCCCTGAGATTCGCATCCTCTTCAACAGACCTAGGCATACTAATTCCAGGGAGAAAAAGCTTAAAAACACTCAAATCCGCCATACTATTTGATTTATATACTCATACTTCGTACATATCTGAAAGAGAGTAGAATTTGGATTCGTTTTTACGAGATGATTGTTTTTCACATTAAACTGAAAAATTCTATCAGACGAGTAAAGAAATAAAAGAACCTGATTCTACAAACGTAAAACAGAAGTTGATTTAGAATGGAAACCATAGAATTTGGAGAACTAGACTTGAGCAGTCAAGTCTTACAGGATTTGGAATACCATGGGCTTAAGACAACAATGCCCATACAAACGGAGTCCATACCCGTCTTAATGAGCGGTAGGGACTTGATGGCGCAGGCCAAGACAGGCACAGGAAAGACGCTGGCCTTCGCAATACCTATCGTGGAGAAGGTTAATCAGGAAGACCGGAGTGTTCAGGCGCTCGTCATAACACCCACAAGGGAGCTTGCGATGCAGGTTTCAGGCGAGATAAAGAAGATCGGCTACAAGAAGAGGATTAATGTGGCGTGCGTTTACGGCGGTAAGAGCGTTAGCACGCACGTTCAGATGCTTAGGAACGGATCTCAGATAGTCGTCGGCACTCCAGGGAGAATACTCGACCTCATAAACAGGAGGGCTTTAAACCTTGGTGGCGTTAGGATGCTCGTCCTTGACGAGGCAGATAGGATGCTTGACATGGGATTCATCGACGACATAAGGCGTATAATCTCTAACACCCCGCGTGAACGGCAGACGATGCTGTTCTCAGCCACATTGAACGAGAGCGTGAAGGGTATGGCCCAGTCCATCATGAACGACCCGCTCGACATCTCGACCGGACAGGACGAGCTGCTTGTGGATGACATAGAGCAGTCCTACTATGAGGTTCCCCAGGAGGATAAGCTGGACGTGTTCATAGACGTTGTCAAGAAGGAGAAGCCGTCAAGCGCGATAGTATTCTGCAACACCAAACGTTGGGCTGACACGCTCATAAAGCTGATGAAGCGGAGGGGTATTGACGGAAGGGCTCTCCACGGAGACATGACGCAGGGCCAGAGGGAGGCGGTCATGGAAGGATTCAGGAAGAACCGTTTCAAGTTCCTCGTGGCCACCGACGTTGCCGCGAGGGGGCTGGACATCGACGACGTGAGTCACGTGTTCAACTACGACATACCCATAGACCCTGAAAACTACGTCCACCGTGTTGGTAGGACCGGTCGTGCTGGAAAGGCGGGTAAGGCGATATCCTTCGTAAGCCAGCGGGAGATAAGGAGTCTCTGGGATATTGAAAACAGGTGCGAGACCACGATACCCAAGGCAGACTTAGCGTCCTTAAAGTGGGCGTAAAAGATAATGATGGGGGTCAAACACCCCCTACCCTATTTTTTTTTTAATTGAGCATCTCTGTGCTAGAGATAATTCCTTCTTGAGAACCTTGACGTCAGTGTCACTAAAAATCCGAGCGTGAAGTACCCTATTATCGCCTGAATCATAGTGTCCCTGAAGCCCAACTCCACCATCACCGTCATAGCGTACACGGCTCCGATGACGGACGAGACAGTGCTTATCCCATAAGTGATTGGTATCACATCCTCCCTCCCCATCTCAGAAAGCCTTAAGACCGCGTACGGATAGAACACGCCCAGACACAGGCCGACAGGCGCTATGATGCAAGCCGACATTAGAAGCCTGAACGCCAGGCCATCGCCCAGCATATTCCGGTTCACATACTCTACGGCAGTGAAGCACGCGAAAATTATCATGCATACTATGAACGGGAACAACCTCATGTCAACCATACTCCTTATCCTACCCAACGCAATGCTCCCGAAACCGCTCGTCATCAGGAATATGCTTAGTACAGTGGCCATGCTGATGAACGGGTTCTGCAGGAATAACTCCAGTTTGGCTATGAACACTATCTCGCACACAAGATAGCAGAATCCGGTGATAAAAAGGTATGCTAGGACCTGTTTCGGCAGTCTCCCCGACTTCCTTGAATAAGCCAGGCTTAAGACAATAGAGGACATGACGGACACAATCATCAGGGTCGTTATCTTAGCCCAACCTGAATAGCGTTTCTCATATATCTCAGGGGATATGATGGAATACTCCCCCAAACCCAGGCCAGCGAGGAACGGCCTGTCGTCAGTGACTAGTCTATCACCCCCCTCAATAAGCCCCTCTATCAGCGAGTAATCCCCCCTTAATCCTGGGGCATACGCCATCTCAAGCTTAGGGTTCTCCTCAAGCTCCAGCAGGCCCTCAAGCTCGCTTCTCGAGAATCCTGTCGGCGAAATCAGCATCCTCCTCTCCCTACCATAGTTGAACATGACTATGGACTCGTTGAACCGTTTAAAACCCCTCTCATCCAGCACAGTCTTCATGTTAGCGAGAAAGACGTCGTGCCACATCATGTCCCCATAATACAACAGCACTCCGTTAGGATCCATGTGGTCGAGATAGAGCCTGAAAGCCTCAATAGTATCCAAGTACTTCCTGCTGTGCGCGGTAAGATACTGGGCGGTAGCCGCATGACTTGAAATGCACACCACATCATAAATCCCCTCATCCTCCTGCAGGAAGCTCCTGCCCTCCCGCAACTCAAGGTTAACGTTCGGCAGCCCATAGAACTCTGCGAGTCCAAAACCGCTTAATTCAGGCGCAGTCAACGCAATCTCCCTGACTAAAGGATTCAACTCAACCCCCGTGACATTCGCCCGGCCACCGGAATACTCGTTGAAGTAGATCATGTCATACCCGCATCCCGCAAACATCACCAGGACCTTGTTCACACTGCGGTTCAATAGAAACGCGGACTTGCTGAAATCCACGCCACCCCCACGCGGAGAATCCCCACTATACTGCCTGACCCCCACCCCACTATACGCCGCATCATGGACTATCAAATACTCCCCCTCATCAGGGAAAGACAGCAAGGCAACCCTTGAAAACTCGTTCCACCCGTGCGCAACATCAACAACACGCCTCCTCCTGAGGAACAGGTTCTCAAAATCATAGTTATCCTCCATGAAAGAGACAATCCAAAAACTAGCCGTGCACAACAAGACTGACGCCAACAAAAGAAGAGCCTTACCCCTAACCTGCCTGCCCGAAAAATAAACCCCAAAAACAGATATGACCAGGAAATACGAGGAGACTAAGGCCGGCAAGTCCAGGAAGTGGAACAAAACCGGTGTCGTGAAGCAAGCCAGCGCCGCCCCAGTCAAGTCGGCCCCGTAAAGCACCCCCACCTGGCTCCCACCCATCATGTAGACTACTGCAAAAACCCTGCCGATAAAAAAGAAAGGCACTGAAAACACGAGTATGAACACGACAATCTTGAAGACACTCACCAGGCTGAACAGGAAATGACCCCTACCCAGCCAGAAAGAAATCCCGAAAAACACCATCACAAACAACACAGAGAAGAAAGCAGATGCTATAAAATGCGTCAAACCCCTCCTCAAGTCAAAACCACCAGCCGGCACACCCCTCAAGTGGACGTAAAGACTCCCCACAGCAAGACCGAAAAGCGTTATCGGTATCGCCAGAAAACTGTTCTCATAACCCAGGTGAAAGTTAGCCACCCTGTTGATAATCAACTCGAGACTCAACACAGAGAAAGACGACAAAAACACGAGAAGCTTAAGACTAGTCCCCCCACCACTCATGTATGATATTAAACACCCAAACTAAAAATCCAGGCTCACACCTGGCTAACACTGCCAGTCCACACGATAAACAGCAAGCAGCCCCCAGGCCCAGTCGACACCTGATGCACGCCCTCAGTCGAATTCACTATGAAATCACCGGCCCCATGCTCCCCCGCCTGGTCAGTGAAGCCACCATCCAAAACATAAACCCACTCAAAACCATCATGCACGTGAGGCATGTCAGTGAAATCCGAATCAATCCTAATCAAATCAGCTTGGATGCCCTTCTCACTGTTGACCGCCAACGGCCTCCTCCACACACCCTCCCGCAGCATAACCCAATCATCATCCACGCTAATCAACCCACAGTCTTCTCCTTAACCTTCTCTTGGAACTCCGGAACCCTCTTAAGCTTACCCAACCTCCTCAAACGCGCAAGCTTCAAAAACCTGGCGAAACGCGCGACACGAAAAATCCTGAACACAGGAACCGCAGACAACACATCCAACCAATTCCTATACAAAAACACGCGCAAAGGCCCGTTAAAACCCCTCCAAAGGAACCACAAGTCCGCTATAAACACGCACAACGCGGTGATGTCTATCACATACAGGAAAATCAGCCGACCCTCATCCAACTCATACATGAACTCCAATGAAACCGAGACAACACTAACCACGGCAGCAGTGAAAACAACCACATCCCACAGGAGATGCCTCCACGTAATCTGACCCCCATCCCTCATAAACAATCAAAAATTAAACCCCCCGACAGATAAAACAAAACAAAACCTTATAAATAAACCAACCCCATAATATTACCCGAAAACACACAAAAACGGGCCTGTAGCTGAACCTTACCAAGGTTCACGAACGGGCCATCTTCACCTAACGGCTCGATGACCCTGAACAACCAAATTCAGGCGAGTAGCAAAAAACAACATACACAAGGGCCTGTAGCTCAGTTCGGTTAGAGCGCTCGACTCATAATCGAGTGGTCGTGAGTTCGAGTCTCATCAGGCCCAAGTTTTTTTTATCTGATAATTCATATTGATAATCTATGAAATGTATTTTCTACCTAATACTTGTTGTTATACTGTGTGGTTGCATTAGTTCACTATCTGAAACAACAACCACAACTCAGCCTACTCTGGTCGTCAAGCCAACTATGCCATCTATTGTTACTTCTACGAAGCCAACAACCACTAATCCCTCGGTGGAATTTTTCTGTGGGGATGGTATTTGCGATGCAAAGGAGAAGAAACTGGCCAGCTGCCCTCAAGATTGCAAAGAACTTTCTTGTACAAATGAATGCGGTGACGGGGAATGTGATTATGTCATATGTAAAAAAAATCCCTGTCCTTGTTTAGAGACAAAGAAGAACTGCCCCACTGATTGTGGACTAGAAGTCGAGCAAAATCCAGTTATCAAAAGTGTTTCTGTTGAAGGAGATCCCATAACTATAAAATCACAGGGGGACTTATGGCTGAACACTTGGGCAGATGATGATAATATTTACACAAGTTGGGGGGATGGTACTGGTTTTGGAAAAATTGAGACCGATTTTGGTATAGCAAAATTATTTGGCAATCCACCGAATTTAGTGGGGGAGAACATATACAATGATCCTTGGCTCCTAGAAGAATGCGATTGCTCACATTGTGAAGAACGAGACAAAGAATGTTTTAAATCCTGTTCTGGACCCTGTAATGATAAGCCATCTAGCTTATTGTTTATTGATGGTAGGCTCTATGCTTACATTCATTCACCCCTTGGTGATCCAATGGTTGGTTATTTAGCTTATTCAGATGATTATGGCTTGACTTGGACAAGACTCAAAGATAGTTCCCCTTGGAAAGCATCTGATAAGTATGCAAATGATGGTAAATCTAAAATAGGATCAAATTTTAGATGTATGTTTTTTATCAATATGGGCAAAAACTATAATTTGAATACTGATGATTATGTATATGCTTTTGGAATTGGCAGGGAATGGGGCTGGTATGAAGGTGTATACTTAGCAAGAGTGCCTAAAAACAAAATATTGGATTATTCCTCTTATACATATTTCATGGGGATGCAAAATAATCAACCACAGTGGTCTTTTCAGGAATCTAATGCACAACCGATTGCAGGTCTAACAACACCCGCCCAATTTTCATCGATATACCATCCAGGCATAAAAAGGTATATTATTCTTACAGAAGAAAACCTGTATGAAGCCCTAAATCCCTGGGGGCCATGGACCCTGGCGGGAAGATGGGTGAAAAAAGGATGGCGTGGCTATCAACCCGGAATAATCAGCAAAGATACAGGAGACGATTATTTTTGGTTTACAATAGCAGGCCAACCGTCTATAGGACAAGATATAAATTATAATCTAAATATTGGAAAAATAACAATGAAACTCCGTGATTAAGAATAAATGATGGAGATGGTCGTGAGTTCGAATCTCATCAGGCCCAAATTATTGTGTTTTCGTTTTCCTATTTTTTGTCGGCTTTGAGTATTTCTTTTAGTTTTTGTCTGTGTTTGTTTATGTCTTCTGTGGTTAGTTTTTGTATGTGGTCGTATGTTTTGGCGTTGAAGTTTTCGGCTGTTTTTATGAGTCGTCTGGCGTCTTCTTTTGTGACCTGGAAGTCTATGTAGTATTGTTTGTCCACGCGCTCCCTTTTCGCTTTCTGGATTTCCGCGTTATCCAATCCGAATACATCATGGACTATGATTATGGTGGCTGAGTGGTTCTCAGATTTTATGCCTGCCTTGAAGAGGAGGGATAGTGCGGAGTAGTACATGCTGTAGTATGTCATCGATACTGCTTCCTCTAGCTTGTTATTGTCCAAGAGTATTTTCGACGAGGAGAGGTAGCTCTCTGATTTCTTGAGGTAGGCTTCTTTGATTTCGTCGCTTGGTTCCACCATCTGGAGCTTGCCCTCCTCACTGATTTTAGCCAAAAAATCCTGTTTTTTCATAGTATCTTTCGACGCCTTTAATTATTACGTGGTTTTTCTCAATCTCCCTGGCCAGCAGGTTGTCTTTGTCGTAGTCCCCGATTTTAACGCTTAAGCTGCTGTCCAAATATTCGAGTTCGGTTTTTATCTTCCTTTTTTTAGTTTCCGCGTATATGTCTATGTCGCTGTCCTTTGTTGCCGTGTTTTTCGCGTAGCTTCCGAACAGGAGTGCCATATTAATCCTCTGGTCGCACTGTATCCTCTCCACCATCCTTCTTAGGTGGGGGTACCTGTCAAGGACCTTAACGAGCTTGTAGTGTTCGGCCATGAAGATGTAGCCTCTTGTCTCAACGGTTTTTTTGAGGAAATAGGTCTTGTTTTTGCCTGCCTCATGGAAGTCGACCACGTTAGCCCTTAAGAGTTCTTTGAGTCTGCGGTTGACGGTCATGTGGTTGGTTTTCATTTTTTTGGCTAACAGCCGGGGGTGGTTCTCCTCCTTCAGGAGGGCGTCAACCAACTCTAGTGTTAAATTCTGTTCCACATGTAACAAATATGTTACATCATTTATAAATGAAAATTAACAATAATTTATCGTCCAGCCAGGGTGTGGAACTTGGTGGGTGACTGGCATCAGGCCCACTTTTTATCATAATCCATCATTGTAAAGTAGTCACCTTAGTAAATCCCTTACCCTATGAAGTTTATGTAGCCAATGTTCCTGAGTTTTTCCAGCACGTCCTCGTCGTATTCCTTGTTGTAGCCTATCCCCCTCTCGTATTCCTCCTTAAGCTTGTTGAATACGTCCGGCTCTTTATCAATCAAGTCCTCCTCCATCCTAGGGTCTTTAGCCACGTTGTGTAGGGAGCTTTTAGCCTTGTTTTTCCCTATCACCGCGAAGTAGTCGCCTTTTTTTATGGTCTTGCCCTCATAGTATCCCGCGTACTGGATCCTATCATGCTTCTTCTCTTTCAGCAGGCTCTCCCCCCTAAGATTCAAGTCCACATACACACCGGTTAACTCCATTATCGTCGGCATTATGTCCACGTTCATGACAGGATAGTCGAGCACCTTATGCTCTTCGGAAGGGAGTCGCAGTATCAGCGGGGTGTGCAGGCTCTGATAGTCCAACTCATTATGCCCGAACTTGTTTCTCTCCCCCAGCGTCTGGCCGTGGTCTGTCGAGACTATCAGGATGCTTTTGTCGAGCAGTCCTTTACCCTCAAGATGCCCGACCAGCCTCCCGAACTCCGCGTCACCATAGTGCACGTTGCTGTCGTATAACGCTATCAACTGCTCTACCATGGATTCAGTCAGGTTCCTCCTGTCATAGTTGAAGTAGTTGTACGTCTCCACTTTCTCCTCCATAACTCCGGAATAATAATCTAACGCTTTCTGGCCTGACTGACTGTCATTCAAGTCTCTTACCCGTATCCCATAGTCTGTGACGTTAAAAGAAAAACTAATGGGATACTCCCCCTGCTTGTCATAGAATCCCCTGAACAGGGACTCGTTTTTAACGAATGGGGGGTGGGGTTCCATATAATGCACCCACAGGAAGAACGGGCCACCATCATGTCCCTCAAGAATACTAATGGCCTTGTCACTGATTTCCGCAGCAGTAGTGTCCTTGCACGTATCATAGATGTCGAATCCATTCACTTTCGTGCTGCTCCTCCCCGCGTATTCATTAGCCACTAGCGCGTAGGTGGAGTATCCACTGGCCTTCAGCACCTCAGCAATAGACGTTGACTCGAGGTTGTCGACCTGCGGGTATTTTGAGGTCAGGAAGGATGGTGTTGAGGTTATGGTGGACGCTGACTGCGAGAAGGAATTCGTGAACACGAGTGATTTCAAGCACAAAGAGTCTATGTTAGGCGAAGTACCCTTCTGATAACCATAACACCCGAGGTGGTCTGGCCTCAACGCGTCAAAAGTGATTAGGATGACGTTAGCCTTAGGGTACACATTCACGGGTTCCAAAACCGCCTCCTCTCTCGGAGTCACACACCCCCCAGAAAACAGGACTAAAGCCAAGATGAATGCGCAGGCCTTCATAGGAAAGATTATTCCCTCTGAATGTTATTTAACACAAGCTATTCGCATACTCTACTCTTTCTCCTTGAATTCCAGTGCGATAGAGTTTATGCAGTACCTTTTGCCCGTCGGCTTGGGGCCGTCGTCGAACACGTGGCCTAGGTGTCCCCCGCACTTGCTGCACAATACTTCAGCGCGTTCCATGCCGTGGCTGTAATCCGTCTCAGTATTAACGGATTCGGTCGAGGCGGTGTCAGTGAAGCTGGGCCATCCTGTCCCAGAATCGTATTTGTCTTCAGAAGTGAAGAGCGCATGCCCGCAGGCTTTACAGGCGTAGACCCCCCTCCTCTTGTTTTCAACATATTCCCCCGTGAAAGCGGGTTCAGTCCCCTTCTCCCTCAGCACATGGTATTCATCGGGGCCTAGTCTCTTCTTCCACAAGTCATTCTTCACGTTAGCTCACCTTCCGGGCATCTTCCTTCAGTCCAGAATTCCACTCTCTTGTCAGTGCACGCGACGCACTCGTTCGAGTAGGTTTCAGCGCACGGGTGTCCACTACACTCGACTTTCTCGGTGTCCAACCACCCGCACACCGGCTTGTACAGCATTATGCACCCCACCATCTCCCTGTCCTCTTTCTTGCAGTAATTCTTCTCAGTCTCCCCGCCTTTCCTCCAGCACCCGCAGCCCAGTTCATCCTGGAACTGCTCTTCGCCACTATCACACCCCAAATCCATTGTACTGCACTTTTCAGGGTCCTGGCTGACATACCTCTTAACAGCCCTAATATCCTTTGGAGTGCAGCATAATGCGGGTAACGCAAAACCCGCTACCCTACCGGCGTTAACCTCGTTTTCACCGCACTTTCCGTCGTCAGCGAGTTTCACCACGACACCCCCTGATGCATTACACTCATCTGGCGTTAGGGTTTTTCCAGTGACTATCCAGTCATCCAGGCTAACGTCAACCCTACTGTCGTCAACACTGAAATGCACTAGGAAGCAGCCCCTGCATTTCCCGACGTCAACGCCGATAACAGTCAGCCCTGTCTCGAAGCCAACGTACTCGACCGCCTTCCCAGCAGCCTTCCGCTGGTTATCGTTCAGCTCCCACGTCCTGGTGCACGCGCCCACATCCTCGCTCCAACTGTATCCTGCAGGACCAAGACAACCGTGTTCGTCTTTCTGCCCGCCCACTATCGTGTCGTCCTTCACAGGTTCTTCGACAACCTCGACATACGTATTGCCTTCAGAATCCCGGCATTGTCTAGGATAGCTTTCCATCACCGGATACCCTTCATCAAGGCATTCCTGGAAGTTGGACACCGTCTTGCGAGGGTTCCTGCAGTAATACTGGCATTTTCCAGTATCCACATTGTACCTCCATCTTCCAACACATTTATCGTGTGGAGTGTCCTTATTCTCCCGCACGCAGCAGTCGTCCCTATTCTTGGGGTTCACCGTACCGCAGCTGCCGCCCACGATAGGATTGTCCTGGCTTGCGTTGCCCTTAAAAATGCTTATCTCCTCACGCAGTCCAGATAAGGGTACTATCCTA
Organism: Candidatus Altarchaeota archaeon; assembly: GCA_043813075.1. Lineage (GTDB taxonomy): Archaea > Altiarchaeota > Altiarchaeia > IMC4 > SCGC-AAA252-I15 > CAYREE01. The sequence goes on from JBDRLL010000024.1 coordinate 10,643, forward strand.
CCCATCTCCACTAAAACCAACACTATGAACAACAATACCACTAGTATAACACCCATCCCCGTCAAAACCTTTCTACCTGCCATATCAACCATCTATTAGTGATTAAAGGATTCTTATAAAAAGAAATATTGTTTTTCTTCGGTTTAAACCGAATAATACCAGTGAAAAGCTTTTTAAGCTATGTTACCCATATTTTGTCCACAAGATGGCTATACTCGATGTTGGAAGGGTCTGCAGGATAACTCGTGGTAGACACACCCTAGACTACTGTGTAGTGCTTGAGAAAGCCGGTAAAAGCAGTGTGGTAGTCGAGGGATTCGAGACAAAAAGGGGCAAGGTGAATGTAAGTCACGTCGAGCCGACACCCACCATAGTGGACGTCAAAAAATCATCCAGCAGGGAAGACGTCCTAAAGGCTCTGAACAAGGCAGGCCTAAACTGAATCCTCCGTCTGGAAGTTGGAATATGTCAAGCAAAGACTCCAAGAAGATACTGGTTAAAAGCGAGGAAGAATCCAATCCTGAATACGGCCGCATCCCTGAGGAAAGGCCCATAGAAGAGTACATCCGTAAGGGCATAGCAAACATAGACAAGCCTTCAGGCCCCACGTCGCACCAGGTTTCAGCATGGGTTAAAGACATATTCGGGTTCAAGCGGTCAGGCCACTCTGGAACACTCGACCCGAAGGTTACGGGAGTGCTTCCCGTAGCCCTAGAGGATTCCACAAGAGTCCTACAGGCTCTACTGTTGTCCAGCAAGGAGTATGTCTGCCTCATGAAGCTACACTCCGACGTTAACTCCAGCGAACTCAAGAAGATGCTCAGCTACTTCCAGGGCGAGCTATACCAGAAGCCGCCACTAAAATCCTCTGTGAAGCGCGAACTAAGGAAGAGGACGGTATACTCCATCAAACTACTGGAGAGGGAAGAAGTTAACGTCTTGTTCAGCGTAGAATGCGAGGCAGGCACATACATACGGAAACTCTGCCACGACATAGGCCTCATGCTCGGCGTGGGAGCCCACATGCAGGAGCTCCGGAGGACGAAGGCAGGGCCGTTCACTGAAGACACTATCGTAACCCTCCACGACCTGCGTGACGCTTACCAATACTATGTTGAGGATGGCAGCGAGGATAAGCTCCGTCAGGTCGTGCAGCCCATGGAGGCTGGCGTACGGCACTTAAAGAGGATATGGGTTAAGGACTCTGCGGTTGACGCGGTATGCCATGGAGCATCCCTTAATTCACCGGGAGTCTCCAAACTGGAGGAGGACATATCCCCTGGAGAAGTGGTTGCGTTGATGACCCTGAAGCAGGAGCTGATAGCGCTCGCCAAGGCCAAGAAGACTAGCCTAGACATTATGGAATCGCCCAAGGGTGAGGTGGCGGCGCCAGGCACCGTCGTAATGAAGACAGACATATACCCCCGCCAATGGCACAGCAAGAACATATGAAATATATACCATAAAAACACTAGAATATTACCCTAGTAGATTATGTGATGCTGAGGTGGCGGAGCCTGGTAACGCGCAGGACTGCTAATCCTGTTCCCGAAAGGGATCTTGGGTTCAAATCCCAACCTCAGCGAACCCTTTTCTTTCTTGTAAGAAAGAAAAGCGTTCACGGAAAAGAAAGAACAAAAAGGGCTCGTAGATCAGACTGGTAGATCGTCCGCTTGGCATCGGATGCGGGAAAAACATCCGCGTCCGACAGAATGCGGGAGGCCTCGGGTTCGAATCCCGACGAGTCCACTTTGTATAACGTCAAAGCGGGCTATGCTCTTCTCACCGCTATTATCTGCCCGACGTAGTCTTTTTCAGGCAGGTCTTTTAGGGGCATGAATTCCCCTTCAGGCACCTGGCTTATCTGAACTGGCTTACCCTTGTCGTTGCGGTATCTGAGCTGAGACCTCACTCTTATATCAAAACCAGATTCCTCAGCCTTCTTGAGTTCAGCCCTTAGTTTCTTGTCCATCAGGTCTTGCATGTCCCCGGTTTCTAATTGTTTTGGCGGGTCTCCGCCATAAAGGTATCTCAGGTATGTCTCCCTCTCCGGCATCTTGTCCGCCAGAAGGCAGAAGCTCCCCAAACCCACATAGTCTTCTATCCCAATGTATGCTGCATGCCTCGTTAGGTTCAGCATGTTCCTGACCGCAACGTTCGGCAGCGGCGAATGCCTCAGCGAATGCTCTGAAATGATGATGTCAACGCCCTGCCTTAATTGTGCTGGAGCGACTTCAGCCCCCATCAGGTGGACTCCATCGACTTCACGGTATACGCGGTACCCCAGGTCAGTCATATGAGCTGAGACACTGTCGCCGAGAATATCCTTCATACCCCTGATGACCCTCCCATGCCCGCCTCCGATATCCCAGAGGCTGACCGGGCGGACACCGTCATATAATCCACCAACCCTACGGCAGACCTCGTCATGCATCCAGTACCTCTCGTTCTCACCGACGCTGACATAATCCTCAGTATCCCACGCGTACTTGCTCCTATGCCTGTCAAAGGCTTCAATGTCTGTGACAGCCCTCTCAGCCTCTTCAGGACCTTCCTTCCCATCAACCCATCTCGCGAATTTAAGCAGGCTCTCACCGTTGCCAAGCAATTGTATCCTCGTGTTGGCTCTCACAACATCCTCCTCATGCGGGGATAATGGCGTCGCCTTTTCACCAGCCATCATCGACGATACGTCCGCGTCAACTTCGGGCGTGATCGGCTTGTCCCAGCTTCTCCTCCCGTGAATGCAGTCTAGGATAGCCTTTCTTACCCTGGATTGGGTTTGCTTCTGGTCGGGTGGGTTATGATGTATCCCCACCTTCTCGTGAATCCTGCCTTCAGGAGGCTTCACAGCGTCCCCGCCGCCAGACTCGCTTATCATGATAGATACTCTAGGAACACCAGGCTTATATGCTGGGTCTACCATGCCCTATGACCCTCGGGGTTTTCTGGCCTGGTTCGAGAAAAACAATCCTCTCTTGTGTTAACGGCATCTTCTTCTCCAAGGCAAGCCTCACCCTCCCAGACCCCCCTGGCTTGACGCAACCCTCAGTAACCCTTGCTGGAACGTAATTGAGGTAGGAATTAGCCATAAAAACGTCTCCCACACAAATATCTCGCGAATAGTACTTGGACAATGTGAAGTCCACTAGAATCTCCTCAACGCACTCGACAGAATCCTCTAGTGCGAGCACGCTACCCCTCTCCACATCCTCCGGACCCACATCCTTCAGCGCCAGGCCTATCCTCAAGCCGGAAGCCGCCTCGCTAACGTCTGTGTCGTGCACTTGCATTGACTTAACGTACGCCACCCCGCCCAAAGGGTATATGCTGAGCTCATCATACTTCCTTACAGTGCCCTGTTTGACGACACCCAACGCTACTGTCCCAACACCCTTGACTGTGAATGAATGGTCCACCTGGACTATGACGTCACCCTGCCTATCAGTCCTGTTCGACGCCACCCACTCCCGAAGGCCGACAACATGCCCCTCCAGTAGGGGGTATGATGAGATGCTGGTGTCCTTGATGAATTCGCTGACCGCGTCAGAGTCCACACCCTCCCCAATAACAAGCCCTCCAGCAGCCGTGCCGTAGGCATCCAATGCCACTACTGTTTCGGCAAAATACCTGTCCAGCTGCGATACGTTGAAGATAACCTGCTCGCCTATGTTCAGACTTGATGTTAATGGCTGTATCTTCTCCGGATACGATGAGGGCTCCACAAATGACAGTACAGTATCCCCCACCTTGTTGTTGTATAACGTGATGTCGCTGACAGTACCCTTCCTGCCGAGCGAGGGGGCGAGGCCTCCGCCACCCACCACTGCCGCGATTGTGCCGTTGAAAGACATGTTGTATTGATGGTGGAATGCTATAATAAATCCCTGCTTATTCCCCTATGTCCTCGTTCCAGAGTCCCGGGTTCTCATCTATGAACTTTCTCATCATCTCCACGCACTCCTCCTCGTTCAGGACTTCGACCTCAACACCCCGGCCCCTAACGTATTCCTCAGGCCCCTTGAAATTCACGTTCTCGCCCACGACTATCCTCGGTATCCCGTAAAGCAATACCGCTCCACTGCACATGTCGCAGGGAGAGAGGGTGGAATACAGTACCGACCTTCCGTATACGCTCGCCTTCTGCCTGCCGGCGTTCTCCAGGCAATCCATCTCAGCATGCTTGATCACACTACCCTCCTGCACCCTCCTGTTATGCCCCCTCCCAATGATCCTCCCGTCAACCACCAAGACGCTGCCTATGGGTATGCCCCCCTCATCCAGTCCCTTCCGCGCTTCATCGAGCGCTGCCTCCATGTACTCATCCATCATCACGCCTCCTCTACAACTATCGCCCCCGGGAATGTGAAGGCCAGCTTCAGGTTCTCCGCGAAATCATGCTTGTTGTACGCCTTCTTCTCTATGATCATTATCCTATCCAGGTTCTTAACCACCCACCTGGGGGCCCTGTTCTCGATGACCGCTTTCAGGAACATGCCCTCGTAGATGTCGTCACCTGAAGCGCGTTTTATCTCAGTTATCTGCTGGGCGTAGGAGCCTAAGTCCCTGTGTCCCGGCCTTGGCGTCTGGACTTTCATGCGGGCGAGGAACGGGTCTGTCAGCCCAAACCACTGGACCAGCCTTATGTCGAATTTAATGTAGTACTCCAGGCAGTATAGTGAAGTGTCCGTCCAACTGTACCTGAATTCCGGGAATTTTCTCTGGTACTCGATCATCTTTCTGTGCGGCTGCAGGATGAAGAATGTTTCCTCATACAAGTGTTTCAGCCTCCTGAAGTTGTTAGCGTCATCAACGCTCTTGTATATCACCCCGTTAACGCCGTCCACATACGCTGGGTGTTTGTCTAATATATGTGACGGGTAATACGTGAAAGATGTTGCCAGTATCAGCACGCCGATCAATGAGACTATCCTCTCATCCAGTTGCGGGAGGAGGTTTTCACGCGTCTTCTCAAGTATCCCCGAGAACGCGCATGCCGAGAGTATGAACGGGAAGGAAAGCATCCTGAAGTGCATGTAGTCACCCCCTATCTTCACGATATACAACATTACCGCTAGTGAGGTCACGAGCATCATAACGCGCGCCCTCAATTCCACGTCAATGTTCCTCCTCGCAAGCAAGACAGTCAGGATAGCGAATGCCGCGAAAACAGTCAAGAAGTGATAGGTGCTTAGCGTGTCGAACAAGTACGTCATCCCCTGGGTTGGGTTGTCCTCATTCTTCAGGTAGAATATGTTCGGGAACAAGTCCGCGTAATACCATATCCTGAACGTAAGCCACATGCCGTTGAAGACAAGTATCATCAACAACAGCCTCACCGGAACCCTCCTCTCACGTATCCCACCCCATATGGCGCACAAAACCATTGGCAACGCCAGCTCAGGCCTTATGAGCGGAGACAACGCTATTACCGCCTGCATGAGCGCTGAGGAAGGATTTAATATGTATAACGCATACGCTGCCGCCGCAACCTGTACGAGAGGGCTTTCAAGCCCTGACGAGAAATAGCTTAAGACCCCGTAGTTCACGGCAAGATATGCGAGAGGAAAATTGACTACACCACCCTCCGGAGACATCCTCCTGTTGACCTTCACTATAATCAACGCGAATCCGATAAAGCAGGCGTAAGCCATCCACTCCACAATATACCAATAGCTGACGTGGAAATACCTGAACACCGTCAGCATGACCACCCAGAGCGGGCTCGTGAACCCCTCAACAAACTCCCCGTAATTATACACCAACCCGATCTTCAGGAAAAGCAGGTTGTCCACATACCTGTAGTATATCCCACAGTCATCAAGGAACCAGAGATACCTGTACGTGAGGAACAGCCCGGCTATGATGTAAACCCATTCAACCGGCTTAGGCTTGATAATGCCCCCGCCATCATCACACACCCTCCGTGACACATCCTCCTTAGTCATGCCCCACTAGACCCGCATAAAATAGTTAATTAAGATGAGATTACTACTCTAATAATCCCCTACAACCAAAACATCATTTATATTAAAAACAAGCGAATTATAATCCTACAATCCTGGGGCCGTGGGTTAGCTTGGCCATACTTCCAGCTCGGGGCTTCGTTAAGCGGGAGGACCCAATAATCCCTCTAGCAGTGAAACGGAGAGCTGGCGACCTGAGTTCGAATCTCAGCGGCCCCAAACCACCTAGACACTCCGGTAACCACAAACTGATTATCAGCCTGCTAAAAGAATAAAGATGATGCCCGAACGGCTTGTGATAATCCAAGGCGACATAACTGTCCAGCGAGTCGACGCGATAGTGAACGCCGCCAACAACACACTACTCGGCGGAGGCGGGGTTGACGGCGCAATACACCGTGCGGCAGGCCCGGAACTGCTGGAAGAATGCCGTAAACTAGGCGGCTGCGAGACAGGGGAAGCCAAGATAACCAGCGGATATAAACTACCCTCAAGATGCGTCATACATACCGTCGGCCCAGTATGGCATGGGGGAGGGCATGGTGAAGATGGTCTGCTGGCTGAATGCTACCATAATAGCCTCGACTTGGCGTCACAACACAACCTGTCTTCCATAGCGTTCCCGTCAATCAGCACTGGCGCCTACGGATTCCCCGTCGGCAGGGCCTCTAGGATTGCAGTCCGCGAGATACTGGATTTCCTACGCCAACATGACACTCCCCGCCAGGTATTCATAGTGTGTTTTGACGTTGAAACACGCAGGCAATACTCTACAGCACTCAGGGAAGCCTTGTTTTAACTGTTTTTTACGGATTCTTCTAATGAATAACATGCCTGGAGACGCGGATGAAGACTTGAGGAACCTGCGCAAAAAATTCTTCCCCAACCTGCCTGACAAAGACGGTGGAGAACCCCGCGAGACCGCGTCAAAAGACGTGCAGGAGCCTGATGAAGGGCCTGCCAAATCACCTGCAAGCGGAACCCCCCCAGAGGATCGTTCTCTTAAGCCTACCCGCGTCATAGGGGAGGAAAGAGCTAATGAGCCTACCACACCCCCACGTCCTGAAGCGCCAGTGAACGGAATACGGCAGCCAACATCACCCTACCCTGAGGGGATATCCTCCATAGCACAGGAACTAGGGATTCCTGAGAGAAGACCTGTCAGAACCCAGCCGCCAATGCCTCCAAGCACTGAAGCCTCAGTGAATCCGGAGTATGACGCACCCCAGCGAGAGCAGGTTAGGCCAGCTCCACAGGAACAACCGGCAAAACAGCCTTATTCCCCAATACCCCAGGAAACTCAACCTCCATCTCACCCAATCCCGCAGGAAACTCAACCTCCATCTCCTCCCGCTTATTCGCCAGTCCCCTCGAAGGAGCCTCCAACACAAACACCATCCAAGCCCGCGCCTACCGCAAAACAAGATTCCCCACCCGACCAGAAGGTGGAGGATGAGATAGAGCGTTTAAGGAGGAAATACAATCTAGGCTCCAGCGAACCAGGAGACTCCGGCAAAGAAAAGCCTACCGGAGCACTAACATGGAGTGCGCCAGAAGAGCCAAAGGCTGAAAAATCCATGGAAGAAGCCAAGTCCGGGGGAAGAAAGATTCCAGTCAAGATAATACTCATACTCGTCGTCTTAGCCGCGGTAGTCGGGGCGGCATACTACGTCCTAGTGATGTCCCCTCCAGAGGAGAAGCTATACCAGTGCCCGACCGGCGAGTTCATGGCCAACCTAAGCGCATGCCCGCCAATAGAGACCACGACGACGACAGAAACAACGACACTACCCCCAACGACACTACCCCCCTTCATATTCACCACTTCAACGACAACCACACTGCTGGTCATAAACTGCACGATAAACGATGACTGCAGTAACAAGGAGGCTGAACGCTTATTCTGCGAGGACCGGTTCGTCAAGACCTCGTACGTGACCTACCTCTGCATGAAGCCTGGCACGCCAGAATCCTACTGTGTGGCAAAAGCGAAGACGCCACGCCTTGTGAAGAAGTGCGGTGACAAGGAATACTGCCTGGACGGGGAATGCTACAGCGAAAAATGCAGGAACAACATGCTCGACGAGGGAGAGGAGAAAGTCGACTGTGGCGGAGTATGCAGGGAATGCGGTCCAGAAGACACCGCATGCAACAACAACAAGGAATGCGGTGAAGACGACTGCGGCAACTACCACTGTAAGGACGGCGACGTATACATGCACTGCACCAGGAACATCTGCATTAACCCCGGCAAACCCAACGCCGAATGCAAGACCGAAGAAAAGGTAGAGCTCAACGACAAATGCGGTTTCGCTGAAGTATGCATAGAAGGCCAGGACGACTGCATATCAGGCCACGGCGCCAAAGCCAACTGCCACGACTGCATCAGGAACCAGGGGGAGGAGGGCATAGACTGCGGCGGACCATGCCCCAAATGCGCCATACGCCCTCAAATGGCGGTAGACACGATGAACCTCACATCACTCGACACATTCGAGTACGAGCTCTACAAACTGAAGTTATTGCGTGTGACCGTAGAGGAGACGTGCGCCAACGAAGCGAAGATAATGATAGTAAGCCCAGACGGACCCTGGAGGAACACGCAAGTAAGCTACCATGAAAACACTGAAGTATACGGCCTACAAGTCGGCCTAGTGCGGGCGGAACCCAGCTACGCGATAGTATGGCTCTATAAGCCCTAAAGACAAATTTATATTCCATTAAACCACTAATAATAGAGTTCTAAAAACATTCGCCTCAGTAGCTCAGTTGGCCGGAGCGACCGACTTGTAATCGGTAGGTCGGGGGTTCAAATCCCTCCTGGGGCTAACGGCTCACTCCGTTAACACGTGGGAGCCATCTTCGCTAACGCTCGATGCCTCAGCATGTTACATCAAATCTGTTCTCTTTCCGTGCACGCTTTCTTTTTTTGAAAAGAAAGGGTGCTTTAAACACCTCCTGGGGCTAAGTCTAGTCCTAAAGGTTCATATCCACGACATCATGTTCACCTTAAACTCCACCATCACCGCAGACATTATTATGAACAATGTGGTGAAGAAGATGACGTCCTTCCTGTCCAGCTCACGTCCGTAATAGATGAATAAAGGCCATATGACTCCGATGTAGCGTCCTATCGAGTCTCCTCCGCCGGATATTGAAGTGTGGTATGCCATAAAGCATAGCGCGTAGATCATCAAGTCCTTGTCCACGCCCTTCAGATAATAGGCTCCCACCAGCGCGAAATACGAGAAGATGATTCCCAGCATGGATAAGCCAAGCAAGCCCATAAACGGCTTGAACACGTATCCAGAGCATACTTCAGTTATCTCTGTCAGGGTGAATCCAGTGTTGCCTGGGACTTCGATGAACATCCAGTATAAGAGTGGCATGCAAAAAATATTCAATAATATGATGCTCCTCATCAGCACACCCATACTGGACCTGCCATACTCCCTCCTAACGTGTATGAGGGATAGTATCGGAAACAGCATCATGCCCGGCCATCTTGTGAGCGAGGCGAGGAAAAGCAGGAATCCCACCACAACAACCCTCTTTTTCTTTAACATCATCCACGCGAGCAGCACGAAAATCAGGAACAAGGGTTCGCTGGCTGAACTCACCCACGTCGTGACGTTGTACGGGTAGAACGAGAATAATATGGACGCCCTAAAAGCGGAGTCAGATCCCAAATACTCTAGTGAGACGATGTAGAACAGAATCAATGCGATTATCGACGCGACATTAGTCACAAGCAATCCCGCCAGAACGTCTCCAGTCAATCCCGACAAAAACCCTATCAACACGGGATACACAAACGGCCAATTATACTTGCAGTATGCCTTATCAAAGCCTTCAGGCCTCTCTCTTAGCGTGTTGAAATACACCATCTCCCGTTCGGACACTCCATACCAGTTCCTGGATATGTCGACATAGACTTTAGAGTCGAACGTGTAGCCGAACTTCTCTCCCACAGGGACGTCGTCATACGTCTTATTCAAATACCTCCAGTTATGCTTCAAATCATCCAGGTCCGAGCCTATCGCATGGGCGACATACTCCACTGGAATGAAAAACACGGTGCACACCATCAGGACCTTCATCAAAACGCAGAATACCACTAACCTCCGCATGTTCCTCACGTCCATCCCACCTAATACGCGATCCATTCTAAACCAGTGCCATACACCCTCCAGTCCATGAGGCCGATGTCAGCGGCACGCCAGTAGGACATGCTCTCCCGCCCGCTTAAACCACACCCAAGCCGATGAAACCCCCGTAAAACGAGACCACAACGATGCCGACGATGACGGCCGGGGCAGAAAGCACGAAATACCCTGCAGACGCCTGACCCAACCCCATAATACAATATACTCGTATATTATTTTTAATACCATGATAATCAACAACATGCGGGAAAAAATCGTAATCATGGCCCTAACACTGCTCGCCATAGGATGCATGACCTCCAACGACCCGGTGAAAGGGCCTTTGATAATAACAACAACACACACGACCACGACCACGTCAACACTCCCACCAATAGTCTACAAGACCTACATGAACCCGGAATACGGGATAATACTGGACTACCCTGAGGACTGGGCGAAGACAGACGACTACCGGGGAGCCATCGTCCTACTGGAAAGCCCCCTGGAAGACTACTTCGACGAATTCACAGAGAACGTGAACATAGTCGCCAACCCCCACGGCGGAGAAATCCTGACAGAGAAAGAATTCAGGGAACTATCCCTAATAGAATACCCGAAATACCTGGAAAACTACACTCAAATCAACGTAACCACAGTAACCGTTAAAGACAGGAGGGTGATACAACACACCTACCGGATAACCCACGGAAACTACACGCTAATCGGCGTGCAACAAATACACTACATCGGACCCTACACCTACGCAGTCACATTCACAGCCGAAGAAAAGAAATACGAGAAATTCCAACGCATCGCCACAGAAGTGCTCAACTCATTCGAGAGGGCCGTCAGCCTTGAGATAACCACAGACAAACACACCTACCTGCTCGGCGAGGAAGTCCGCATATTCCTCCAAAACAAAGGCACAGGCACCGCCCTAGTGGAAGACGACCTCTGCACAGCACCCCCCGTGAAAATACTCGACTCCACTAAAAACATACTCACAACCCGAAAACCAGACTGCCGATGCACAACCAACCCCATCAACATAACCATACCACCCAACGAAACCATAGAATACAAGCTCCACGCAGACCCCCTCACCGTCGGATGGAACCAGCAATACTACAACATAAGATTCTACAAAAGCCTATGCACCTACCCAGGCTACCAGGAATCACTCAACCTAACCAAAAACAAAAAACACGCGACCGAAGGAGAATACGAAATCCAAGTAGAATACCAGGGATACAACCCCCACACCCAAAAAATAATAGCAAACAGCAGAAGCGCCAGCAAATTCCAGATAATACACGCCACAACCACCACAACAATACCCACCGGCCCCTTCATATACCACCCACGCAACCAAGACACAGTCAACATAACAGAAGACGACACCGGAATCAACATAACAGTCTACAACAACCAAAAAGACGGCATAATAAACCTACAACTCAAAGCCATAGGACCCCAAAACCAAGAATACCGGATAACACCCGCATTCGCCCACCTAAACGCCCACCAAAACACAACCTTCACCATACTCCTAACACACCAAGACATACACTCCGGCGACAACATAACAATCCAAATCCAAAACCAAACCCACGAAAAAGACACAATGATAACCATCAAAAAACAAGTCACAACACAAAGAATCGGCGGCCTACCCATCATACCCATCGCCGACCCCCTCAGCGACCAAAAAAAATACCAACACGACAAAAAAAGCCCCTGGGACTCCTAAGAAAATGAAATGCCCGAAGTGTGGTTCATTAGCGCAGGAAAAATGGAGTTACTGTCCAGAATGCGGCTTCAACCTAATCAAAATATCTGAACTATTCACAGACCCCCGTAAATACCTCTCCTTCAGAGGCGAGAATCTACCAATACTATGCGACAATTTCACACTGCTCGGTGGAATAAACATACTCCCCGGGGCAGGTATTGTAAAAGCAAGGAAGACGCTGTCAGACACAGCTTCCGTGAACCTATTCCAACTGCAGGTAATGGCGTTGATATCATACAGTCCAATACTAATTGAAGACGTATTCCGTGTCGCGCGTCTCATGGGATACTACATGGTCTACCCCTCAACACAAAAATTCGCGGTCAACAAGATACTCCAAATGGTGAAATCAAGGGAACAAGAATCATGGAAGATACCAGCAAACAACCTGATAGTAGACTACATGCGGAGATCCTGGCGTAAAAACAAGATAGGCCTCGTGGAAGAAGTCACTCCCTCAGACGGAGAAATACACTACAAAATCCGTGAAGTCGGATGCAGCATCAAGGCCATAAACTCCGAATACTGTTCACTAGTAGCCAACCTCTCTGGAATGGCCGAAGCACTGACCGGAGAAATATGGGCTGGCAGGCTTGGCAAGTGCGGGCACGAATGCGATGGCTGCTGCGAAGTAATAATACACCCAGGCGACGAAAAATTCATCAAAGAAGACCTATCCCAAAAAGAATACGGAGAAATACAAAACGAGATAATCAACTCAATAGCCACCGGAAAACAAAAATACCCGCGAGAAAAACTCGGCCCAGACTTCCACATAAGCCTACACCAAACACTAAACTACCTACTCCTAAAAGCCAGCCCCGGCCACCGCATACTCTACAAACACTGCGCAGTAAAAGCAGGAGAACAACTC
>JBDRLL010000025.1:0-28251 GCA_043813075.1 Candidatus Altarchaeota archaeon
GTTTGTCCTGTGGGTTATGTTAAAGTACTTTGGGCTGTGTATCCCACCCTTGTTCGGAACCATCACTATTATCGTGTTCAATCCTTCCCGGAAGTTGTTCTCCTCAGTCAGGTATATCCTGGTTGTCTGCCTGTGTTCTGCGGACGCCTGGGCGGCGTCAACGTCCCTGTTGCATCCTTCATCCTCCAGTATGGTGGCGTTGTTTACTGTTATCCTCTCAGCGCAATCGTCCGCTACCACGTCTATCCATTCAGTGCTTGTCTCTTCGGTGATGTTGAATGTCGCCTTGAAGTATTCCGTGATGTCTGACTGGGTGTCGTAGAATGGTGGCACCATCTTCTGGTACTGTTTCCCGTCGAGTGAAGTGCCGTAGTCTATGGTGATGTCGTGGCCCCAGAATATGCTGTGTATGAGTGTTATGGTGATGATTGCGAGTATTAAGGATATCAGCTCCTTCCTCTCTTCCAGGCCCGGCATATTGATAAAAATTATGTCTAAACACGTTAATAGGGCCTTCTCCCCCCACCCAGCCTTTTATATATGAATATGCCCATAATTTTAGTCACTTAAAATGAAGGTTCCAGACAAAACTAGGACTAACTGCCCGAATTGCGGTAAGCACACCGTGCACAATGTTAGGCTTAATCGGAAGGGCAAGGAAGCTCCCATGAACCGTGGCCGAAGGAAGTATAAGGTCATTAAGGCCGGTTATGGTGGTAGTCCTAGGACTCCTAAGAAGGATGTCTACAAGATTGGTAAGAGGACTGTTCTACTGCTAGAGTGCAGTCAGTGTAAGAAGAAGCAGCAGCGGTTGTTTAGCGCGAGGACTAAGAAGGTGGTGGAGGTTGGCGGGCAATGAAGCGTGATGATGTTACTGAAAGCAGGTTTCTCAGGGTAAAGTGCAATGACTGTGGTAACGAGCAGGTTATCTTCGGCGCTTCCTCCTCGACGATAAAGTGCCTGGTCTGCGACAAGGTTATGGCTAAGAGTACTGGCGGTAAGACGCAGGTTAAGACTCAAATCATCGCCGTCTTGGACAAGGACTTATAGTGTCTCCCGATGGACTACGAGTTTTTAGAGCATACGGCAGACTTGAAGTTTAGGGCATATGGCGGTTCTCTTGAGGAGTGTCTTGTTAATGCTGCAAGGGCTTTGTTGGAGGCGGTTGCCGGCGACAGCAGGGTCGAGCCGAAGATTGAGCGGGAGATAAAGGTTGTCATAAACCGGCCGGAGGTTTTGGTCCACGACTTCTTGTCTGAATTGATTTATCTGTTTTCAACCGAGCATCTGCTATTCGGTGAATTCGAGTTGAGTCTCAAAGAGTCTCTTGGCTACAAGCTTGTTGCTAAGGTTCGTGGCGAGGAATATGATCCTAAGCGGCATACGCTCATAAAAGAGGTCAAGGCGGTCACGTATCATGACATGCTCGTTGAGAAGGGGGATGACGGTCGTTGGGTCGTGCAGGTAGTATGCGACACTTAAGCCATTCTCGATTCAATCAAGTTCTTTATCTCATCCTCTATTTCAGGTGTTATTAGCGGCCATACGTGGTGTTTCTCAACATCTTTCGTGAATTTTTGTTTAACTGTTTTTCTTAGCGTCTCTGCCAGGTGTATTACGTCTTCCCCGCCTCTTCTCTTTCTGCTCCAGCCTTCAAGCAGGTTTATGCCCCATCTTTCACTGATTTTTTCCTTGAAGTAGTCTGCAGTCTCGCAGTTCACTGCGTCCACTGCGTGGTGTAGTCTGTGTATCTTGTCCACCCCTATGTGGAACACGTCCCAGAATAGTTCGGTGTTTGGCGTGAATATCCTCTCGTCCACGATGTCATTTGGCAGTCCTATGTCGAGTATCACCAGTTCGTTTGTCTGTGTTCTTCCTAGGCTGTCTAGCTTGAAGTCATGATTGTATACGCCACGACTCCAGCATTCCTCCATCAGATTCATGTATTCGTCGATGAATTTCCGCTGCCTTAGCTCTTCGAGGGCTATTGGTGTTATCCTACTGGCTGCGATACCCTCCCCGAATTCTGGTCTTCCGTGCATGTTGCCGGAATACATTATGAATGGTGTCACAAGGCCTCCAAGGCGTCTTCTTGTCAGTATCATGCCCATCTTGGTTTTTTCCGGCAGTTGGTCGCCTTCGTTTACCCTGTATTTTATCCTCTTCAGCAGGAATGTTTTTTTCTCGTCTATTAGCACGTCTGTCTGTTTTCCGAAGCGTATGGTCTTCGTCACGTTGAATGACCTTATCTCTCTTGACAGAATGCTCTTGCTTGTGTTGGTGCTGAAGGCCCATAGTTCTTTCACGGAATTGAATCCAATGGCTCTTGCGTCTTCTATGGTGACTTCACCCTTTTCCATGCGCTTTATCAGTTGTGAGGAGAATTTATCGTCCATGTCTGTCTTATATTACGTAAATCAACCCATTCCGATATAAATGCAGTATACAGGCTAACCAATCAGTAATCACAACGTATTTATAGGGGTTTGCATACAATATTGTATTATGCCGGATGATGTCATAGAGCTTAAGGTATCTGAGGCCATGCAGAACGATGTTGGTCGCGGAATAATACGGATAGACGCGGATACTGCCAAGAAGCTTAACGTGACTACCGGGGATATAGTTGAGATAAACGGCGGCAACGTTACTGCCGCTAAAGTCTGGCAGTCCTACCAGGAGGATGAGGGCAGGCATATCATCCGCATGGATGGCCTTACCCGACAGAACGCGGAAGTGTCGCTGGGCGACAAGGATAAGGGCAAGAAGGCTGGTGTTACTGCCGCCCAGACGATTGTAGTGGCTCCAACAGAACACCAGATAAGCTTCGGCAGCGACTTCAATGAATACGTGAAGATGAAGGTGCTTCTAGGAAAGCCTTTTGTAATTGGCAATGTATTTGACATAACCGTGCTCGGCAGGGCAATACCATTCACGGTGGCGGCGACAAAGCCTAAGGGTATTGTCGTAGTCAATGAGAAGAGCGAGGTTGAAGTCCGCAGCAAGCCCATGACTCTGACAGCGATTCACTCTCAGGTGGTGAGGTACGAGGATATCGGCGGCCTGAGGGATGAGGTCTCGCGTGTCCGGGAGATGATAGAGCTCCCCATGAAGCATCCTGAGCTGTTCGAAAAGCTGGGCATACAGCCCCCCAAGGGTGTGCTGCTTTACGGCCCTCCTGGAACAGGTAAAACACTGCTGGCGAGGGCTGTTGCTTCTGAGAGCAACGCTCATTTCATACCCCTCAACGGGCCTGAGATAATGGACAAGTTCTACGGCGAGTCGGAGCGGAAGCTGAGGGACATCTTCGAGGAGGCACAGCACAATTCTCCTGCCATAATATTCATAGACGAGATAGACTCCATAGCCCCCAAGAGGGATGAGACGAAGGGTGAGGTGGAGCGTAGGGTGGTGGCCCAGCTTCTCGCCCTCATGGACGGCCTAGTTACGCGCGGTAATGTCATTGTCGTCGCAGCCACAAACAGGCCGGATTCTCTTGACCCCGCGTTGAGGAGGCCTGGGCGTTTCGACCGTGAGATAGAGATCGGTGTTCCGGACCGGAACGGCAGGAAGGAGATACTGCAGATCCACACTCGAGGGATGCCTTTGGAGGAGGATGTTGACCTGGATGAAATAGCCTCTAAGACGAACGGTTTTGTCGGCGCTGACCTGCACGCCATATCACGGGAGGCTGCGATGAGCTCGTTGAAGCGGGTTCTCCCTAAAATCGATCTGGACAAGGGCGAGATTCCAGTGGATGTTCTGGAGAAGATTAAGGTTACTAAGGACGATTTCATAGAGGCTTTGAAGAGCGTTGAGCCTTCCGCGTTGAGGGAGGTCAGGGTTGAAGTCCCAAACGTAAACTGGACGGATATAGGCGGCCTTGAGACGGTTAAGCAGGACTTGATAGAGGCTGTCGAATGGCCTTTGAAGAATCCTGACGCCTTCAAGAAGCTGGGTATACATCCTCCCTGCGGAGTGTTGCTCTATGGCCCATCCGGCTGTGGGAAAACGCTCTTAGCGAAGGCTGCCGCGACCGAGAGTGAAGCCAATTTTATTGCAGTCAAGGGTCCTGAACTGTTGAGCATGTGGGTTGGGGAGAGCGAGAAGGGTGTTAGAGAGGTCTTCAAGAAGGCACGTCAGACTGCTCCGACCATCATATTCTTCGATGAGATTGATGCGTTGGTTCCTAAGCGCGGCTCATACTCCGGCAGTCATGTGACTGAGACTGTGGTGAACCAGATACTGACGGAGATAGATGGCATACAGTCCCTTGAGAACGTCATAATACTGGGTGCCACGAACCGTCCGGACATGATTGACTCGAGCATACTGCGTCCCGGTCGTTTTGACCGGATAGTACTAGTCCCGCTGCCTGACCGGCCGGCGAGGCTGCAGATACTGAAGCTACATACCAAGGACATGCCTCTCCAGGGCGTTGACTTGGATGTCATATCAAGCAAGACCGACGGATACAGTGGCGCTGACCTGGAGGCTGTATGCAGGGAGGCTGCGATGAACGCTTTGAGGGAGAATATAGAGTCCACTGGAGTCACAGCCATCCATTTTGAGAAGGCTTTGTTAAAGACAAAGCCTTCCGTGCACGCCACTGACGCCAAGAAATACGAGAAATCATTCGAAAAGGATGAGGGGAAGATAGGATACAGTTAGGTCATACGTTTACATCACTTGTAATACAAGTTCTCCCTGCGTTATATCGTATTTAATACTGTGTTGAGATATCTAAACCCTACGGTGGTCTGGTTGGATGATGAGATAAAACTCCTTAAGAGCAAGGCTAATCTGGTCAGGAAGCATATCCTCACCATGACTACTGAGGCTGGGTCAGGTCATCCCGGCGGTTCTCTTTCTGCCATAGACATAATCACTGCATTATACTTCCACAAGATGCGCCACGACCCGGGTAATCCTAGCTGGTCTGAGCGGGACAGGTTTGTGCTATGTAAGGGTCATGCTTCGCCAGCACTATACTCGGTGCTCGCTGAGTCAGGTTATTTCCCTGTCGCGGAACTCGCTAACTTCAGGAAGATAGACAGCTATCTTGAGGGTCACCCATGTAAGAGGAAGGTCCCTGGCGTCGACGCTTCAACCGGTTCCCTAGGTCAGGGCCTTTCGATGGCGTGCGGAATGGCTGCGGCCGGCAAGCTGGACAAGAGGGACTACACGGTTTACGCGCTTCTGGGTGATGGTGAGTGTCAGGAGGGTCAAGTGTGGGAGGCTGCGATGGCTGCCGCCCACTACAAGCTGGATAATCTCGTTGCCATAGTCGATAGGAACGGGCTTCAGATTGACGGGAAGACCGAGGAAGTTATGTCACTGGAGCCTTTCATAGACAAGTGGATTTCATTCGGGTGGGTTGTTATATTCATCAACGGTCACGACTTCAAGGAGATAACGACTGCATTGGAGAATGCGGGTAATAGTAAGGACAAGCCCACGGTCATAATAGCCAACACTACCAAGGGGAAGGGCGTTTCCTTCATGGAGGGTATAAGGGAATTTCACGGAAAGCCCCTCACCAAAGAGCAGTTGTGTGATGCGTTAAAAGAGTTGGTTTAAGATGAGATACGATTTAGACCGGAAGGAGCATACTAGGAGTGCATATGGGAAGACCCTGGTTAAGCTGGGCAAGGAGAACAAGGAGATAGTGGTCCTGGACTCTGACCTGTCTGAGTCGACGAAGACGGTGTTGTTCGCGAGGGAGTTCCCGGAGAGGTTCTTCAACGTGGGTTGCGCGGAGCAGAATCTAATGGGCATGTCCGCTGGATTCGCTCTGGAGGGTAAGACTGTTTTCACTAGCGGCTTCGCGATGTTCGGGTGCGGGCGCGGGTGGGAGCAGATACGTAATTCGATCGCATACGACGCCCTCAACGTAAAGATAGTCCTGACTCACGCTGGCATAACCGTCGGAAAGGACGGGAGCAGCCACCAGATACTGGAGGACATATGTCTCATGCGTTCAATACCCAACATGAGGGTGACGGTTCCTGCCGACGCTAGGGAGGTCGAGGTACTGATAACCGCGGCAGCCGGCCGTAAGGGTCCCGAGTACTTCAGGCTTACGAGGGAGAAGACTCCCGTATTGTCTGAGGAGTATGGTCATGACGCCAACAAGCCTGTGACATTGATTGACGGCTCTGACGCCACGATATTCGCGTGTGGCGTGATGATTTCAGAGTCTATTAAGGCCGCCTACCAGCTGGAGGGGGAGGGTGTCAGCGTCCGGGTTGTTAACATGCACACCATCAAGCCCCTGCACGAGAAGACCGTGTTGAAGGCTGCTAAGGAGACTGGATTTCTGGTCACTGCGGAAGAGCATTCTATAATAGGTGGTTTGGGTAGTGCCGTCTCCGAAGTATTGTGCGAGAAAAGGCCGACTCCAATGCGTCGTGTTGGAGTCAGGGATGTGTTTGGGCAGTCGGGTGATGCTTGGGATCTTATGGCTCATTACGGTCTCATGTCCAAGGATATAGTCGCTGCAGTAAAGGATGTCATGGGCAAGAGCTAGTTTTTATCTAGTGCATTTATGAAAGACTCGTTTTCCTCTGTCTTGCCTACAGTCACGCGAACGTATTCCCCTTTGAATCCCCTGAATTTTCCGAAGACTCTAGTGATGAACCCCTGATCCAGCATCTTCTCATAGAATCCTCTCGCAGTTGTTGGGGAGACGTCTGCGAGCACAAAGTTGGATTGTGACTTGAATGTCCTGTATCTCTTGCTTAACGCATTGTAGAGTGCTTCCCTGTCCTTCTTTATCCTACTCACGCATTCTTCCATGTATCCTAAATCTTCTAGGGCCGCCAGCACGGATATCTGCGCGAGCAGGTTGACGTTGAATGGGGGCTTGACCTTACCGAGCGCTTCGATGGTCTCCTCGTCTGCTATGGCATAACCTACCCTGAGGCCTGCGAGTCCGAAGGCTTTCGCGAAGGTCCTTAGTATTATCAGGTTCTCGTATTCGTCAATCAAGTCGACAGTGCTTTCCACGCCGAACTCGTAGTATGCTTCGTCAACGACAACCGTCTTCCCAGTATCCAGCACCTTCACTATATCCTCCCTGCTGATTACCCCTCCAGTAGGGTTGTTTGGAGTGCAGAGGAACAGTGTATCAGCCATCCCACCCTCCTTGATGAACCTGCCTGCATTGAAGCTGAAGTCCTCTTCAAGCTTCACCTCAACGTAATCCTCCCCCAATGCCTTGGCAACAAGTTCGTATTCGCTGAATGAAGGATAGGGGCCTGCGAAAGGGCCCTTGAATGTCTTGACTATCATGTCTATGAGCTCGTCGCTCCCGTTGCCTGCAATGACGTTCTCCTGGTTGACTCCCGCATATCTTGCAATCGCCTCGCGGACTTCATTGTCCATGAAAGGGTATTTACCAACTTTTGGAGCCCACTCTATGATAGACTCAACTACCCTTGGGCTGGGGCCATAGTTGTTCTCGTTGCTGGAGAGTTTGACCAGGCCCTCCCTGGTCTTCCCCGGCTTATAGACGTCAAGCCCGTTTATCCAGGTTTTAACCCTGTTAGAGTCCATTTTAATCGTTCACTCGGATTTAATTCTGGTATGCAATCCATTTATACTAGTTGTATCTCATATAATATACTGTTCTTTAATACAGGGTAATAAGATGACTGCTGACCTGAACCGGGAGAGACTGACGATAACGCTGAGGGAGGACATACTGAAGAGCCTTGACGAGATGGTGGACGGCATCAACATACGGAATCGCTCCCACGCGATAGAGATAGTCCTGTCTAACGCAATCAGCGCACGCAAGGTCACCAAGGCCGTCATACTGGCTGGGGGTAAGGGTACTAGGATGAGGCCGTTCACATACGAGATGCCTAAGCCCATGATTCCCGTTAAAGACAAGCCTTTGATACAGCACATCATCGAGTTGTGCAGGAAATACGAGATACGCGAGATAATACTGTCAGTCGGATATCTTGGGGATAAGATCCGCAACCATTTTGGCGACGGCAGCAACCTGGGCGTCAAGATAACCTACATCGAGGAGGAGGATGAGATGGGTACTGGGGGGCCTCTTGACATGGCACGGGACATTCTGAAGGACGGTCCGTTCCTGATGTTCAATGGTGATGTGCTGAGTGACATAGACTTGAGGGACTTTGTCAGGTTCCACACTGATAGCGGGGGTCTTGCCACCATAGCATTGACGCAGGTTCGCGATACTTCCGCTTATGGTGTCGCAAGGCTTCAGGGCGAGAAGATACTCGAGTTCGTTGAGAAGCCCAAGAGTATTGAGGATTCGAAGCTGATTAACGCTGGAGTATACATGCTGGAGCCGAAAGTGCTTGACTACGTGCCTGAGGGGAAGTCTATGATGGAGAAGGATGTTTTCCCCAAGCTTGCTGCCGAAGGGAAGCTTTACGGCTACCATTTTGCTGGACAATGGTTTGACACCGGAACACCTGAAGCTTATGAGCGCGCGATCAAAAACTGGAAGGGCATCTAAGGACTCTCCAAGCAGAAAGAAAACCGGGCATCCTGCCGTATTAGAGCTATCAATAATATCCACCCTAGTGCTTTTACTTAAGTGGGATGTGCTTAGCCTAGCGTACATAAACGACGTCGCACTACACGTGGTGAACGTGGCGGAATGGGTCATGCACAACAACTTCTGGCCGTATCCGCCTGAGATGCCTGGCTTCATAGGCCATCCGCCATTCTTCTATGAGGTTCTTGCGTTCTCTTACATGGTTTTTGGGTTCAGGCCTTTCAGCGCCCATCTGGCTACCGTTTTTTTCTCGTCAATCTGCCTGTTCTTCACCTATCGTCTGGGTAGGAGATTTGACTCTCATGTGGTTGGGGTTTCAGCAGCCCTGATGCTCCTCTCCCATCCACTGTATTTCGCTCAGAGCGGGATGGCTAATCTCGACATGGCTGTGGCATCCATGATGGTCGCTTCCCTCTACTTTGCCCTGGAGGGGCGTTGGAGGCTTTACCTGGTCTCCGCGTCATGCATGATAATGACAAAGGAAAGTGCCCTCGTGTTTTTCCCCATACTACTCGCCTATCACCTGCTTTACGTCAGCCGTGAAAGGAGGGATTTGCTGCTTATCCTGATGCCTGCCTTATTGTTTCCCCTATGGGTGTTGGGTAACAAGCTGGTTTACGGCTGGTTTTTCCTTCCCTATCACGTAGGTGTAGTATCCGCTAACATTGGATCCTTCTTCAGCATATTGTCTTCTCCCTCAACAATATCCCTTGAAGCAAGGGACATGCCCCTATTATTGAAGAACTTCTTCGAGCTGGCCAGCCAGCTCTTCATGTCCAGACTCCTCGTTGTCATAGTATTAGTCTCCTCCTACCCACTTCTATCTCAGGCCCGTCGTTTTATCCGGTCTGGTGGGCGGGATATGGCAAAGGTGTTGGGTGGAGAGTATTTCCTGATGGTCTCATACTCCCTGGCATTCATGTTCCTGTACGTTTTGACTGCAGGCACTCATCTTATGATACGGTACATCCTCCCGGCACTGCCGTTCTACTTCCTGTTCCTATCCGTCGGCTTGAGGAGGGCCGTAAAAGACTATAGACTCGTTCTTGCCGTCACCCTGATCGTCTGCTACCTCTTCTACACCTCATGGTACGTGATAGACGCGGTATCGCCCCTGGATTTCGAGAGTAACATGTACTACACACACCAAGTCAGGAATGAGATGAATGCGTTAAGATATGTTGAGTCCGATCATCCTGGCAGCCTGATAGTGAACTATCGTTTCGGCTTCTTCAAGAAGATTCAAGACCCATCCATCGGCTATGTGACGCGTCCACTCGATTTCGTGCTACCCCATAAGATGCCTGAACTCGACTTCAGTGGCAGTGAAGTGCTTTACATAACACACTCCCTCAAAAAGCATGACGGCAGGAGGAATACCATAGTCATACTCAAGGTCGTGTATGAGACAGAGGTTCTTAGGGAATTCAGGTCTGGCGGCCTTTATACTTATGTGGTGAAGATTAATTCTATGAGAAAGCGCGTTGGTTGATTTTCAATGGGACTATACAGGGCCTACGATATACGTGGGATTTATGGTGAGGAGCTGACTGATGATGTTGCGGTTAAGATAGGGAAGGCGTTCGCGTCCACGGTTCCGGGAAGGCTTGCAGTGGGGTATGATGCGCGAGTGAGCTCTCCATCGCTCTCAAGGTCTATGATAGAGGGGCTGACGTCGGCTGGAGCTGACGTTGTTGACGTTGGCATGGTGCCCACGCCAGTCCTCTATTTCACGATACACAAGCTTGGTCTTGACGGTGGTGTGATGGTCACAGGATCCCATAATCCCCCGGAATACAATGGCTTCAAGCTTTGCAGGGGCACGATGACGTTGTATGGCCCTGAAATACAGGATATTGGCGCTAAGGCTGATAAGGGGGATTTCATGGAGGGTGACGGTAAAGTCGAGTCCTACGATATAATCCCCGAGTACCTGGATTTCCTGAGGGATAGGATACGCCTAAAGAGAAAGCTTAAGGTGGTGGTGGACTCTGCTAACGGTACTGCCGGCCCAGTAGCCCCCCAACTATTCAGGAGTCTCGGGTGCGAGGTAGTCGAGTTGTATAGCGACCCTGACGGCAATTTCCCTAACCATCCCGCAGACCCTACTGTGGATGAGAACATGTCCGACCTTATACGGATGGTCAAGTCAAAGAAGGCGGATATTGGAGTGGGCTATGACGGCGATTCCGACCGAGCGGGGTTCGTCACCGAAGACGGCTCCATCATACGCGGAGACCAGGCGATAATACTCTTCTCCCGCGACATACTCAAAAAATACCCGGGCTCGCCCATAATATTCGAGGTCAAGTGCAGTCAGGCGGTCAGCGAGGATGTCGAGGCTAACGGCGGGAGGCCTGTTATGTACCGGACTGGACACTCATTCATCAAGAAGAAGATTAAGGAGGAGGGGGCTAAGCTTGCCGGGGAGATGAGCGGCCACTTCTTCTTTGCAGACGACTATCCCGGCTATGATGATGGCATATATGCTTCAGCCAGGATGGTCCAGATAATCTCTAATTCACCCGGATCATTCGGGGATATCGTCTCCACGATACCCAAGTACTATTCGACGCCTGAGATTAGGGTTGACTGCCCTGATGAATTAAAGTTCGATATTGTAGGCGAGATTACAGAGCACTTCAAGGGTAGTTACGACACGATAACGGTTGACGGCGTCCGCGTGGAGTTCGGTGATGGTTGGGGTCTTGTGCGGGCCAGTAATACTCAGCCTGCAGTCATCCTCCGTTTTGAGGCTAAGACTCCTGCTCGTCTGGAGGAGATTATGTCCTTGTTCAGGGAGGTTGTTGACTCCTACCCTGAGTTGCGCGGAAAACTATGATTCATAATATACAAAATTATTTTTTATAATATCGCTTTTTTTTGTATATTATAATCTGTATTTTATTCTATGTTCTCATATATCTCATGTGATGAGCAGCTTTTGCCGAGCTCCTTACTGGGGCTGTGACGATGCTTATGAGTGCTGAAATAACGCCCTTTAATACCGTTTAAAGCCAATAATCTTACATGAATCCCGGTCAATCGGGTAAGAGGGCGGAGTCAGGTTTCACACTTGGCTCCATAATTAATGAGTTGACCTCCTTCTTCACCAAATCCGATGTTGAGGCTGAAATCCCTAAGCTGAAGCTTCATGCTGGCGAGAAGATGGTGAAAATCCTTAAGCCGCACGTTTTGTCCTTCTATGACATGTATTTCGTGTGGGCTTACGTTATCCTAGTGAGCGTATTGTTCCTCTCTTTTGGCAGCGAGATATCTGATGCTCTAGGCAATCCAGTCTCCTCTGTGACGGAATTCATGGTAGCCTCCACCAAGGGTGGCGCGGAATCCATCTTAATGCCTGACAGCATATCAGGCATGTTCAGGGATGTTAACGAACAGGTTACCGGCGCGAACAACATGGTCAATGAATACGCTCCAATAAGCCTATGGATAACACTACTGGTCGCGGCATCCGTGGTTTTTTCAGTGCTTAAGATATCATGGAAATGGATTGGCATACTGGTCGGAGTCGGCGTTGGAAGCGCTTTTATCACGATAGCCCTCGAGCTTCCCGCTGAAGTGACATACCTGTTTGGCGTGCTCTTCAGCGTGATTGGTATCCTGATGGTAGACAAATACCGCCGTTCCCACACCTTCTTTGTGACAAACCAGCGCATAGTAACCCAAGTATCGTTCATAGACCACAAGAGGAACGAACTAGGCTACGATAAAATCAACAACCTGATAATGGAACGCACGCTAATAGCCCGCCTATTCAACTTTGGGACTATAATACCAGTCACCGCGTCAGGCCTTGGCATGGGATCAGACCTTGCGATGGTGACCATCGGTGCGGCAGGATCTTCCTCTAGCGGAGGCATGTACGGCGGAGCCATAACAGGAGGTCGTACAGTCCAGACCCCCCGGGTGCGCAGCATGTATGGCCTCTACGGCGTTGAGGATCCTGAGGCTCTGCAGGAGGTTATAAGCGATTTCATGCAGCAGTATGCTGAGGCTCCCTACTTGCGGAGGATGACCGAGCAGTTGGATGAGATGAAGAGGGGGTTCAATAATAATTCCCATGGAAATAGGGGTGTTGGGGGGGATTCGGGTCCTGTCTACGATAAGGACGATCCTATACTCTGAATGGTCTGCTGTGATAATCCTTTTGCGCTCAGGTTCAAGCTCAGCATCCTAGGTGTCATGCTATCCTTTGCTCTGACTATGGCTGGTTTTATATCGCCTTTCCGTGAGATGCTCGTATTATTCCCCCTCACATGGCTGTTCTCATTGATAATACTGATACCCTCCATCGGACTTTATTATGCCGTTAAAGAGGATTTCTGGGCTGAAGTCATCAATAAGAAGAATAAGTCTACTTGAGGTCTTCAGGCATCTTCTGCAGCCTATACATGTCTCCTATGGCTTCTCTCTCCCTGATTAAGTCTGTCTTCCCTTTCCTAACCAGGACTTCCGCGGGCAGGGGCATGCTGTTGTAGTTGCTCGCCATGCTGAAGCCGTAGGCGCCAGCGTTTTCAATCACTATTATGTCGCCGACTTCTGCTTTAGGCAGGCTCCTACCTCTAGCTAGTATGTCCCCTGACTCGCACAGGTTCCCTGCAATGTCGTAGACTTCTGAAGAGCCTTTCTTGCCTGCTATCCTCACGTTATGGTATGCGTCGTACATTGCCGGACGTATCAGGTCGTTGAATCCTGCATCAACGTTCACGAACTTCTTTTCCGGGGTCTCCTTGACACTGTTGACTCTCGCCAGCAGCACTCCCGCCTCTGCTACGATGAATCTCCCCGGCTCGAACCATACTTCTGGAGCGTATCCTAGCGTGTCTAGTGCCTCTGTTATTATGTCTGTGTACGCGTCTGCGAATTCGGCTACTGACACCACCTCCTCATCATTGTATCTGACTCCCAGGCCTCCCCCGAGGTCTATGAAGTCGAGTTCAACGCCCAATTCCTTATTTATTCTGGCGGCGAACTCCATCATCTTGACGGCAGCCTCCTTGAAGCCTGACATGTCTTTCACGTTGGAGCCTACGTGGCAGTGGATTCCTGAGACTTCTAGTCCCATACTCAACGCTTCTTTCACTGCATTGAATGCGATGTCGTTCTCGAAGTGGAGTCCGAACTTGCTTCCCCTGAGTGACGTTGAAATCTTAGGATGGGTTTTCGCGTCCACGTCCGGGTTCACCCTGAACGCTATCCTGGCCCCCCCAACCTTCTTTAGTAATCCTATCTCAGTCGTGTTTCCTACTGTGATGTTTACTCCAGCGTCAACAGCTGCCTTCAGGTCAGACTCGCTCTTGCTGTTGCTGGTGTACATCACGTCTCCCGGGCTGAAACCGGCTTTTAGCACGGCATCCAGTTCTCCGACAGAGACCACGTCCGCCCCGAATCCTTCCCCCCGTATGAGCCTGAGTACCGCGAGGTTGCTGTTCGCCTTCACAGCGTAACAGCACTTCACTTTAACAGGGAAGCATTCGAAGGCTTGGCGGAATTCACGGCACCTGGCATGAATCAAGTCCCCGTCATAAACGTACAGTGGCGTGCCATGCCTTTCCACCAATTCGATAAGAAGTTTTGACTCCATTTGTGAAATAATGTTGTATGCTGTCAATAAAAATAGTCTATGGTGCGTATCTGGTGTCCGCGTATAACCGTCCCATTATGGGTTCAAGCCTGTCGTAGAGGCCACGGCCATAGCTTCTCAGTATGATGGATTCCCCTAGCGTTTCTCTGAATTCATTCGAGAGTCTTTCTGATTCGGCAGCCAGGTCCTCCATACCCAACGACCTTGATGTCTGGGCGTTGACCTTCATCATGGCACTGTGCGCGCAGGGTCTTATAAGGTGGTTGTTGTCAACGTCAACACCTAATTGCATGAAATCCCTCCTTATTACCCCCGGGAGATCTGACACGTGTGTGGTGTATGCCCTAAGGTACACCTCCATGTTGCTTCTGTCCACTGACACTCCAAGACCTTCCCTGTCCACGTATCTGGACCCTAATTCCATCGCTATCCTGTCTGCCAAAACCTCCCTCCCGTTCCTGTACATCCAGGCCGGGTCGAACACTGCATCATCCTCGAACTGCCTGAAGTCGACTCTTGGCACGAGAAGGTGTCTTGTTGATACACCTTCCCTGAAGACTCTCCCCCATTCTTCAAGCATCTTGGATGGTGTGTCCTCCACATCCAGTATTCCCGTCTCATGGTCTGCGATGAAATGACCTATCTCGTGCGGGAAGATGCGGTTGCGTTTTTCAAATAACTCCCGGAAACCTCTCGAATACCCCATGTTGGCGAATACACTCCCCATGTCTTGTCTCGCCATTTCCCCTCCACCATACCTCAAACGCAGCTTAGGGTCTAGTCCATCAAGCCGGTAGGCTTTGCAGAAGCCTCTATAGCTTCTCGCTAGCCTCTCATAGTTCTCCCTACTCCATCCCTTATCCATCACCGCGTCTCCAACAGCCTGTATTATCGTCAAGTCCTCTGGAAACTCGTTTGGAGACGGCTTCATCATTTCTGGGAATTCTTTGATGAAGAATATTGCATCACCCAGTTTACCTGCTTTTTCCAAGTCTTCAAGTACGTCAAGAGACGCTGATACCCCCCGCATCCCGGAATTCCTGGGGCTATGGTGGTACCTGCCCCACCCGTCCCGTATGTTAGAGAGACACTCGAAAAGCTCTTCCCCAGAACCTTGTTGCCCTGCCTTTTTCACGAAGGCCCTGACCCTGCCTTCCTCAGGACCGAAGTCCCTAACACCACCAACGGCCTCTGACACTATACGTTGTTCTGGTTGTCTGGCTCCGGGGTCTTGCAGGAGGAAGATCATGTTATCATTAATGCAGTGTCTGTTAATATCATGCCCCGTCTATTTGCCAAGCCCCTCCTTGGCGCGTCTGAATAGTCCTATCAGCGTCTGGGCTTCTCTTCCGGATACGAAGGCCCTGCCTATCAATTGTCTTATCGTCTTTTTCGCCAGGTTGTTCTCGTATTCCCTGTCGTATATGCCATCTATCATCCCGTCTATGTTTTCCAGCAGCACCCTCTTCCTCTCCCCGTCTATCTCGCGGAATTTCCTTCTATCCAGCTTCCTTGTCATCGAGTCTTTAGACAGCTCGTACAGTATCACCCCCACTGATTGGGCGAGATTAAGTGTGGGATATTCCGGGTTAGCGGGGATGGTGACTTGCAGGTCGCATAACTCCAACTCCTCGTTGAGTAGTCCGTAGTCTTCGCGCCCGAAAACCAGCCCTATCTTACCCCTGCTTTTTAGGGCGTTGTCCAGCTGCCATGGCATTATGGGGCTGCGGTTGGGGTTGGAGTCCGTGGCTATCTTAGCTGTTGTGGCGACTAGATAGTCCATCCTCTCCTGCAGTTCAGCCAGGTCCCTGACTTTCCCGGCTTTTTGTAGCACTTCCAGCGCGTGCATTGATTTCTGCCGCGCCTCACTCCCCAGTTCGGGCGGGTTGACTAGGGTCAGGTTCGTGAAACCGAAGTTCTTCATCACCCTTGCAACCGACCCTATGTTGCCCTCGTATTTGGGCTCCACCAGGATTATGTGGAAGTTCTCTTGAATCAACTCATTAATACTTTGAATCAAATACTTTTAACGGATGGATGAGGTCGGGTTTATCAAGGGTGCGGTCAAGCAGACCGAGTTCAATGTCCTGTTGAGCGACCATAAGATCGGGCGTGGAAGCTACCTGAAGATAAAGCATGACGTATGCGGGTGGGTGTTGGCTCGCATAGAGACTCTTAAGCGTTACCTGGATGATTTTGACGAGGAGCAGACGATAGCTAGGGTGCGTACAATCGGCTACCGGGAGGGTCCGAGCGTCGTAATGCCTAAGACGCCGTTTAAGCCCAACGAGAAGGTTTTCATGGCTGATGACCGCATCATAACCAGCGTGCTTGGATTGCGCAAGGACAGGGACAACTCCATATACCTTGGGCTTCTTGAAGGCCATGACATTCCAGTCTACCTTGACTCTAGGAAGCTTATTGAAAAGCATATGAGCGTGCTCGCGAAGACTGGCGCGGGTAAGAGTTATACTGTCGCGGTCATCATCGAGGAGTTGCTGAAGACGGACACTCCGATAGTCGTGATCGACCCTCACGGGGAGTATGGGAGCCTGTCCATGGAGAACGACGACTATGACTCTATGACAAAGTATGACGTTCAAGTCCACTCCTACTCAAGCCAGATAACCGAGTATGCAGTCAACACCGATATTAACGAAAATGCGGAGAAGCTTTCCCTAAAGCCGGACTTCACTGTAATGGACTTGATTGGCTTCATGCCCATACAGTTGTCTGACCGTCAGAAGGGCGTCCTCTACTCTGCATTGGAGGATCTGGAGCCTGGCCGCTACACGATGAAGGATCTTATCCGGCGTATTGATGAGGAGCCGACTAAGCTGAAGTGGAAGATTCTGGAGGGTTTGGAGTCGCTCCAGGTGTCCGGCGTCTTTGACGGCACTCCAGTGGATTACGGTGACCTGGTGAAGCCTGGCAGGGCGGCCATAATAAACCTTAAGGGTGTTGACCCCCACGTCCAGCAGCTGGTTGTCGCCAGGATGACTAAAGACTTGTTCGAGCAGGTGAGCATAGGCAGGCTCCCGAAACTATTCTATCTTGTGGAGGAGGCCCATAACTTCTGTCCTGAACGAGGGTTCGGGAATGTCATGTCTTCCGAGATATTCCGGACTATAGCGTCCGAGGGCCGGAAGTTCGGCTTCCGGCTTGGCGTTGTCAGCCAGAGGCCTGCCCGCATAGACAAGAACGTTCTCAGCCAATGTAACACCCAGGTGATACTCACTGTCACTAATCCAAACGACTTGAAGGCCATCGGCCAGAGCATCGAAGGCTTCACGCCTGGCATGGAGGATGAGATCAAGGAGCTCAGAGTCGGTTACGCTATGGTTGTCGGTGACTGTGTGGAGCAGCCGATTATCGTTGACGTCAGGGCCAGGGAGACTAAGCACGGCGGCAAGTACGTTCCCAAGCCTGGGGACGAGAAGAAGAAGCCCCCAAAATACGAGAAAAAGAGGCCCGGCCCCAAGGGTTCTAAGGCGGTCATCGAAAAGAGCGGTGGCCTGTTAAAACGCCTTTCAAAGGCTTTCATAGGGCTTTTTGTGGAGTTCAAGAAAGAAGAAGAAAAATAATGTTTTAAAGTTTAAACATTACTACTTTTAAATATTGTATGTGTTTTTAAATCTATTTGATTAATACTATTGGAGGTGGTGGATTTGAAAAAAAGTTATCTCCTATTAACTGTCTCTATGCTAATGCTCTCTCTCATTGGTTGCATTTCACCATCAAGCGAAAAGAAAAATGAAGTAATCGTGTACACGTCACGTGACAAGTATTTTTCAGAGCCGATACTGAACGACTTTGAAGCACAGACTGGCATCAAAGTAAAGCCTGTCTACGATACTGGTGCAACCAAGACTGCCGGTCTCGTGAATCGTATTATCGCTGAAAAGAATAACCCGCAGGCCGACGTCTTCTGGAATTCGGAGACTGGGCGGACAATAGTGCTCAAGAAAAACGGGCTCCTATCCCCCTATTTCTCGCCTAATGCCGTGGATGTTCCAGGCCAGTACAAGGATCCTGAAGGCTACTGGACCGGGTTCGGGGCGAGGGCGCGAGTATTCATCTACAACACGAATCTACTGAATCCAGAAGAGCTTCCTGAATCCCTATTCGACCTTGAGAAGCCTGAGTGGAACGGGAGATTCTGTGTTGGGAATGGCTGGCTTGGTACGATGGCAACACACAACGCCGCCCTGTTCCTAACGCTCGGAGACGAGAAAGCCAGGCAGCACTTCCAGAACCTCAAGGACAACGGAGTCAAGATGCTGGTCGGCAACACAGCGGTAAGAGATGCTGTTAGCGTAGGCGAAGTCCCCCTAGGAATAATAGACACTTCAGACGCTCAGGAGGCCATATCCTACGGCAAGCCAGTGGCAATAGCATACCCAGACCAGGGTGAAAACCAGGTTGGAGTAATGCTGATACCAAACACGGTGGCTTTAATCAAGGACGGGCCAAACCCTGAGAACGGGCGGAGGTTCATAGACTACATGCTTAGCAGGGAGATGGAGGAGAGGCTGGCTTTCATGGAGTCAAGTCAGATTCCATTAAAGCAGGGGGTGCCTACTCCAGACCATGTAAAGACTGCTGGCGAACTCAAGGTCATGGAAGTCGACTTCAGCAAGGTCGCCGACAAGATGGATGAGTCAAACAAGTTCCTGCTTGATTTATTCACTGGATAAAAAGACATAACACATGGCCGCAGATCACAGGAGCGTTATGCTGCTGGCAGCCTCGGCGATATTCATCATAGTCGCCCTGATGCCGGTGACATTCCTCCTCTTGGACTCATTCACATCAGACCAGGGACTCAACCTAGCCACCTACCACAGCATACTGTCAAACAAAAGACAGACCCAGTTACTAAAAAATACCATCAAGCTGTCAGTGGCTGTGACAATACTATCCACACTGATGGGAGTCCCACTCTCAATACTCCTCTACAAGACAGACCTGCCGCTCCAGAAGATATACAGGATCGCATTCATCTCCATACTCATAGTCCCACCATACATCGGGGCGATAGCATGGATCAATCTTATGGGAAGCGCAGGATACCTAAACCAGGCAATTTCAGGCATCACAGGCCTTAAAAGCCCTTTATTCGACATCTACGGCTTCTGGGGTTCAGTGCTCGTACTCACATTATCCACCTTCCCCCTAGTCGTCCTGCTATCAGGCGGCGCCCTCAACTCGATAGACAAAAACCTTGAGGAGGCGGCCATAATCTCGCGGGGATACTTGAAGTCAATCACGGCAGTGACACTGCGGCTCGCATCACCAGGAATAACGCTAGGCGCACTACTAGTCTTCATAACCGTCGTCTCAGACTTCGGGGTGGTGTCATTCCTAACGTACGACACATTCACGATAGAGATATACAGCCAGCTCGCAGCATTCTATGACACCAAAACAGCGACAGCATACTCGCTCGTACTAATAGCACTAGCCCTCCCACCCATACTACTCCACACACGCATATACGGCACAAAAACATACACCTCAATATTCAGCGCCACAACCTCTAAAACACTAAAACTCGGAAAATGGAGGAAGCCCGCGCTAGTGGCCACGACACTACTACTCACCATAAGCTTGATACTTCCACTGTCAACACTAGCATACACGTCCCTATTCTTCTACGGCAAGTTCAGCCACATCCAAAACTACCTGACATCACTCAACCAAGGAATGTCCAACATAACAAACAGCCTACTCTACTCACTCGCAGGATCAACGGCATCAATGATACTCGGCTTCACCATAGCATACGGCCTAAGACAAAAAAACAATACAAACAAAAAAATATTCGACATGGCACTCACACTACCCTACATCCTCCCAGGCACAATAATCGGGCTAGGACTCATCATACTGTGGAACAACCCAACACTCCTCATCTACAACACGCCCATAATAATAATCATCGGCTACATGGCAAAATACACGTTTATAGCCTCTAAAACCTCAGAAATCGCTTTGAACAAGATAAGCCGATCCCTAGAGGAGGCGGCTGAATTAACTGGTAGCATGTGGCACAAGACACTGCGGAAAATCACATTACCCTTATCATCGCCAACACTATCCAATGGATGGATCCTAACATACATACTCTGCATGACCGAACTCAACACGACCATAATGGTATACCCCCCCGGCCAAGCAACACTACCTATAAGCTTATACATTCTACAACATGACGGGCCTCCCGGGCTCGTAGCCGCACTGGCGGTCACGCTAATCTTAATTACCCTAGCGCCCATAGTATCCCTAACAACCATAAGATGGCTGAAAACCAGAAAATCCTCGAGCTAAAGGGTGTATCCAAGAGTTTTGGAAAATCGAAAATACTGGAAGACGTAGATTTGACGCTCACAAAAAAACAGATACACGTAATCCTCGGTCCGACAGGCTGCGGCAAGACAACTCTGCTAAGTCTAATCGCTGGCCTTGAGGATTTGGACAAAGGAGAAATCTGGATAAGAGACAAGCTAATTGCAGACGAGGGAAAAGCAATGTCTCCAAGGGAGAGGGATGTTGGCATGGTATTCCAGGACACTGCGGTATGGCCTCACATGACTGTGCGGGAAAACATTGAATTCGCCTTAAAAGGCGGTGAAAACCACTATAAACGCCTTTTAAACGTTTTGAATCTTGAGAGTCTTGAAGAGAGGATGCCTCACACCCTCTCTGGCGGGCAGAGGCAGTGTGTGGCTATTGCAAGAGCTTTAGCCCAGAAGCCGTCCATGCTACTACTCGACGAGCCCATGGCAAACCTCGACTGGAGCCTCAAGAAACGGCTTCTAGACCTAATAAAAGTGCTCAAGAAAGAGTTCGAAGTGTCCATGATATATGTGACCCACGATCAGTTGGAGGCCTTCAGTATTGCTGATGTTGTTACTCTGATGAATCAAGGTCGTGTTGAACAGACTGGAGTCCTGAATGATTTTTTCAGTAAACCATCTTCAGATTTTGTCTCTGACTTTATCATAATCCCCTCACTACTAAAAGAACTGCAATCAATATCCCCCAAAACCTAAACCCTTAAATTACTGCGTTTTAGCTACTAAAACCCATGATATTTTGTATTTAAGTCATGACTGGCTTATATTAACAATCCTTTTTTTTAACAGTCAAAAAGGATACTAATCTCTCTCTTTATCCTTCTTAAATCTTGAATGCACTAATAATTAATATCCATTAATCTGAAATTCTGAAAATCAAAAATCTTGACTTATATCCTTCTATATCCTTCTTAAATCTGTGATTCCATATCTTTTATCATAAGTTTCTGAAAGTAAAATTCTGAAAATCTTGATATTTAAAACCTTCTCTATCCTTCTTATATCCATTAGCCCTTATATTATTATCAATATTTGACAGTCAAATACTGGCACTCCGCATCCACCACCAAAATGCGCATTGAACAAGAGACTACGATAGGTCCTATAGGTTCTATAATTCGGAGTGGGAAAACTGTTTTAACAGCGCTTTTTCTCGTGTTTTTGTTGCTTCCTGGCCTGGTGGATGCACAGACAGGAGCCTGCTGTGTCGGCGACGTCTCATGTAGTGACGGCAAGACCCAGGCGGAGTGTACTGGAATGGGTGGCACCAACTGGTTTGTCAACACGTACTGCAACACGTACCCCTGCTGTGACCCCCATGCATGCTGCACCGACACCGGCTGCATAATGAAGCCGATAGCCTCTGACTGCCTATCCATCGGTGGTACCTGGATGGGGAGTGAGGACACGTGCAGCCCTGACCCCTGCCCGCAACCTAAGGCATGCTGTCTTCCGAGTGGTGGATGCTCGAACGAACTGCCAGGGGATTGCGGAGGGTTGGGTGGGACCTATTTCTCAACCGACACGTGCACAGCCGACCCTCCATTGTGCACGAGGTCAGCGTGCTGTAGGTCTGGTGGAACATGCGACGACACTTTTTCTGAACTATGTACTGGAGCAGGAGAGCAATTCTACAATGGGCAGGCGTGTTCTGGAGTGAATTGTCTGCACGCCTGTTGCCATATGGGAATATGCAGTATGAAGACAGAGGCGGAATGCAGTGGAGCCAACTACCAGAAATATGTCGGGCAAACATGCTCTGAAGTGCAGTGTCCTGGAGTATGCTGCGACAAGTCTGGCGGCGACGCAGGCACATGCTTCATGACAGATGAGGCTACGTGCGCTCCTGGCACCGACTATGAATGGCATGGGTCACTAACGACATGCACTCCAAATCCCTGCCCGCAACCAACGGGCTGCTGTGAAGACGGTTCCTGCAGCTGGAAACTCCAAACCGAATGCACGGGAACTATAATCAATACAGACGCTCTATCCTGTGCAGGAGTCAACGACCCATGTGAAGAAGTAGCATGCTGTGTTTCAGGGACATGCATCATGAAACGCCGGAGTGAATGCAATGGAGACAGTGTACCGATGGAAGGCCACGCGGACTGTTCAACAGTGCAGTGTAACGGAGCCTGCTGTGACAGTGAGGGAGCTAACGCTGGGATTTGTGCTCTCATGTCCGATGCGGCTTGCCCTGACACTGGACATACATTCCACCAGACATGGGACACGTGCGAACCCAATCCCTGCCCACAGCCGAGTGGCTGTTGTGAGGGAGGTAATTGCGTCTGGAAATTGCAGACCCAATGTTCCGGTACCGTAATGGGTAGCGTCAATGAGGCACAGTGTGGTGGGGATCCTGACCCCTGTGAAGAAGTGCCTTGCTGTGACACTGGCACATGCCAGATGAAGCGTCGGAGTGAATGCAACAGAATAGAGGCTGGCGGTAGTTGCAGTGGCGTCGAGTGTACTGGAGTCTGCTGCGACAGTAGCGGAGGCAATGCTGGAACATGCGCGATGACAACAGCAAGCGGATGCCCCCCCGGGGATACATTCCACCAGACTTGGACTACGTGCACTCCAAACCCTTGTCCACAACCAGGCGGCTGTTGTGAAGGAGACAACTGTGCGTGGAAGCTAATAACAGAATGTAGTGGGGGGCTGATATCAACTACCGAAGCAGAGTGCGGCGGCGACCCAGACCCCTGCGAACAAGTCCCATGTTGTCATAGCGGCGTCTGCACGATGAAGCGCCGTGCAGAATGCACCAGCAGCGGAGGACAAATACAAGCAGGAGGAGACTGCGCCAGCGCACAATGCCCCGGAGCATGCTGCGACAGCGACAACACTGACGGAGGAGCTGGCGGATGCTCAATGGAAAAACCAGCAGACTGCGGTGCAGGCCACACCTTCCATCAGAACTGGCAGACATGCTCACCCAATCCATGCCCACAATTGAAGGCTTGTTGTGAGGGTGATAGTTGCGCGTGGAAGCTGGAGGACGAGTGTGGTGGTTTCCCTGTTGGTTTCACAGAAGCTGAATGTAATGCTGCGGAAGATCCGTGTGAAATGGTCCCCTGTTGTGTGTCAGGTACATGCATCATGCAGCGTAGGGGGCAGTGTACTGGCACAACAAGGAGTGTGATGGACGGGCACGCTGATTGTGGCACGGTCGAATGTCCGGGTGTGTGTT
The DNA here is from genome assembly GCA_043813075.1 of Candidatus Altarchaeota archaeon. Classification (GTDB taxonomy): domain Archaea; phylum Altiarchaeota; class Altiarchaeia; order IMC4; family SCGC-AAA252-I15; genus CAYREE01. The sequence continues at coordinate 23,709 of JBDRLL010000025.1, forward strand.
GTGATGTTGAGGGGGCGGGTATTGGTGGTTGTTCTGTTACCGAGCAGAGTAACTGTCAGGGTGCTGGGGAAGACTTCCACCAGACTTGGCAGAATTGTAATCCTGATGGAACACCATGTCCACAGCCTATCGGATGCTGTGACGGATTCGGAGAGGACTGCTCGTGGAAATTATCGTCGCAATGTACTGGCGCGCTGATTGGTGGCATAGACCAAGCCAAATGCGAAGGCGATCCTGACCCATGTGAGATGGTGCCTTGCTGCAGGTCTTCTGGGGTTTGTTCTATTGTCCGCAGGCGTTTGTGCGAGATTCAAGGCAATACTGTTGTTGAGGGGTCTGATGTTTGTGAGGGGGAGTGTCCTGGTGCTTGCTGTGATTCTGAGGGTGCTGATGCTGGGACTTGTAATACAAAGAAGGAGAGTGAGTGCGCTAATCCCGACACCTTCCATCAGACATGGAATTGCGCTGCTGACCCTTGTCCTAAAATGAAGTCTTGTTGTGAGGGTGAGAGTTGTTCTTGGAAATTGGAGACCCAGTGTACTCCACCAAATATTGTTACTGGTTTTGATGAGGCTACTTGTAATGCTGCTGACGACCCATGCGAGATGGTGCCGTGTTGTAAATCAGGTGTTTGCACTGATAAGCGCCGTTATCTCTGCACCCAGCAGGGCGGGACTATCGGTGTTGGCGGTGACACGTGTGCGACTGCTGAATGTCAGGGTGCTTGTTGTGATGCTGAGGATCCTGGCGCGGGTGATTGTAATCTGAAGAAGGAGAGTGAGTGCGCTAATCCTGACGCCTTCCATCAGAACTGGCAGTGTAATCCTGCTAATAATCCTTGCCCTCAGATGAAGGCTTGTTGTGACGGTGACAGTTGCTCTTGGAAGCTTCAGACGGAATGCACTGCACCTTCTGTTCCTGTCGGTGGTTGGGACCAGGATACATGTAACGCTGACCCTGATCCGTGTGAGATGAAGCCGTGCTGCAAGAATGGTGTCTGCACTATGAAGCGACGCAAGTTGTGTGAAGACGATGGTGGTGTGGTCAAGGATGAGGCTGGTTGCGATCCTAACCCCTGTCAGGGTGCTTGTTGTGATGCTGAGGATCCTGGCGCAGGCGACTGCAATATGAAATTAATGGCTGACTGCGCCGATCCTGACACCTTCCATCAGACATGGCAGTGTGACCCTGCTAATAATCCTTGCCCTCAGAAGAAGGCTTGTTGTGAGGGTGACAGTTGCGTGTGGAAGTTAGAGTCTGATTGTACTGCTCCTCATACTCCTACTGGGTGGGATGAGGATACGTGTAACCTTGACCCTGATCCGTGTGAGATGGTGGCTTGTTGTAGTAATGGTGTGTGTACGATGAAGCGACGTAAGTTGTGTGAGGATGCTGGCGATCAGGTTAAGGATGGTGTTACTTCTTGCGATCCTAATCCGTGTACTGGCGCTTGCTGTGATTCTGAAGGTGATGGTCTCGGTACTTGTGAGATGAAGACTTCTGATGAGTGCGGTGACGGCTTTGAATTCCATCAGACTTGGGAGTGTGAGACTGACGGTAAGAAACCTTGTCCGCAGCCTGGCGTATGTTGTACTGAAAATGAAGATCCCACGCAACCGAAAGACTGTAGTGTAGTGTTGCTTAGCACTTGCGTTGACGATGGCGGCGCATTCTACTCCAGTAAAAATTCGTGCGACCCTAATCCGTGCGCGGGTTTATGTCCGCCGTCAGGCGGTGGCTCAGTGTCGTCGGCTCAACCCGCATCCATCCTAGATTCATTGTTCCGTATGCTTGGTTTTTCGTCTGATCTAGGGGGCATTGCGGAAGAGGCGCCACCTTCAACAGTGAATCTGGATGAATGTAAGTACGCATGTTGCGAATGTGATGGCTCATGCAGTGAAAAGACTAAAGATGAGTGTGATGACGTTGATGGTGAAAGACATGAAACCAAGGAATGCAGTGAAGTAACATGCACAACATGCACCAGCAGCACAACATCCTCTGCTACTACGTCTTCATCTGAGACTACTTCGTCTTCGGCTACGTCTTCGTCTGAGACTACTTCGTCTTCGGCTACGTCTTCGTCTGAGACTACTTCGTCTTCGGCTACGTCTTCGTCTGCGACGACTGGGACTACTGCGACTACTGGCACGACTGCGACTACGGCTACTACTGGTACTACGGCGACTACTGCGACTACTGCGACTACGGCTACGACTGGTACGACTGCGACTACTGCGACTACGGCTACGACTGCGACTACTGGTACTACTGGTACGACTGCGACTACTGCGACTACTGCGACTACTGCGACTACGGCTACGACTGCGACTACTGGTACTACTGCGACTACTGCGACTACGGCTACGACTGCGACTACTGGGACTACTTTGGTGGGTTGTGTTGGTTTTTGTGGTGGTTGGAATTCGGATGAGTTTTGTTTTTGTGATTGTGGTTGTTTGGATGATGATACTTTTTGTTGTGGTGGTGCTGTGAGTGATTGTAGTCTTGATGTGGTTTGTGCGTCTACTACTTTGACGACTGGTACGACTGGTACGACTGCGACTACTGGTACGACTGGTACAACTATTGATTGTAACACTATGTGCATCAACGCCGGATATGCGGGGGGGTACTGTGCATGAGCAGGACTAGTGGTCTACGAAAATTAGGTGGAGAAAACACCAAGGATAAGTTCAGAGTAGACTCCCTAAGGTTAAACCAAACCCTATCAATCATACTACTCATTTCCCTAGCCTTAGCGATTTTATATGCATACTACCCCTCTCAACCCACCACACCACTAAATAAAACCTATTTCTCAGAACTCTCGAATTATTCCCTTTCAAAAGAAAAGCCAGAATCTATTAATCAATCAATTAAAAGGAGTGCTGATTTTGTTTCCAAAACTTTCAATGGAACGTCCATACTTTCCATAACCTGCGATCAAAGTGCAGATACATGTGAACTTAAGCATCAGAACTTGACTACCGCCCATATTGGATGGCTTATCCGAGCGGCAGTCGGACAGTACCAGATACAACCAACAGAAAAGAATCTAGGGGCCGTTAGTGCTCTAATGGACGAGCTAATCTCAAGATGCTGGCCATACGGTGAGGGGACGTGTGGTATTGAATTATACAAGCCTTTTGAACGCTGCCATTCTCAACTATCTCACCTTATGATTGGCTATGGGGTTACCCAAAAGAAAGAGCATATGGACCACATTAAAAAGATGATGCACTGTAATTTCGATGTATATGGTCTTATGCCTGCTGACGGTTCAACAATGGACATGGCTTGGCTTTCTATGACTCACTTCCAAGCATATGATATTTGTGAAAACGATCAGAACTACAAGCTTTCAACAGTGTTGGATGAGCAATCAGATCCGGTGATTATTCTATTAAGTCCTAAGGGTGAGAAAAAATCATGTGATTTCCTTTTAGAACGCGCTGAGCAAGACCTTAATACAGCTAAAAGCAAGGAAAATTTCGTTCCTGTGTTATACTCCTACAGTGGTGTTGAACTAAGAGGCTTTACTTGTTTTAGGGTTTTAGCAGAAGCACAGGCTTATGCTTCAACTGGGGATGAAAAGTATATCGACAGTGCTGGATTATTCTTAGATAACATAAGATTCAATGAGAGTCTAGAACTTAATTGGGACATGCCTAGCTATCCCCAAGCCATCATCCCCTGTATAGAAGCTATGCAGATTCTTGACAAAAGCCAAGATAATTCCAAGTATTCATCTAGTATCAATTCTTTAAAGCAATACTTAGTTGAAAAGCACGCTGTTGATGGTCCAATATCTGTCGGTTCATCTGATATTGGTATTAGAACCTACAACATCCCCGACAACTCTTGGTTCATTTATGTCATGTCTATCGAGGTGGGAAATGAATAAAAAATTCATTTTACTCTCGGTTTTGTTTTTATGCATCTTACCTCCAGATTCATCTGCTTTGTGCGGGGAATGTAATCCACTGGCTTGTACTGCCTCTTGCCCAGGTGGAGCTTGTTATTGTGATGATTTTGGCTGTAGTGGTGGGGAAGAGCAATGTGTTGGTTCTGTAGGTGGGTGTGGTCCTCCATTAGGCCCTCAATGTCCAACTCTCAGTCAACCTCTATGTGGTCCTGGTGAGGTAAGGCAAGATATTCTTCCATGTCACTGCACTAATTGTGATAATTATCTAAATCAGTGGATCTGTGTAACTACGTCAAGCACCACGACTACTACAAGTACTACAACCACCGTCACTACGGCTACGACTGGTACGACTGGTACGACTGCGACTACTGCGACTACTGCGACTACGGCTACGACTGCGACTACTGCGACTACGGCTACGACTGCGACTACTGGTACTACGGCTACGACTGGTACGACGGCTACTACTGCGACTACTGGTACTACGGCTACGACTGCGACTACGGCGACTACTGCGACTACTGGTACGACGGCTACGACTGCGACTACGGCTACTACGGCTACGACTGCGACTACTGCGACTACTGGTACGACTGCTACTACTGGTACGAC
>JBDRLL010000026.1:0-23847 GCA_043813075.1 Candidatus Altarchaeota archaeon
CCACAATATGGATGAGATACCCAAACGCCATAATACTGCCAGTGTACACCATATTATTCATCCAGAATATCAGGGAGAGCAGGAGAGAATACATTATCGGATCAACACTCAGGATAGCAATGGGGGCCACAATACTGATAATACCGTTACTTTACTACAATAACATGGTATATGGAGGTTATCTAAATACAGGTTTCGAATACCCACAATATCCCAGGGAAGGATTAACAACACGCAGCGGACTAAAATCAGTATCAGGCTCACCAAACCAGCTTATCAAACACACACTAATGCTCCCAATCATCGGAACACTAGCATTTCCAGCACTAGCATTCGCAGCACTAGGACTACTAGCATCAATAAGAAAAAAAGAGAAAGGAATATTTATTTTGATAACACTAGCGACAAGCATAATATTATTCGTCTTCTACGGTCGCCTACAGACAACAGGTGGAGCGTACAGTGACTTGGGCCCTGAGTCGTCGTTCATCAGGTATCTGCTGCCCATGTTCGCGTTGCTAGGTGTATTTACTGTGGAGGGCTTGAATGTGGTGAAGGCCAGGGTAGGCAATGCCGTAGGCGGCCTGTTGTTTGTGGGTTTGGTTGTTGGTAGCGTGCTTGCCACAGTCTTCATCCCGTATGGCGGTTTGTTGTACACTTACAATCAGAAGGTTTATTACATGAGTGTGCGGACTAGTGTTTTGGAGAAGACTTCGCCGGATGCGGTCGTCTTCACCGGGTTCTGGGATAAGGTGATATATCCGGATAGGACGACTTTTATCTACTGGTATCCGCCGGAGCGGGAGGAGAACATTAGGGTGATCGGGGAGCTGTTGAAGGCCGGGACGCCAGTCTACTTGCTTGAGGACCGGGATGACATGACGCAGGACGAGTACATTCTGGATAATACGGTGAACAGGGTTATCGACGGGGACATACGGTTGTATGAGATTATGGGTGTGAAGTAGTCATACGGTTATGTTCATCTCCTGTAGTTGTTGCCTGCTGAATCTGGTCATCCGGTATATGGTGGACCTCTTTTTTTGTTCGGCATTCATTTCCGGGTTCCAGAAGTCCCATACTATCTCTCCGCCGCGGGTTATCTCGAAGGCGTGGCCTTTGGTGGATTCGGTGATGAGTATGTTTCCGTTGGGTAGTGGTTGGCTGCCTCCCATGCCTTCGGAGTAGAATGATTTCGGGGGGTTGGCTGTGTACTCCCAGACGATTTGTTTGGTGAGGGGGTTGAGTTCTATTATGCGGGAGTAGTTTCTGCTTAGGCCGTTGTCGTATATGAGGAGGTTTCCGTTGTCCATGAGTGTTGGCTGGTGCGGTCCCTGCAGGTCGTCCTGGCCCCAGCTCCATACTATCTCCTCCTTGTCCAGGTCGACTACTAGTATTAGGTCGAGGAATCTGACTGCAGTCAGCGCGTTGCCTTCCACTGCGAAGCCGGTGATGTTGCGGTGGACTATTTCTATGGTGTTGGTGTGGAAGATGTCGTATCTCTCGTTGGATACGATGGTTTTCCCGTCGACTTCCCTTATCTTCGGGCCCACGTTTTCACCGTACTCGTTTGTCACAATCTTCTTCAACAGCTCCTTCTTCGGCAGGTCATTGTCTTTCACGAACACGAGGTCGTGGAGGGAGATGTTCTTCAGTAGTGTGCCGTCCTCCAGCATCACCTGGATTTCATTGTTCTTCGCCTTCGTGAGACCGTATTCCGGGAGGTCGAGCATGGCGTACTCGTCGCGGAGGACGTACAGCCTCCCGCCCTTTGAAACGTCGATGTCGTGGTGGAATCCGTCCTTGAATTTAAATAGCCTGTTGGAGTCCCAGTCGTACTTCCAGAGGTTGTATTGCACTAGGAACACGTTCCCGTTGTCTGCGAGTTCAACATGCTTCCACGGTTCTGTTGGGACATTAAAATCCCATGAGTGGACTACGCGCCCGTCCATGTCAATCAGGTAGGCTTTAGTCATCGTGTTGGAGGCGTAGAAGTTCAAGCCGTCGTAGGCGTTCCTCCTGTCGTAGTACGTGACCCCAGACTTGTTCAAGTCCTCCGGGCTGACGTCAGCCCAGCTCGCGTACCCCAAGTCCACGAGACGCTCCGTTGAAGGGTCGGCGCTGGGTGAATCACGCCAGTAGCCTGCGAGTAGCGGGTGTATGGCGTATGCCGCGAGCCCGGTGAACGCGAGCAGGAGTATGATGGACGATGCGAGTATCCTAGTCCTGGCTTTCATTGTTAATCAAGGGTGATGATGCAATAAAAATTTCTAGATTATGGATTCGAGCAGCTTCAGGTGCTGTCCGGCCACGACGTCTGGCTTGAACCTGTCAGCCCACTCCAACAGCCCTTGCTCAGGGAAATCCCTGCCACCCATCATCTCAAGGATCGCTTCCCGTATCCCCTCCACACTGTTCTCCCGCAGCAGTATGCCTGACACCCCGTCTGAGACGGCGTCGGGTATGCCGCCGGTCCTGCTGGCGACCACCGGCCTGCCGCACGCGTTAGCCTCCACGTAGACTATGCCGAAGCCCTCGTAGTCCCCGGAATCCGGCAGCTCACACGGCGTTAGTATGAGGAAGTCGCATAGGGGATAGTATTTCAGCAGCCCGTTGTCAGAGACCTGGCCTGCGAACACCACCCTCCCGGATATGCCGAGCGCTGACGCATGCTCCATGAGGCTATCGCGTTCCGGGCCGTCGCCGACGATATAGTAGGTGTATTCACGGTCTATTGTGGACAACGCCTCCAGCACCTGGCGGAATCCCTTCCGCCCCACAAGCCGTCCTACGCTCAGGAGGACGCTGCCGGAGAGCCTGCTCCGCTCTGAGGAGACGTCTGGAAGGGCCTTGAAGCGGTCCACGTCGACGGGGGGGTTAACCACCTCCATCCTGCCTGCGAGACCGCACCTTAAGGCGGTATCACGGGTGTAGCGGCTGTTGGCGATTAGCAGTGAGGCGCGTGCCACTAGACGCTTCAACAGCATCTTGCCGGGATTAATGCTCCTGGGGTTCGCCCACGAGTAGAAGTCGAGGCCGTTCAGCATGCACGCATACGGGACTCTAGTGAGGATACTGTACCAGGCGGCGGTGAACATGGACGCGTTGCAGTCCACGCTCAACACCGCGTCAAAGTCTCTGCCGAGATTCTCGACCACCCTCCTGGCGTTCACCAGCCCGATGAGAGAGCCGGTGTGGAAGGGGAGGCTGGGTGTTGGACTCATCAGCGGATGCACTCCCTTGGACGCCGGCAGGCTGGAGTCGGTAACAACCGAGACATCATGCAGTCTGCCGAACTCCCTCGCCAGGAGCACCGCGTTGTTCACGTGGCCGCCGACTTTGGGGGCGTAGTCGTAGGAGACGATGAGGATCCTCATGTTAAGACATTAAAACCAGTGTTTAAACACTGGAGACAGGTCGCTGCAAAGGCCTTCCACCATCCTCCTGTTGAGTAGGTGGTTCAATAGCGCGAACAGCAGCGTGTATGCGACAGCCTTCACCATCAGCGAGGCGTGCGCGTTGTCGAACGGCAGGATGAACACGAAGGCTGGGAGGGCTGAGATGAGGAAGTTCACTGTGATGACTGACAGCATGCGGGAGTAGTCTGCTTTCAGTATCCCCGCGACCGCCTTAAGGCTGGCGGAGACGCTTATGACGTTGGATACTGTGGCAGCTATCGCCACGCCCAACGCACCAACGTATATGGTGGACGGGAAGACGAGGAGGGTGAAGGACACCAGCTGTATGAGCGCGTAGTATGCGACCAGGCGGGGCTTGCCAGCAGCCTGGAATACGCTGCCTGTCGTGGCGCCGACGCTCCGCACCATCCCGTACAGGCAGAGCACCCACGCGAGGAGGACTGACGGCAGCCACTTGGAGCCGATGAAGAGGATTATGAAGTCCTTGTACAACCCCATTATGAGAAAGCCCGCTGGGAAAGACAGGAGCGTGACGTAGGATAGCTTCTTCACGTAGGCGTTGCGGAAGGACTTGACGTCAGACTTCATCCTGCTGTAGACTGGGAACATGACCCTGCCCACAACATGCGTTATCTGGGTTGCGGGGATATTGCCGAACATGTAGGCTAGGGTGTAGTAGCCGAGTATGGAGGCTCCGAACATGCGGCCTATTATCGCGTCATCCAGGTTGGCGTTAGCGAAGAGTATGATGTTGGCGGAGATGAGGGGCATGCTGTATGACAGCAGGCTCCTCGCCGAATCCATGCTGAACGAGAGGGAGGGAATCCACCGCGAGTAGGACCACATCGTGACCACCCTCACGAGGGAGGACGCCACGTAACCCCACACGATGCTCCACAATCCGAAGCCAGCCCACGCGAGGTACAGTGACACGATAGCGTAGGAGACTGTCGATATCACGTCAGGCATCATCCTGGCCTTGAACCTCAAGTCCCTCTCAAGCAGGGAGGCGTGGACAACACCCAGAGAGTCTATGACGAGAGTCAACGCCAGCACCCTCACCACCAGGGTGACGTCAGCCTGGAAGAAGCCGGAGACCACGGGAGCGGACAGATAGATGATGGCGTACAGCAGCGACGCTATGGCAGGCTGCATGACGAACGCTGAGTCAGCGCCCCGACGCCCGCCCTTACCGTATATCAAAGCCTGACCCACCTCATGATTCCGGAAGAGGCCGAGGGTGTTGACCACCAGGAGGCCTATGGCTATGAGCCCGAAGTCCTCAGGCAGGAGCATCCTCGCCAGCACTATCTTGACTATGAACTCTACGGCACGCACCATGAACGTGCCTGACATCATCCAGAATGTGCCTGAGACTGCGGTCGACTTCAAGTCGGTCATAAGACCACCCCAAGCCTGGAGGACACTGCGTCCGTGAAATCTTTCACAATCCTATCGAGGGAATACGTCTTAGCCCGCTCAACACAGCGGGAAGACAATTCACGATAGTAGGGGTCATCATCGAACATCCTGTTGACCGCCTCAACCCACGAGCCCGTATTCAAGTCCAACACAACACCAGCGTCACCCACCACATCAGGCAGCCCGCCCATACCTGACACCAACGCTGGTATGCCGCTGACCATCGCCTCCACCGCCACGCGGCCGAACGGTTCAGGCCAGACGGAAGGCATGACGACTATGCGGGAGCGGGAGTATACTTCCCTGACGTCATCAACCATGCCCACGCATTCGACGTTCGGGAGGAGTGATGCCTTCTTCCTGAATCCCTGTTCGCCGTCGCCGGCCACCATGAACCTGCGTTCAGGCATCCCCCCAGCCATCTTCAACACGAGTCCGCTACCCTTCTCCCTCCGGGGGTTGAAGAACGCGACGCAGTCCCCGTTACTCCCGGACACCCTGTATCGCTCAGGGTCTATGAACGGGGGAACAACCGGGGAGTCCACTCCCGAGAACTTCTTGACGACACGCGACATGTACCCGCTGTTGGACAACACAAGGCCCGCACCCCTCAAAGCGTCCTCGTGGAGGGACTGGGTCCGCCTTATGAACGGGTAGTGGAATGGCTTCAACAGGTCGGTGTAGCAGGACCAGCATCCCCTGCTGCAAGCGAACGGATCCACCCTGAAGAAGCCGTCGGGACAGAAGTGCTCGTAGCTCCTCGCGAACACGACAGACTTCACGCCATGCCTCCTGCAGGCGTCAACGACAGGGGGCGTGAAGTCCAGTTGAGTCAGAACCAGGTCAGGCTCGAAGTCGAGTATGTGCTCTGACACAACACGCTTGAACCAGTCCATCCTCCGCATCAACGCAAGCCAATAGTATGCCGGCGGCGTGGAAGCCATCTTAACCACGTGAACCCTCACGCCATCCTCGACCATGAAGTCGTCCCCACCGCCAGTGCACAGGACCCGCACACTATGGCTACCGGCGAGACGGGACAATAGGGTCCGCACAGACTCCTCAGCCCCCCCATGACCCAGGTAATTCCTGGCAGCGAAAAGTATCCTCATAACACGCCCTCATAAACCCTCATCGTCTTGCGCGCAGCCTCATCCCACGTGAAGCCGCCAGCCCGCTCCACACCCCGCCCGGACAGCCTGCCAGACAGACTATCGGAATCCAGGACACTCCGCAACGCGTCAGCCAACCCGCCCTCATCAAGAGGATCCACCATCAGGCCGGCGTCACCCACCACCTCCGGGAGACTGCTACTATTGCTGCACACAACAGGCGTACCGCACGCCATGGCCTCCAGCACAGGCAGCCCGAACCCCTCGTAGAGGGAGGGGAACGCGAACACGCTGGCGAGACTATACAGGCCGGGCAGGTCCTCGCGGGGCACGTAGCCTGTGAACAAGACACGATCCTCCAGGCCGAGTTCAGAGACCATGCGGAAGAAGCCCTCATACTTCCACCCCCGCCTGCCGACCAGCAGAAGCCGGTGTTCCACGCCCGAGTCCACGAGAATCCTGAATGCCTTCAGGAGCGTGGGTATGTTCTTCCGCGGCTCGAGAGTCCCAGTGTAGAGTATGAACGGGAAGTCGAGGCCGTACTTCCCCCGGACGCCTGAGCCGTCCGTCTTCCTGAACACTGGGTCAACGCCCTCGTGTATGACGGTGACAATCGACTCGTCAACATCATAATGCTCGAGAAGGTCCTTCCGCGTGTTCTCGCTCACAGCGATGATGGCGTCAGAGGCCGCGAGCTCCCGAGGCTTCACGAGCCGGTGGTTCAATGAGACCGCGAGCTTATGGGCTCCGGGAAAGAGTATGCCGGTCAGATCATGGACTGTGTAGACCTTACGGAAGCCGCCACCCCCAATGGGGATGAAATCACAGAGTCCGTGCACCAGGCCGACGCCGGTCTTACCTATGATCTTCGGGAGACGCAGGTGATTGCTCAGAGTATTCAGCACAGGCAGCCGGGTGTACCTGCGCCTCTCTGAGAAGCCGCAACCGTCCAGGGAATACCAGAGGCCGTCGTATGAGACGCCCACATACTCGACATCCGGGAAAACCCTCCTCAAACCGGACTCGAGGCCTGATGCGTAGGTGTGAAGGCCAGTAGCCTCAGGATCCACTGCGCCAAGCAAGCCAACCCTCATCAAAGAAGATATCAGATTTCCAGGATTAATAACAGTTGAACAGGGTTTAAACCAGCTTTTATAAAAGACTGCATCATAATATAAACAGTGGGTGGTTGGGCTGTGAAACGCAAGATGGACGCCGTCAGCCGCCAGTACATACTGAAGACAGGAGTGATGCTGCTGCTACTAGCGAACTTCAGCCTCACAGTCAACGCAGGACCCATAGGCGACGCCGCGCTCGGCACCAGCAGATTCTACTGGATACTCATGATGGTGGCACTCCTCTTCCTCGCAGTCATAATCGTTGCTGAGAGAAGGTCGAAGCCCATCGAGATACTGGGCCTGTCCTACGACAGGAAGACGCATAAGCTGGAGCTGACCATCAGGAACAACAGCACTAGGGGATACTGCATCAAGACCGCGTTAAGGCACGTGAAGCCCGCCGCCAATCCGGATGGAGCAGCGTCATCGGAGGGAAGGGTGTCGATGGCTTCCGCCAGCGCGTCAAGACCGAGGAAGATGTTCGACCTCCTCTGCGAGGACGACAAGCCGGTCTTCGTCAAGCCAAGGGAGACCAAGACGCTCAACTACGGCCTGATACTGCCGCAAGACCACGTCAACTTCGAGAACAACAAGAACGTTGAAGTCCACATCTCCTACGGCGAAGACATGATGCACTTGAGCGACAGGCTGGATGAGGACGACCGCATAGACTTGATAAGGGATGCGCCGGCAGACGCCTTATTCACGAACGATGAGATCTCTGAGGCAAGTGATATGATGAGGGAACTCCTCCCAGACGCGGACCCGGCGTTCACACAAAGCGAGGTGGACGACGCCGTCAGGATGGCTGGGGGGATGCTACAACCCCAAGAACGCGTGTTCACCATAAGCGAGGTTGAGGAGGCCAGGCGGATGGCGAGAGAACTCTGCAAGAAGCCTGAGGAAACGCCAGCTCCTGAAGACAATCCCCCCGTAAGCCAGCCTGCCCCAGAGGATGACGCCGCTATGGCAAAGCAGATAGTCGACACCGTCATACTGGTGAAAGACCTGTCGGAGGCTGTGGAGAACACTCCGGACGAGCTCGTGTCACAGCACATGGAGGTGGGTGAAATATCCGAGTGGGTGAGGAACATAATCCAGGACCACCAGCTCGCAGACAGGATAGACTCCATCAGCGGAGACCCGCATCACGTGAAGAAGAGCCTGCTGGGGATACTGGACGAACACCTGGAGTCGAAGAAACACCCGTACCTCAGGAGGGTCAGGCACGACGAGTCATTCAGGCTGATGCTGGACCACGGGCAGATGATGGGCGAAGTATTCCTGCTCGAAGACCTGCTGGCCTCGATACACGACAGCACAGACAGGACCATAGAATTCCACACCAGGAACGGCAACGACTTCGCCAACTGGATAAGACACTGCGTGGGAGACACGCTCCTCGCCGACGCGCTGGAAGAATGCAGGGGAGACGCGAAGAGGCAGAGGAGGCAGATGATAGAGACGCTGAACGCGAGGATAATGCAGTTAAGATACTAGTCGCCCTCCTTCTCACGGGATATCGCCAGCTCCCTCACAATCTTCGCCAGATCCACGCGCAACTCCTCCAGATACACGTAGACCCTGAAGGTCAGGTAATACGCCCCCAACACGCTGACGACAAGTATGAAGTCGAGGGGCCGGTCGATCCCCACAGCCTTCGATAAGACCTCGAACTGGTCTGTGAACAAGAGGAACAGTATCACCGTAACCCATGAGATAGTCCAGAATAGGAACATGCCCGGACTTATCCTACCGTCCCTGAGACGGAGGAAGACCCTGCTCAACGCGAACAGGCTGAACAATATGCCCGCCAGGGTCATGACGTCAATCATCGCCCACCACCAGGCCTGTGCAACAACATCCTCCAGAGTATCCTGAAACCATCGTAGACATTAGTACCCTTACTAATTGAATGGCTGGTATATATTACCTCCACCGGAACCTCCCGCATCACAAGACCCTTCCGTCGGACCTCCAGGAGAATCTCGGAGGAAACCTCATAACGGTTGGACTTCACCCTTATGGAATCCACAGCCCTCCGGTTGAACGCCCGCAACCCGCTCTGGGAGTCGGAAGACCACACGCCAAACAACAGGAACGTGAGCACGTTAAGAAGACCGTTGCCGACCCGCTTCACCAAAGGCATGCGCGCCAGATTGATCTTGCGGACGCCGATCACGACGTCAGCGTCAGACAAAGCATCAACCAGCTTCACAACCTCGCCGGGATTATGCTGGCCGTCAGCGTCAAATGTCACGACAACATCATAACCCTCCCGCCTGGCAACCTCGAAGCCGGTGGATACCGCAGCACCATAACCCATGTTCAATGAATGCCTGACCAAACGAAACCCAGCATCACGCGCCAGACGCACCGTATCATCCAAACTCCCATCATCCACAATCAAGACGTCATAGGGAAGCATGGAGAGGGAATCCAACACGCCAGCTATAGAAGAGGCCTCATTAAACGCGGGAACCACCAGCAAAACCCTGGAAGCCATACAAGATAAATAATTACAAAGTATATAAACCATTCCGGATTATAATTAAAACCGCCATAAAAACGCGCCCATTGTCGAACGGCCCAGCCCGTTCACGCCTGAGGGCGGCTTCGGCCATCCCGGCCTCAGCCCCCCGGAACATGGGTGCCAAGAAAAAACGCGCCCATGGTCTAGTGGTATGACTTCAGCCTTCCAAGCTGAATGCTCGGGTTCGAGTCCCGATGGGCGCACACCTTCTTCCTTCACGATAGGAAAGCACGGCTTTCCCGCGCCCAAGAAGGCTTCGCCTCCTTTGGGGAAAGAAAAAGACTGTACCAGAAATAAACGCATCCTGTGTCACCGAGCGATAGCGAATGTGGCACACTGGAGTGAACCGACAGTGTCGGCTCCCCGACGGGCGCATACTACTTTTCTTTGAGCCTTATGTACGCTGGTTTTCTCTTAAATTTCTCATACCCCATTGGAGATTCGACCCCGTTATTCGGTTTTATTGGCTTTCTTTTGCGTTCCCTGGCGTGTTTTAGTTTATTAATGTGTATTTACATTGTATTTACATAAATGGAAGCTTTAGTTAAGGATTGCCGTCGTATGGGCAATTCGGCTGCTGTGTACGTGCCGAAGGATTGGGAGAATAGAAAGGTACTTGTTAGGCTATTGTCTCCGAGAGAGTTAGCTTTGGATGCTTTGCAGGAGCATATGCCTTATGTTATGGGAGCTTACCTTTACGGCAGCTTCGTTAGGGGGGAGGAGACGCCTGAATCCGATATTGATGTTCTAGTGGTTGCCAGCAGGAAGTTTGAGGTCCGAAAGCAGCCGTTACTTGATATTGTAGTGGTTACTCCGAGCGAGGTTGATTCAATCCTTGAGAAAGACCCCGTCCAATTAGTGCCAATAATCGCTGAAGCAGAGCCGCTGCTGAACGATGCGTTACTACAGGATTTAAAAGGTAGGAAAATCTACCCTGCAAGGTATATGAAGCTTATCAAAGACAATAACAGAATACTCAAGGAAAACAAAGAGCTTATAGAGAAGAAGGCTAAAATCGGCGCGGTCATATACTCGCTTATGATTAGGTTGAAGGCAATCTATCTTGTAAGGAAGCTTCTTTCAAGCGAAAAATACACCACTGTAGGGTATACACAGTATTTGTTAAGCCAGGGATTGGACGAAGAAGGTTATAATGGGCTCAACAGAGTGTACAGGGCAATAAGGGATGACAAACCACTGCCTTCGGAGGTTGTCGAGATGGAGAATATCCTACTCATGCAGCAGATTTTAGAAAGAGAAAACAGTAGTTTAAAAGAATTAATTGAAGATGGCGAAAAGAAGCAAGCGAATCAAAAAGAAGATTGAAAGCCTGAAAAAGCAGGTTGAGATTCACGAAAAGAAGATAGCAGACCACAAGGGCGTATCAGGCAAAGAGAAGGTTATCGGCTACTGGGCTAAAGAAATAGCCCAACGGAAAAAAGAGATAGAATTCGGACTGAACGTGCTGAAAAAGAAGAAAAAGTAATTAGTGGGTATGACCACAAGTACAAAATTGTAGTCATACCACGGACCACCCCATAGCTCTGACTTCTGTTAGCCCTTTTTCTCGGTCGTCTGCCGGCGTCTTCGATCGGGCGCAACACAACAGACTCTTTTGATATTAAGCACTGCGTTTTCATATTCTTAATCATGAAGTTCATCGACTGGATGCACTACGACTTCCCCCTCAATGAAGCCATAATCGGCGGCGGCCACAGCAGGGAAGTCTGCGGGTATGACGGCATGGACCCGCCCCAGAAGCATCCTATCGGCATCAACCCGTCGATAAGATACGAGGCAGTGAAGAACGCGCTGGACGACACTTCAAGGGTCAACACGAGGCTATGCCACCACGGCTTCTTCCAGACGGACGCCAAGAGGCCTGAGAGGAGGGAGATACTCGAGACCCTCGCGGGGTCGGACGTCTTCAGCCTCTGGTTCAAGCTGGCAGTAAAGCTGGATTACAGGATGGGGGCGATACCGGAGAGGTACTTCAAGACTCTTGTGGAACACAGGTTCGTCGTATCGCCGAGGGGGATAGGGGAGGACTGCTACAGGACATACGAGGCACTGCTCTGCAAGGCGATACCCATAATACAGGAGCCGGTGATGGAGGGGTCGTTCATAACTGAAAAGTATTCAGGACTACCGGTGGTATACACCAGGGACTACAGTGAACTCTCAAGGGAATACCTGAACGGGCTGTACGACGACATCCTGGAGACAGACTACGACTTCGATAAGCTCTCGCTCACCTACTGGACTGGAAAATCCCCGACATTAAGAAGACAAATGGAGTACTGGCTCAGATTCCACGACAACACATCATGGTACAGCGTGCTCGGCATGGACGATAGCAGGGAACGCTGATGGACGATAAATGCCTGTGAAAGCCGTCAGACAGCCATTTTTAAAGAGTAAACACATAAGATTATTGGTTATTCCCAGGAGGGAAGTAGTTTAGTTTACGAGAAAATCCAACCGATTTTTTCCTAGCTATCTTACTTTACATTACCTTCTAAACCGAATAAGGAGAGTTGATTAATCTGGCGAAAGGATGGAGAAACCCCCATACAAACAAGAGGGGATCGTTTGACAAGCACAACCGTAAAAACAATGGCGGGGAAAGAAGAAAGCTCCTGGACATGTCACGGCAGAAATACTTCAGATTCGATCTTGAGGACATGCTCGACGAATTCAGCATAGCAGACAACAAAAACACGATATCCGCGACAATAGTCAACAAGATGACGACACAGTCGTTCGACGACACGCTAGACTACGTGGGAAGGCTCGTGGAAAACGAAACGCTCAACAAGGAGAAGGCAGACAAGCTTAGAAATCTCTTACAGAGGTACTCCAAGTGGAGGTAAATAAATAAAGGAGGTGGATGCGAATGTCCAAAGATTTTGGTAGAAGACCGGACCGTGACATGCACGACGCAGTATGCAGTGAATGCGGACAACCATGCCAGGTACCATTCAAGCCAACGGAAGGAAGACCAATATACTGCAGAGACTGTTTCCAGAAGAAAAAACCAAGACGCTGGTAAACCCCACCTCAAGAACAGAAAGCAGTCATAACAAATTCTATTTCTTTATTTTAACCTTAACGCCATCAAACACGCCCCTCCCTACGGGCCATAATCCGGACCGGCCAATACCTCTCAGCGTCAACCTGCCCGGAATCAACCATCTCCCGTATCTTCTGGAGGAACCTCGTCCCACCCATCTCGCCGGCACGCAAGTCCCTGTGAACGTGAGTGAAGCCTTCCTCATCCAGACGCCGCAGAGTGTGCTCATAATTCTCCCGGTACTCTGTCGCATAAAACCTGCCCTTCGGCACGAGTATCCTCCCGACCTCGCCGATCACCCTGGTCTTCGCATCATCAAACAAGCCCTGCATCACACCAGTATTCGCCTTCCAACCGAGATCCCACAAAGACACCTCATCACTCTGACCCAAAGGGAACATGTCCCTCCAGCCGACAAAATAGAACTCAGAGAACAGGAAATCCGCGTTAACAATACGGACAGACCCGCCGGGAATCCCAGCCAACTCCCGCAAAGCACCGCCCCAACGCAACTCCAGATTATCCAGGCCAGACTCCACGCCACCCCGCATGCCAGGCCGGTCAATGCCGATAAAAACCTTGGACGCATGCCGGGGCCGTGAAGCCAGCTCCTTAAGACGGAACGCGTCCTCATGACCCAAGTCAACAAAGTCAACAACCCTAGCCGGAGGCTCCCCAGTACGCTGCGACATACGCCCGTAAAGATATCAGGAGCTAGCGGAATATATTAGCAACGCCTGCCGGATGCGGCAGGCTTCATGCCGAACAAAACCCGCAGGACACTTAACCTCCGCACCAAAACCTCATACAACACCATTATCGCCGCGAGAGACACCGCCAAGAGGAGGAGGAACTTGGGGAACGCGTAGGAGACCCTGTCGGCGATGAACAATGCGACAACATCTATGACCGGCTGATGAAGGATGTAGACCGGCAGCGAAGCCCCAGCGAGATAATCCAGGAACCGGTTCCTACAACTCAGATGCCGGCGTGCAAGACCCATGAAGCCGAGTAACAGCATCCAAGAGCCAAGGCTTCGGGAAAACATCAAGGCAACATAAGCCCAGGAGCCGAAAGAAAAATCAGCTATACGAGACACGTACACGAGAGGGCCCATGATGAAGGACGCGGCACCAAACAGAAAAAAAGACGCCGCACGCCTTGAGACCGCGGACTCGAACCTGCCGTCAGACACGAGCAGAAACCCGAAAAACATGAATAGGGGATAGGACAATAACGGCCACCCGCCATCCCTCACGTCGCCGAACGGACCCCCAGGATCCAGGACGGACGTCAGGACCCCGAACGGCAGGGAAAACAACAACACCATTAACGGACTACCGAAGACGTAAGCCATCCCAGAAACCAAGAGCCTGCCAGCCCCAGACCGGAGGTACACGAACAACGGCAGCAACAGCAGGGAGTACGCGAACAGGTACTCGAGATACCATAAGTGACGGGCAGGCAACGCTAGAAACGGATACCCGCCGGAAAACAACGTGAGACCGGACACAAAATCAGCGTAATACGATGTGAAGGACGATGAACCCCCGGAGCCGATAAAACCAGCGTAATCAATGACAGGCACCATGACAAACAAGCCCACACCAATGAAAGGCACGAGCAGGCGCGAAACCCTCGACAACACAAAACCAGTGGGACCCCTAGACGCCAGGGAAAAAAACACGGCCGCACCCGAAACCATGAAGAACAAAGGCATCATCCAGCCCGAAAAAAACACGACAAAAAAAGAGAACACCATCGCAGGGAAAGCCTTGCCGGAACCCCACGAGCCCACGTCAAAATACACCATACAATGAAACACGACCACGCTAAAAGTCGCGGCAACCCTAAGCCAATCCAAATCAAAACGACGACCACACGCCATGTAAACATATTCAAGCCAAGAAGAGAAAAACCCCACCCCAAAAACAACAACCACACAAACCCAATTTATAAGAACAAAAAGCCAAAATAATAGCCACGAACGGAATGCAAACGAGACATGCGTCTCGTTGCACACGAAGAGCAAACTCTTCGTTGTGCTCCGTTCACACGCACGGCGTATTCAGCAAAGCGGAATACACCATAGAAAAAAAACAGCCCTGTAGGGTAGTGGCCTATCCTTCCGGTCTTTGGCGACCTTTAATAAAGGTCGACGAAAAAAAAAATCGACCTACGGTCGAAGTTAACCGGGGACGGAGGTTCGAATCCTCCCAGGGCTAAACTAGGGAAGGGTTACTGGAGGAACCCCTTTTCGTTTTTTGTAGTGCCTAACCAGATTGTAGTTTACGCTAGGAGTCTTTTAAGTTGTTCTACGTCTTCCTGCGTCAAACCGTTCCGCTCCAATCGTCTTTTCTCTTGGTCAGAAGCGTTCTCCCACAGTTGATTACCGCCCGCGCGTAGGCGGGCTCGATTCCATACGACCTTGAGAAATCCAGCCTAACATATGCTTATGTGTTTTGATTGTTAGAACACACACGGTAGTGCCTAACTCGGAAAGGTTTGTTCTTGGGAGGATTGCGCGAGGGAAACCCCTTCATTTTAATCTGAACCCGTATTATCGCACCCCAATCCGGTATTAAATGTCGTGATTTTATTGCTGGCATTCCCGAATAATTTACTATGGGAGTGGTTAACAGCCTTAACCGGAACGAGCGGTTGTTTTTGTATGGTCTGGCCAGGCATCCGGGTTTGACTGACAGGGAGATTGGGGGGGAGATGGGGCTCAGCAGGTCTACTACGACGTCGATCAGGAATCGGTTGGAGAGGCTGGGTTGTTTCTCGTATGTGAGGGTGCCTGACTTCGGCAGGCTGGGCTGCGAGCTCTTTAACGTCCATTACTCCCACCTTAATCCTCTTGCCGACCACGACGCCTGGTGGAAGGGCTTCCAGGAGACCAGGTACTTCAACAACATGTTCTTCTACGCGGGCTCATCCCATGATGACGTCATTATGACGGTCACCAGGAATTACACGGAGGAGAAGAGGGGTTTGGACGAGATACTGAGGCTGAACGAGTTGAGCGGCACATTATATGACGAACACCCCTGCAACATCTTCTTCCCCCTAAGCCTGTCCAAGATATTCCTCTTCCTAGACTTCTCGGACCTGATAGGAGACTATTACAGACTGGGGAGGGAGCGGGAGGAGAAGATAGAGTTCAAAGTCCCGTCCAGGAAGCCGTTAAACCTGACATCCAAGGAGAAGGAGGTATTATACTATCTCGTCAAGTACCCTGAAGACCGGGACGAGGACATAGCGGAAAAGGCGGGATGCAGCAGGCAGACCGTCAACAAGACGAAGACCAGCTTCGAGAAAGAAGGATTATTAACCACAAGGATTATCCCCAACCTCAGGAGCCTGGGCTTCGAACTCCTCACGTTCACCCACACCACATACAATCCAGCCACCCCCATAGAGACACGGGCGGAGGGCATAACCCGGATTGTGAGGGACAGCAGCCAGTTCATGATCATATCGACGGACACGGAGAGCGTGCGGTTGTCGGCGTTCCGCGACTACCACGAGCTCCAGAAGAAGTACACGTCTTTTATCAAGCACTACATGAAGAAAAAATATATCCTGCACAACCCCACGATAAAGGTGCATTCCATATCCGACCCGAGATTCAAGGTTTACATGAACTTCCACAAGCCATTGAAGAGCATGCTCGAATTGAGGTAGCGTTTTAATCATGGATTCGATGACTCATTCCAGGCTGGCGGCGCAGGCGGGAAAGAGGTATATTGAACTGGGTTTAGGCGAGGGGCTGGAGGCTGTCAGGAGGACTACTAGGGCCTTCGAGTCCAGCCACATTATAGTCACCTACCCCCCGTATCAGGCGCTCGACCCGATAAATCATGAGGAGATAGGTGCCGGCGGCCGGGACATAGCGTTATACGTGCACATACCCTACTGCCTCAACAAGTGCGCCTACTGCCACTACGTGAGCGATGTCGCCGAGGACGAGAAAGAGCAGGATAGATACGTCGACTATCTGAAAAAAGAGGTGGAGCTGGTATCACGGATATTCAATTTAAAAGACAAGAGGGTTGGCAGCGTCCACATCGGCGGGGGGACTCCGACAACACTCAAGACGCCAGTGCTCATAGAACTGATAGACAAGGTTAAAGAGCATTTCAGGGTGGATGAGAAGGCTGAGGTGACGCTTGAATCCTGCCCCAAGTCAATAATACGGCGTGTTGGAGAAGGCGGATTCGGCGGGCTGATAGACAAGGGCGTGTCGAGGCTGAGCATCGGCATACAGTCCTTCAACAACAAGGTGCTCAATATCGCTGGCAGGAAACACACCGGGAGACAGGCGAAACAGTCTGTAAAATTGGCGAGGGACGCGGGCTTCGGGAACATCAACGTAGACATGATGATAGGGCTGCCGGGACAAGACACCAGTAACATACACCGGGACCTGGAATACTTAAGCATGCTTGAGCCGGAGTCGCTGACACTCTACCACCTCCGGCTCAAGTCAAGCGTGCCCATGTACGACCTACTGATGGAAGACAGCGGACGCTTCCCGGACATAGAGTCCTCGCTGACCATGGACCTCATGTACAGGACATACCTGGACGGCCTCGGATACCACGAGGACCCGGTGAACTGGTTCAACAAGCAAAAAAAGTACGAGTACAGGCACCAGCTCGACAAGTGGGGTGACAAGACAGACCTCGTGGCCCTCGGAGTGGCAGGCTACTCCCACCTCAACAACACCCAATACTACAACCACTGTAGGCTGGAAGACTACTACAACATGCTGGATCAAAACCGGCCGCCCGTGCACGTGGGGAAGAAGATTCCGGCCGCGGAGCAGGGGAGGCGGCATGTGATATTCAGGATCAAGACCAGGGCGGGGGTAGACAAGAAGGAATACGCGGAGAAATACGGTGCCAGCATAGACGAGGAATTCGCAGGAATACTCCAAACCCTGGCGGAACAAGACCTGATACACGACACACAAGACCACGTCAGACTCACAGACAAAGGCATCCTCTTCGCGGACGAGATCGCCCGCCTATTCTACTCTCCAGAGGTAGACCAGAGGCTAGGACAATGAAGATCCAGAAGGCAGTGGAGTTACTAACCCTCATATTGAAGCGATAAACAGGAGTAACTATGGCTTGGACCTTTTTGGGGTTTATCCCTCTTAGGGCTAAACTAGGGGGGGTTTAACGTTTATATGTGCGTTTTTATTTATTCTTAGATATGAGGGGGGGAATAGTCTTTGCGTTAATGTTGATGCTTGCGTTATTGGTTTTTCCGGGGGTAAGTGCGGACGTTATAACTCCGACTGTGACAAATGTTTACTTCGAGCAGGGCGGTCAAGCCTATAATGGCGATATTGAATTTACTGTCCGGGGATACGGGTATAGTTACTCGGTTGGCCCTCGTGTTGAGAGAGAACCGGGGACTTACACTCCTGAAGTCGTATTCTCCTTCACGGGAACATATAGTGGGTATGGGGATAGGATCTATGAGACTTATTACAGGAATTACAGGCGCATAGATTATTATGAGTTAGAGGGCAAAACCGCTGACGGTAAAACATTTGTGATAAAGGATATTGAGAACATTCCCACAAACTGCAGCAATTCACAGCAATACGATATTTCTGATGGAGAAGGCTATTACAAACAAACAGAGGAATACAACCAGTGTATGCGAGAAGAGTCTCATTCCCATAATTTGTGTAAACAGTATCTGCAGGAGATGGATGAGGCAGATTTTATAAAAGACGATAACGGCTATCCCGTCGATCGAGTTTGCGAACTTAGATTTGATTTAGATACCGCCCGATGGGATGGGCAGGTTGTTCCGGAGCCGACACCCGGACCCACTCCAGGACCAAAAGGATTTTGGGGCAGGATTAGTTGCTTCTTTAAGAGGATGTTCGGCGGAAGCTGTTAAAATGCTGTATGAAACAAGATTTCTAATCTCACTCTTCTTAACCCTGATTATTGAAGTCCCAACCTTATTTTTTCTCATAAGATTTTTCCATGAAAATAAGAGGATATCTTCCAAAAAAATCATCTCTTCCGGAGTAATTGCTTCAGCCCTGACATTACCTTATCTCTGGTTCGTCTTACCCCCATACATTAATTCAAATTACTACATATACCTTGGGGAAGTCTTAATTCTATGCCTGGAGGCCCTGATATACAACCAATTGTTAGGATTAGATATTAGAAAATCCTTCTTTGCATCTCTTGTCTGCAATCTCAGTTCATTCGTAATTGGGCTGATGATAGTCTAAAGTGCTTCTTCCCGCCACGGCCCTGGCTTTTCCGACCCGCATATACAACCCGCTAAAGAAGTTTTGGCGGTATCCTGGATGTTATTCGCGTTAGTGAAAAACCCGGAGAACCGATCATTTGCTTAGATCATACCTGCTCCTAGCGCCCACCTGGGACAGGCATCGGAGCGAGCCGCCGCCGCCAATGTACTCGTAAAATCCGCTTATCATACTCACGTCATAGCCGAGGGACCTGTAGACTTCAGCGGCAGCCGAGTCGAGGGTCGGTATGCCGTAGGATGGCATGTAGACTTTCCTGACGTGACCGCCCTCCGGGCTGACGTAATTCTCCTGCAGGACGTTGTTGTATGTCAGCGCCGCCCTAACCGGATGCCCGGCAGTCTCCGGCAGGGGGATGTATGGGATCCAGCGGACTTCAAGCCCACGAGCCTCCAGCGACTTCTTGTATTCCTCAAGGCCTTCGCGTATTCCGGGAGTCTCCTTGACTAGCCTGGCCCAGTAGTCTACCGTAGGCTCCATCCCCGTTGCCTTGCGGAACCCGTTCGCGTCCACAACCTGCTTGAGTAGGACATCATTGAGCATGTAATCCCCTTCTTCATGATTCAGCTTGCCCAGGAGTTCAGCGCCAAGCAGCGGGTTGCCGACGAGGACGACGTTACTCCTCTCCCTCCCGCCATCGTCCACCGGCCCCAGGGGAGTGAACCACATGTCCAAGTGCGGTTTGAACAGGAGCCTGCCCCGCCTTCCGAGCGGGAGGTCTATTACCTCAACGTTCTTGCCTGAAGTCTCAGCCAGCTTAACCCTCACCTCATCCATAGTGACGTGGCGTTGCTGGACCGACTCTGAGGCAAAGACGTTGGACACGAAGAGCGTCCTGTCGTTGCTGGTGGCATAACCCCCGGTAGGGAAGAGCCTCCCGTAGTCGCCGGCCGCGTCCACGCCAAAGAACCTCCCATCCTGTCTGAGAATCTCTGGGAAACCCTTCTCATTGAACCAGTCGACGTTGTGGGGCCTCAATGCCGTGCCTGAAGGGGTCTCGTAGGGCGCGAAGAGCTCACGCATCCACACCATCTCCATCGCACCGAGGCCTGTGAAACGGTAATTCCTGTCTGAAAGACCGTTCTCAGCGAGATGCTGCCTGAACCTCTCCTCCTGCTCCTGGCCTTTAGAGACTATAGTGTATTCCACGTCAGAAGGCATCTGGCGCATCAAGGACTTTATGAAGTGGGGGACGGCTTTCTCGTGGACTCCGAGAAACAGGTGGTGTATCCTGCCGTGCGTGTCGGACATGAAGCGGGCGTTCTCGAGGGGGATGTCGAGGGGTAAGACCAGCTGGCGCGAATCGAATTCAGGCGCCGTGAACCCGGCCCTGGAGAAGGGAATGCCACCATCAGTCTTCATACTTTACTAATAGAGTGTATTCCAGTAAAAACACGCTTAGACTATGCTGGCGGCTGGCATCTGCCGCCCACGCACAGCCAGCCGGGGGCGTGAATGTCTGCACAGTATATTCGGATTGAGTCGCACATCATGCCGTTACAGTATCCCTCCTCCACATAGTCGCCAGCTCCAGAGCACACGTCGTTCACGCCATGTGTTACAAGCGCGTCCCCGTCGCTAGTGTAGTAGTAGCATTCTCCGGTAACATCAGGGTTCTGGCCGCCGTCAGTATCCTCGCAGGGTGGGAGAGTTGTCGTCGTGGTTGGGGCGATAGTCGTCGTAGTAGTGGGCGCACGGGTGGTTGTTGTTGGGGCGCGAGTAGTCGTCGTGGTGGTTGGGGCGCGAGTCGTGGTGGTTGGGGCGCGGGTCGTGGTGGTGGCCAGTGACAGAGTCGTGGTGGTTGGGGCGCGGGTTGTTGTCGGCGCGATAGTAGTCGCGGCCCCGCCGCCGGCTGGCAGGGTGGTTGTGGTCGCGTTGCAGCAGCAGTATTCCGGCTGGCACTGGCTGTCACCCAGTTCAGCGCGGACGTCGTCGTCCACACACTTCTTGGAGTTATGGCAGTACCATCCCGGATGACCCTTCTCCATGCACGCGTCAACGCAATCCACTATGCTTGCGTTAACGCACTTGCCGACCACACACGCCTCCCAATCCTTGCATGAATTATAGGCCTCTAACTTGGATTTCATGACGCAATCGGACTCGACAGTCCCCGGCTTCCTGCACTGCGGAGTCTCGTAGTACATTACAACGTCGCCACGATAGCATTTAGTGTAGTTGACCGCATCACCACAATCCTTGCTCATAGTGCACGCTATCTTGAGTGTCGTGGAAGTGGAAGTGGTCTTCACTGTGGTCACAGGCTTGAGCGTTGTCGTAGAAGCCAGCGTAGTGGTGGTGTCAGGCTTCCTTGTCGTGGTGGTAGCCTCCTCGTCACCGTCGCATATCATGTTGCTGTTCCGGTCCAGGCAGCAGTCATCGGCAAAACGGATGTAGGGGGGATTGCAGTTGACTGTTAATCCTGGTTTCCCGCCGGAAGTCTCCCCTGGAGGCGAGATGCAGCCGCAGAAGAGCAAGACCAACACAAGGCACATTAAATGCCTGTATGAGTTCATAGTACGGTTTATCAATCAGACTCATCGAATAAAAAAAGGGGGGTTAATACACAGACACTCGTTCACACTCCAATCTCCCGGAGAATAGGGTAATTTATTTGCGCACTATTTCAGTTCATATCATGAGGAGTGTGCTGGCGCTTATATTATCGCTGATGCTGGCTGCAGGATGCATGAGCGGGTCTGACCCCGAATCGGGCGTGAGTGCTGAAGACTGCGACGTCAAGCAGGGTGATGAGAAGCTGTTCTGCATCGCCAGCGTTACTGGAGACTACTCCCAGTGCGAGAGGATTCAAGTCAGGGTTTTCAGGGAGACATGCTACAGCATGGTGGCTGAGAAGACGGGGAACCCCGGACTCTGCGACGAGATAAACACTTCAGTCGGCGGGAGGGAGACCCACGCCATCAGAGACCTCTGCATACTGAGGGTGGCCACCAAGAACCAGGACCTGAGCCTCTGCGACAGGATAACCACTGAAGAGGGAAGGAATGACTGTGTGGGCGAGATAACCAGGGGCAGCGAGTACTGTGAAGACTATGAGACGCAGAAGGAGAGGGACATGTGCTACCTCATGCTGGGAATGAAAAACTACGACCCTGACGCGTGCTCGATGATACAGATGGACCAGAACAGGATAAGCTGCATAAAATTCGCTGCCGCAGGCAGGAGAGACAAGGAGATATGCGGTAGGCTCGGCGACCAACAGCTCATTGACGACTGCGTTAAGACTGTGATAAGCGTCGTGTCGAGGCCGAAAGACATCGTCATCAAGGCTGAGAGGGATGGGAACCCGCACGAGTGCGGTAATATAGTCAACGACTTCACGAGAGACAGCTGCTACGACAAGATAGGGAGGGATTTCAACAACACCGACTCCTGCAGGCTCATAAGCAGGCAGGACAAGGCCGACGACTGCGTGCTCCATGTGATGCGGGGGAGGGAGGACATTGCCTTGTGCGGAAGCCTCAAGACGCAGACAATGAAGGACAAGTGCGTGCTGGCGGTGGTAAGGAGGGATAATGCGAGCGGCCTGTGCGAGACGATAGGGACGGGAGACTATGCCGACGAATGCTACCTCCACCTGGGCACCGTGAACAAGAATCCAGCGATTTGTGGTATGATAGAGGACGAGAACGACGCTGACTTCTGCCACATCAATATTGCAGGGAAGCTCGGCGACACCAGCCAGTGCGAGAAGCTGAAGGTCTTGGACGTCACGTCATGCTACGTGATTGTTGCCGTGGAGCAGCATGACACTGGAATATGCTCCAGCATGAGTGACGTGAAGAAGGCGGACAAATGCTATGAGGGCGTTGCTGTAGCGCACAACGAGACGGGCGTGTGCGGGATGATCACCGCAGGATTCGACAGGGGCAGGTGCATTGCCAACATAGCGGAAAGCATGGGTGACGAGGCCTTGTGCGACAGCATATCCGACGACTACTGGAAGTCCAAGTGCAAAGACAGGTTCACTAGAAACGATGCCGTGAGGATGAAGGACCTGGAATTGTGCGAGACCATAGGCGACACCCTCATCAAGGACGACTGCATTGAAACCATAGCGAGACGCACGAAGAACCCTGAAGCCTGCGGTAGGATAACCACAGACTACGTGAGGGAGAGCTGCGTCAGGGACGTGAAACCCCAGGGATGATTGATATAAACAGGATTCCTAGTATAGAACATGCCTGAACCAAGGTACGTGCACAGGCGGATTGAGAATGTCGACGACACCGTGATGATAGGCTTCGGCATGCCGGAAGCCAAGGAAGCCCCTGCGCCGGAGAGGAGGAAGCCTCCTGTAGTGCCAATCGAATACAAGTACGGTCCAGACACTCCTGAAAAAGTCAGGGAGAGTGTCAGCCGCCTTGTGGGTAGGCTGTTCGATGAGGGGGCAGTCCAGGAAAGCCTCACCCCCATAGACCCTGCGAGGGGGATAGGGGTCTTAAAGCTTAATAAAGTGGTGGTGGAGGGGCTGGTGAGCGACGACGACCGGCTCGCCAAGCTGCCGAGGGTCGACAGGGACAATGGAGTGCTGACGCTACCATTCGGCAGGGAGACTCCGGAGAGGGACGTGCTTGGAGCGCTCGTCACAGCCTTAAGGCAGCCGGAGAGGCCTGCGGAATTCGAGCTGAATCCCATAGGCAGGCAGCTGCTTGACTCTGGAGGAATAAGTGCAGCGGATTTGGAGCGTTCCGAAGACAACGCGAGGTGGAGGCGATTCAAGCCCGACAATTACTCTGGCGGGAGGAGCGTTAAGACAGACGTACCTGAAGTCGAGTGCGGAGGGCTGAAGTTCGACCAGATCAAGGACAAGGGTGTTGTGAGGAACTACGTGCTGCA
>JBDRLL010000027.1:0-17858 GCA_043813075.1 Candidatus Altarchaeota archaeon
CATCCGTATTCTTCATAAAAAAAGCCGGCCAATACCTCGAGAAAAAGGAGTCCAAGGCCTTCATAATCATCCTGTCGCTTCCAATAGCATTGACCCTCTGGGCGGACGTTGACGGCTTCATGCTCGGCGGCATATACAGGATGCCGCTGGATGCGGTGGATGAGGTCAACAACTTCATAAACCAGAACACGCGGCCCTCAGACTTGGTCGTATCATTCAGCTACTTCAAACCCTATCTAAAGCCTGAGATGACTGTATTCGTCCAAGTCATGGGCTACTACGGGCACGAGATAGTCCCCTACATGAGGGGCGCCAGCATGGGAGACTTCGCATACAACCAGAGCATCGAGAACGTCCGGTACATGGTACTCCCCGAAGGCCTGTTGGATTCCCTTAACGACAGCGAGTATGATGTCCCCGTCAGCGACCTTCGCGAGTGGCCTGCTGTCCTCCAAGTTCACCGTGTTCAAGCGCGTGGCCCCGGCTTACCATCACTTTTACTGGAATACCTTGGAATACCAGCAGTATTAGAGCATGACTACGTCATACTCGAGAATCCATTGTAGGCTACTTTATAAGCATCTCCTCAAATATTCAACTAATAAATTGGGGGTGATTGGATAATGGCTTTGGCTGAAGCATTTACTCAGCAGATATCTGTCGTATTCGGAAGTTCTGTGCCAAACATTATAGGCGCAATAGCGTTTTTGGTGTTAGGATGGGTTTTCGCACTGTTGATATCCAGTGTTGTCCGGAAGCTTCTCAGAAAGACGACCATCGACAATAAGCTGGCTCAAATAATAACCGGTAAAAAGAAGTCGGCTGACCTTCCTGTAGAGAAGATAATATCAAAGTGCGTTTTCTACCTGATAATGCTCTTCATACTCGTCGGCTTCTTCGAGGCCATGGGCCTAACGCTCATCGCACAGCCGTTGAACCGTTTCATAACGCAGATGACCGACTATGCGCCCCGCCTTCTTGGCGCGGGAGTGCTTCTCCTTTCCGCATGGTTTATCGCGAGCATAGTGCGGCGCGTTGTTGTGGGACTGCTTGAGACGGCGGGCATAGACGAGAAGATAAGCTCGACCGGCGGATTCGAGACGAGCATATCCATCGCACACACGATAAGTGAGGTAGCCTACTGGATGATATTCCTCTTCTTCCTTCCCGGAATCCTCGACGCACTGGCTTTGAAGGGGCTTCTAGACCCGGTCCAGTCAATGATAAACAAGGGAATGCAGTTCATACCCAACGTTTTTGCGGCAGGCATGGTCATGGCTGCAGGATGGTTCATAGCCCGCATAGTACAGCGCATAACTTCAAACGTGCTGGCAGCATTCGGCGTTGATGCTTTAAGCAAGAAGGTTGGTTTGAGCAAGGCTTTGGGCAGGCAAAAATTATCCACCGTGCTGGGGATGGTGGTTTACGTCCTGATAATGCTCCCAGTGCTCATAGCAGCATTGGATGCGCTATCGCTGGACGCCCTCACAAGGCCTGTGTCAAACATGCTGAATGACATACTGGCTGCACTCCCAAACATATTCGCCGCGTTATTCCTTATGTCAATATCCTACGTAGTCGCTAAGGTGGCGGCAGCGTGGGCTGCCAACATGCTTTCCGCAATGGGTTTTGACAACATACTATCGAAGCTGGGCCTGAAGAAACAGCCCACTGAGGGGTCTAGGAAGCCGTCCGAAACTGCGGGATACCTTGTCCTACTGGCAATCATGGTTTTCGCGAGCATAGAGGCGTTAAACCTCATAGGATTCATCAAGCTTGCTGAAATGCTTGCAGGATTCACGGTTTTCGCCGGCCAGATAGTGTTCGGGCTTATAGTGTTCGCAATAGGCATATACTTCGCGAACATAGCCTCACAAATCATACTGGACAGCGGCATGAAGGACGGGCAGATGCTTGCCACTATCGCGAGAGCATCGATACTGGTCCTAACCGGCGCGATGGCGTTGAACCGGATGGGGATAGCAAACGACATAATAAACATGGCTTTCGGCCTGTTGCTCGGCTCTCTGGCGGTGGCTTTCGCGCTGGCTTTCGGCCTAGGCGGGAGGGATATAGCCGCCGGAATCATGCAGGATTGGCTTAAAAAGCGTTCAAAATAGGGGATATCCTCCCCCAACCTTTTTTTTTATCTTTGATTACCTAAATGTAGGAGATGATATCAAAGGCTAGTGTCACGGACGTGGACCAGATGAAGACGCTCATAGACTTTCACGCGTCAAAGGGCCTCATGCTTCCCCGTTCCATGAGCTATCTCTACGAGAACATCAGGGACTATTTCGTCTTCCGCAGCGGAGAACTTGTTATCGGATGCTGCGCCATCCACATCAGCTGGAAGGATATCGCTGAGATAAAGAGTCTTGCAGTCGACCCCCGCCACGTCAACAAGGGTGTCGGCAAGGCCCTGCTTCAGGCATGTGTTGAAGAGGCGAAAAAGCTGGGCATACCAGTCTTGTTCACCCTGACGATGGAGCCTGAATTCTTCAAGAAGCTCGGCTTCAAGACGGTCAGCAAGGAGAAGCTTCCGATGAAGATATGGGGGGAGTGCATGCACTGCAGCAAGTATCCTGAATGCGATGAGGAAGCCCTCGTGTTCAAGGTTAGCTAGGATGACGCCCCTACTTTACCTTCTTTCTATCGGATTCATTATCGGCTTGTCCGGAGCAATGCTGCCAGGACCACTACTCGTATACACAATATCCGAGTCGATGAAGAAGGGCGTTAAGACCGGGCCGCTGGTCATACTCGGTCACATGATCGTTGAGGTTTTTCTAATAGCTCTTATCGCCTTGGGTTTGTCCAGCATAATGACTTCCACGCTTTTCGTAAGGATGGTCGGTGTTGTGGGGGGATTCGCATTGGTTGTCATGGGATCAAGCCTGTACGTAAGCAACTGGAGTCTTAAGGATGTGAAGTCCAGTGGCAAGGGCAATATCGTGTTGGGAGGCATGTTCTTCAGCGCATTCAATCCGGGTTTCCCTGTATGGTGGGCTACGGCAGGCCTAGTGATGTTGATAAAGGGGTTTGAACTGTCAGGATACACGGGTGTTGCAGTGATTGTGGTCGGACACTGGCTTGCTGACCTTGGTTATTTCACGTTGATAGCAGGTCTCGTGCATCATGGCCGTGAAAGCCTATTGTCCAGCAGGTGGGTTAACCACTTCAAGAATATTCTATCACTGATACTGGGGGTAATAGGATTGTACTTCATATACTGGGTTTCACGAATGTAGGCTAGTACCACCCGCACTTGCCGGAAGCCTTCCTCTCATACCCGCCCCACTCCACGACCTTCAAGCCCTTTGTTATGACGTCTGGATTATCCCTGTCGGCAGCCTTACACAGGACATTAGCTGGGTTATCTGACACTGTCTTAACCCACCCGCTTCTGTCCAGTCCCAGCAGGCATCCTATGGACGCCAGCTCCAATGGCGCCCTTAACTGCATTTTGTCTGTTGCGCAGCTGGCTGTTACAATATTGACGCCGTATTTCGTGCATAGCATCACGTTGTACCTAATCCTCCACAGTATCTGCGCCCTCTTCATACCCCTGGACTCCAGTACGTTCCTGTAGTTTATAGCGTACCCTATGTTGTTCAAGCTCATGGATTTTGCTATTATGCCGTCCAGTCCAGACGAAGGGTAGTCTACCGCATCGTTTTTACTCATCAGCTCCGGATCCTGAATCAAGTCGACTTCCACGCACTCTGACGCTTCCCTATAGAATTCATCAGAATCACCGGAAGCTATTATTATCTCCGACTTCTCCAACGCTTTGCGGGCATTCTTACGCGGGTTCTCTGAGACTATCGCAGTCCTAACCAATCTTAAGGCCGAGCCGCTAAAATCCCCGCCAGTGGCTCCGGCAGCATTCCAGCCAAGCCTTTCGAGCAGGCTTTTCTTGGCCTCATCAACGGCCCCAGCGTTAAGATCGTAGTATTCCCGCATCCTTCATCAGCTCCCCAATAACATTCAAAGTATTTTCCCTTGTCGCAGGATAGGCTGCTATCTTGAATTTAACGTGTATGCAGTCCCTGCTGTCCAGCACAATCCTGCCTCCGGAGGCCTCTCTCTTAGAAAGCCTAATGTAGAATATGCAGTCATCATCCACATGCTCTTCCACGCCACTGGCCAGTTCCTCCCTGTCATACTCATCTAGAGAGCCTGTTATCCTCCTGAAAAAATCCTCTGCACCACTCTTCTCTATCCTCGACTCCAGTAAATACAGTTTATGCGTGAAAACCTCACCCTCCTCCTCAGGCTCCAGCACCTCTTGGGATACGCTGACACCCTCAGGTATTAGCGCCTCAAAAGACTTCTTAAGGGCTTCCAACCCGTCTTCCCTAGAAAACGCGTTCACTATCGCATAGTGGATTTTCACGGTATACTATTGAGGCAGAAGGCTTTTAATAAGAAAGTAAGGCACTCTCGGCAGAACCCATTTCTTGAATTCCTTATACGTCTCTTCACCCGTCTGTATGCGGGCGAAGTGCTCTACAAAAGCGTTGTCAGAGAACAGTATCCTCACCGACAAGGGCCTCAACATGAAGAACGCCTTCATCGCCTTCAAACCCCTCCTGAATTCATCGCAGAACTCCTTTATGCATTCCTCCTCATACTCCCTCAGCGTCTCCTCGCTGAATTCGTTTCTCTCGTATGCGTGAACTAT
Source organism: Candidatus Altarchaeota archaeon (assembly GCA_043813075.1). Taxonomy (GTDB): domain Archaea; phylum Altiarchaeota; class Altiarchaeia; order IMC4; family SCGC-AAA252-I15; genus CAYREE01. The sequence goes on from JBDRLL010000027.1 coordinate 4,688, forward strand.
AGTGTCTGTGGCCAGTCTTCCTGAGAGTATGGCATAGTATATCCCCTCCCCAGTGAATGGCTCAACAAATCCTGCCGCATCGCCCACTAGGATAGTCCTATCCGAGACAGTCTTCCGCTTGTCGTTGCCTATCGGTATCATGTGGGCGTGCACTCTACTATCCCCCAGGTCAAGGTCAAGCTGCTGCACGTATCTCTCGAAGACTATCCTCGAATTCTTGAATCTGTTCATGACACCACCCATCCCAACAGACAAGTGCTCCCTCTTCGGGAAAACCCATCCATAGCCCATGCACTCACAATCCAGATGTGTCTCCGCAAGATGCCCTCTCTCGTCTATTATGCTCTTCTTCAACGGTATCTCCGTCTCATACGCGAGTATCACCTCATCCGGCCTGTAGAATGGCCTCACCCTCTCGGCGACAATGCTTCTAACGCCATCACCACCGACCACTATCGGCGTCTTGAACTCATTATCGCATGTCTTCACGATGCAGTACCCCCCCATGTTATTGACTTCAGTCACCGGCGCGTTGTCCCTCAACTCCACACCCTCCTCGACTGCTTTTTCAACGAGGTAGCTGTCAAACTCTCCCCTGTCTGTCATGGATACCAGCTTATCACTGCTCTCGTGCTTCAAGTACCCTCCCCCATAGTACATCCTGAACTCGCGGACCTCCCTGTGGATGATATCATCAGGAAGCTTGAATCCAAGGGCCTTCTCAGCCTTCTGCGTCACACCTCCCCCGCAGGCCTTGTATCTCGGCAAAACCTCCTTCTCAAGCAGAAGAGTCTTAAGACCTCTCTTAGCGCACTCTCTCGCAGCAGTGCTTCCAGAAGGTCCCGCACCCACAACAACAACGTCGTAATCCATGCTGTTCAAATCACTTTATCCTGCTGCCTTCCCTGACCCTGCTTTCAGGCTGCAGTATTATGGGCTTACCCTCCTCGTCGGCCGCCAGCAGCATGCCCTTCGATTCCACACCGCGTATCTTGGCTGGCTTCAGGTTTGCCACCACGATAATCTGCCTGCCTTCCAGTTCTTCTGGCTTGTACTGCTCTCGTATGCCTGCAACGATCTTTCGTTCGCCGAGCTCTCCCACGTCTATGGTGAGGAGCAAAAGCTTGTCCGCGTTAGGATGGTCTTCCACCTTCTTTATCGTCGCTACACGCATGTCTATCCTGCTGAACTCGTCATACTCCACTTCAATCACCTCATCCTTACTGCTTTCTCCAGTTGCCGGAAGATACTTCCCCTTGAATTCGCGTATCTCATCCTCCTCTATCTTAGAATATAATGCTTTGACCTTACCTATCCCATGCCCTGGCATGACTCCAAGCTCCCCAGCAGACTCCCAAGCCTGATCCGCAACCCGGCCTTCCAGGCCGAGCATAGCCCACACCTTCTCCGCTGAGAACGGCAGTAGCGGGTGCATTAGTATGGCGAGGCTACGGCACAGGTTAGCGCAAAGGTACAGTGTCGTGTCGTTCTCGCCCTTCCACGGCTCCTTGTTCTGGAAGTATACGTTCCCCCTCTGAGCGCAATGCATCAACGCGTCCAACGCATTCTTGAACTTGAACCGGTCCAGTTCTCCACCAACGACTTCAGGGCATTTTTTAATCCCATCCTCGAACGCCTTGTCATCCTTATTCATGTCTCCTGGCGCAGGGACTACTCCCCCCTTCTTGCTTTCTATGAACGTTAGCGTCCGGTTCATGAAGTTTCCGAGGGTTCCAATCAGCTCCTTATTCACCTTGTCCCTGAATTCGTCGAGCTTGAAGTCGCTGTCACTGGTCTCCGGGGCTATCGAGAGCAGATAATACCTCACCGCGTCCGGGTCGAACTCACCGAGTATGTCGTGGAGCCAGATAACCCACCCCCTGCTCGTCGACATCTTACGGCCTTCAAGATTCAGGAACTCGTTGCTCGCCACCTGCCAGGGCAGGTTGTAGGAGCCTTCCGCCATGAGCGTGGCAGGCCATATAACTATGTGGAATGGGATGTTATCCTTGCCTATGAAGTGGACTATCCTACAGTCCTTATCTCTCAGCCAGTATTCCTTCCATGCTTCAGGCTCCCCCCTTCCCTCAGCCCACTCCTTGGTCGAACTTATGTATCCTATGGGCGCGTCAAACCAGACGTACAAGACTTTGCCTTCAGCACCCTCTGCGGGGACCGGGATGCCCCAGTTCATGTCGCGTGTTATCGCCCTGTCCTTCAAGCCCTCCCTTATCCACCCTAAAGCAAAGTTCTTCGCATTGTTGGGGAGGCTTGGACTTACCTTATCACCGTCAACCCACTCCTTCAGCTTATCCCCTAGTCTGCTGAGCTCGAAAAACCAGTGGTCAGTCTCCCTCATCACCGGCGTCTCACGGCATATGTCGCAGTAAGGGTCGACGAGCTCATGAGGCTCCAACTGCTTCCCACAGGCCTCGCACTGGTCTCCGCGCTCGTCCTCTGAACCGCATTCCGGGCACTTTCCCTTAACGTATCTGTCCGGGAGGAACCTGCCGCACTTCGGACAGTAAGGCCTCTCCACAGTCTCCTTGTGTATGTACCCGTTCTCATCGACTTTCCTGAAGAAATCCTGTGATATCCTATGGTGCACTTCCCTGGCAGTGCCTGAAAAATTATCGAAGTCAACGCCAATACCCTTGAAAGCGTCCTCATGCATCCTATGGTATTTGTCCACCACTTCCCTGGGGCTCACGCCCTCCTTCTCGGCAGTCACTGTTATAGGCGTCCCATGCTCGTCGGTACCGCAAATGTATATCACGTCATTACCACACAGCCTGTTGTACCTCGTGTAAACGTCCGCTGGTATGTAACAGCCTATGGCGTGCCCTACATGTATGGGGCCGTTAGCGTATGGTAGTGCTGCTGTAACAAGTATTCTCTCTTTTTTGGGCATGGGATAGATTATTGAGAAGTCGTTAAATAAAACCAATGGAAAAAGAAAAGAATTTGGGTGCCCGTCCTATGGACGGGCTTTTACTGCAACAAGCCTAGCCGCACGCGCCTGCCGCAACCGGTTGCGCCGGCTGTCCTGCAAGCGTGTTCTCGCAGCCTTCAAGACCCTCGTTATAAGCGCAGTAGTTGCTCTTTATGGTCTCGGAGTCCAGTCCGCTGAACGTGTACTTGTTGTTAGCCAGCCATGTTGGGCTTGCACCTACTCCGAGCGACTGGGCAATCTTCAGGTCCTCTTTCAAAAGACCCTTGCCTTCATCGCCTTCAGCGCACGACTTCATCTTCGCCAAGTCCATTCCCGCCTCAGTAACGCAATTGCTCCATTCGGCGTTCATGTTCTTGTCCCTGCACCACACGTAGTCCATGTACCTGTAGTTGTCTGGATAATACTTCATGGCGCACAATTCCCTGATGTTCTCGTCAACCTCTGGCTGACCGTGCAGTGAGTTAAAAGTGTCTGTCTGCTCGCTGTAGGATGCGATGTAGTGTATGTTGAAGTCTATGTTTTCGCCGAAGTTCTCCAGCACGTCCTTCATCGCGTCCAGGGCTCTCATGCCGTACGGGCACATGCTCATCACGTACACGTCAAGCTTCTTCTCCATCTCCTCGCGGCACTTCATGTCTTCAACACAGTCCGGGTCATCACAGTCTATCTTACCGTTGCCTGTGTCGTCCTTCTCGTTGTCGCATATCTCCTTTGTGGGATCGAAGTCCGAGCCTATCGCCAGGTCGTAGTATTTCCCTTTCTGAGTGAGGTATCTCTGCACGCTACTGTATCCCTCGCCCTTTGTGACTGACTCGTCGAACAGTATTGCTGGCAGGTACTTAAGCCCCACGTCACCGTAGAACTTCTTCCCATCCTGTGTTCCGTAGTCGTAGTCAGTGAACACTATCCCCGGGAATATGGCCTTCAGCTGGCTCTTTATCGACGTGACGTCGCTGTCACAGGTCTCACACCTGCTGTCTGACATTGTTACCGCCATCACCTTCACAGGCTCCGGTATGTTCGAACAGGCGTCCGGCTTATTGCCTGGGAACTCATTGCATATCGCCCTTAGGAAGTCGGTGCTCTTCCTGCTTCCACTGTACTGCTTGTTGTTTATGTACATGGTCGGGCTTCCCCTCGCCTGCCTGTTTGCCGCCTTCTTGGATGACTCTGACAGCAGATTCTTGCCCTGGTCTCCGTTATAACAGCTCTTTATCCCCTCGACGTCCATGTTATTCTCCTTTGCACAAGACTCCCAGTTGTCTGGTATGTTCTGCGCATTCTTGTTCATGCACACGACCATGTCCATGTACTTGTCCGGACTGATGTCGGCGGCGCACAACTGGACTATATTACCTCTAACCTCCTTCTCACCGTGCAGTGACGTGAATGTCCCATCACCATTGTCTGTCGCAATGAAATCCAGGTGGAAGTCAACAGAGCCACCTATCTGGTCGAGAACCGGCTTTATAGCGTCCTCAACCTGCGTGCCGAACGGGCACTGGCTCATAACATAGAATTCTACAGTAACCTTGTCTCCCATATTGCCTGGTTTCGTGGTCGCGGTTGGCTTGGCCTTGAGCGTGGTGGTCACCCCGGCCGATCCCCCAACCTTCATCTTCTCGACCTCACTCTTCAGAGAGCTGTTCTCATAGAAGAAGTAGAAGTTCAGTAATAGCGACAGGAACAGGAAAACCACGAGGAGAACGTCCAGTGATACCGACTTCTCCTTATCCTCCTTTATGTCGTCGCTAACGTATGCAGTCTTTGAAGGCTTTTTCCTTGCAGCCTTTTTTGAAGACTTTTTCCTGACAGCCTTCTTCTTAGACTCCTTAACCTCTTCGGGTGCGGGAGTAACGTCCAAATCCTTTTTCACTTCATCATCTGCCATGTTAAAACACCATATTGCTAAAAGAAAATTTAGATATATTATCTGAGTACACGCTTTAATAAATGGTCCAGTATCCTATTGTAGACCATTGAATCGTGGTTTTCAGCGGGCCCGCCCGGATTTGAACATAAGGGCAGGCACCTACGGTTCCCGCCCTTATCAACCCTACCCTCCCCCTGAATATTGTGCTAAAGACGGCGATATCCTGGATATTAATACTTTCTCCAATAGAATCTCCTAATCACTAAGCGAACGTATGTGCGCGCATGTGGCTCCCACATGTAAACGCAACGGAGATAGGGTCTGTGTGAGCATGAAAGCAGGACTTGCTTTGCAGAGTGAGCCGTTTGGGCCCGCCCGGATTTGAACCGGGGATCTCCCGCACGTCAAGCGGACGTCATAACCGGTCTAGACTACGGGCCCTTATGTTGGTATTAGGGTGTTTAACGTTAAATCTCGGGCTTTCTACTCCTTTTTCGGGCTGTTTTTCTTTTTGCTCTTGCCGTATCCGCATGCAGCGCATACTTTCTTCTTGGAGTGGTAGCTTGCTTTCCCGCAGCGTTTGCACTGGACGTGAGGCTTTTTCTTGCTTTTCTTGCCGTGTGACTGTATACCCTTTGTCATTGCCTTACCTCAGAGGAATTTCTCCCTAAAAAATGGATTTACCCTATGAAGAGTATCATGTCGCCTCTCAGGAATAGTCTCTTGAATTTCTTCGAGACTTCATTGTCCTCGAACTCGGCCTCCTCCAGCACGACGTTTATGTGCTGGTCGAATGCCTTCAGCGTTCCCCTCATCTCTATCCCATTCTTCAGTCTTATTAGAACTTGGTTGTCCAACAGTTCGCCTAAAGCGTCTAGTGGTCTCACAATAAATCACCTAATTGTTAAAAAATAATGTATATTATTCATGTTTACTGCTTAAAAAGGAATTTTCCCGCATCATGTTCTCACCTGACTGGATGCAATCCATTTCTAACCGTAGCTTTTTCAAGTGCCATGTATACCTTGTCTCTCACTCCAGGGTCTGGTAGTCTGAATCCAGTCGACCTTGCTCCTTCAAGAAATCCTAGTGCATCCTCCAACTTAATCCTCATGTCTCCCCCCTCTCTTGGCAGTATGACTGGGGGGTGTTCGTCATTTTCATGTCTTAAAAATATTATGTCTGCCAACTCCACTTCTCTTGGCGTGAACTCCATCTTTTTCCATGGTGGCATCATTGCTGCTACTGATGTTCCCACAACCCTTGATAGTCTCGTGGAGAAGTTATACCACACCTTCCTGTCAGTAAAAGCTTCATCTGATTGCCCGCCCACCAAATCCAGGTAAGGTGTGTTTGGGACAAGCATCCGTCTTAAGGCACCCTCCACCCGTCTCATTGTAGTGCTACCATGGATTCCTGTCTGAATCACCTTCGGCTGCCCGCCTTCATTATCCACTCCAGCAAGTACGAATCCGTCATCCATAACCTTAATGTTAAATCTCCTTCCTAGTTTTGCGATGGCAGTGGATTTTCCTATTCCAGGCGGCCCTGTAAGCATCACTGCCTTTCCGTTCGCTTCAAATGCAATTCCATGCATCAGTATCATGTCACCTACATTAAATTCTCCCCTGACCCTATCTACCTCCTCTTGGTCGTATTCCCTACCCTGGGGTATTCTCAGAGGGAATACTATTGCTCCCATTGGGGCTATGGCTTCTCTCATCACCTGGGTCAGTTTCTTCACTCCTATGGTTGTAAGAGCTCTGTATACTATATCCCCCTGCTGTCTTGCTCCCTCTTGAGGTAAATCTCCTGAACTTGCGCTTCCCATCATTATTATAATCTCAATGACACAATAAATCAAGATGGAACACCGGCTTTACCCTTGGGGAGGGAAGTTCGATAAGGGTAGTGCGGAGAGTTCTGTCGCGGTCGTGACCCTGTCCGACGAGATATCCCTGCCCAAAGACAAGGTCGCGTTATTCGGTGCGATGAAGACTGAGAACCTGGGTGTCGAGAAGGTTATCGCCAACATCGTGTCAAACCCGATCATACGGTTCGTCATAGTCTGCGGCAAGGAAGTAAGAGGCCATCGTTCCGGCGACTCTATAGTAAATATATATAAGAACGGTGTCGACGAGAACAACAGGGTGGTCGGCGCGAAGAGCGCGATACCCTACATAGAGAACCTTCCCGTGGATGCTGTTGACCGCTTCAGAAGGCAGGTCGAGTTGGTAGATCTTGTTGACGTCACTGATGAATCCAGGATTTTAATGGAGATAGACAAATGCTTAAAACAGGGTAAGAAACCGTTCGGGGAGCCGTTGTATGTTGAGCCACTTGCGAAGGGCACCCGCAAGGAGTCGGTGCACACTGAGATAGGGCTTCATGCAGGCATTGACTTGGACTTGTACGGTTACGTGCGGTCTCCGGAGTGTGTTTAAGGATGTACGCTTTCAGTAGAGAACAGAATGTGGTCGAATTGGGTGGTGTGCTTTTTGGCGGGCAGCCTGGGCAGAACCCAACAGTACTGTTCGGCACACTATTCTACGGCAAGCAGTGGGCTAGCCTGGGTAAGGGCAGTCTGGAGAATGCGAAGAGTCTTGTCGAAGCCCAGGATGCGGTGGGTGATGAACTCGGGATTCCTGGAATAGTCGACATATACGTGAAGGATGAGGGAATGCTGAAGAAAGAGATAGACCTGGTTGCGGACTCAACAGAAAAACCATTCTCAATAGACATATCAGCTTCAGAGCTTAGGATAAAGGCGTTGCAGTACCTGGATGAGGCAGGACTGCTCGGCAGGGTAATCTACAACTCGATTAACCTTGGCATAACCGAAGACGAGGTCTTGGCATTGAAGGAGCACGCTCCCGCCGCCGCGATACTCCTGGCTTATAACCCTAAGGACACCAGCGTCGACGGCAGGATAGAGATACTCCAGACTGGTGCGGGCATGATAGCTCTAGGTGAAAAGAACATGGGTTTAATGGAGTTGTCAGAGCGTGTCGGAGTAAAGAACCTCATAATAGACACTGGTGCGACACCATTCGGCCAGCAGTCTGCCGAGACCCTTCGCGCCATCCCTGTGATGAAGAACGAGTTCGGGCTTCCAGTCGGATGCGCGATACATAATACCCTGGAGTCCTGGGTGTGGATGAAGAAAAACCCTGGGAGGGGAGAGATATACGGGTATTGCGACAGCGCGGTCAACGCCCTGGTGCCATTGATGTCCGGCGACTTCATAGTATACGGTCCCATAGACTCCCACGAAATCGTCTTCCCTTCGATAGCGTTCGTCGACAAGCTCATGGCTGAGGGTGCTGCGGACTATTTCGGGGCTGAAATAGGCGAAAACCATCCCTACAAAAAGCTAGAATGATTCCCTGCAATGTTATCGGGAGCTATCCCCCGGTGCTGGACAAGTCCAAGTATGCGGACGCCTACCTAAGCGGGGGTATGCGGGATCCTTCAGGGGAGATGATAAGGAATGCCGTCAACTCACAGCTCGAAGCCGGCATAGACATCATCAGTGACGGTCAGACTCGGGCGGACTTCATATCCCTCTTCGCGAGGAACTTCAAGGGGGTACTCATGCAGCGACGTCCAGTCGTTGTCAGCGAAATCGAGTACAAGAATCCCGTTACTGTGGAAGACCAAGAGTTTGTCAGAAAAATCATTCCAAAGGAAACAATGTTGAAGGGCATTATCACCGGACCTTATACTCTCGCTAAATACAGTGAGAACCGTTTCTACAATGGCACTGAAGAACTCGCGTACGCGTACGCGGAGGGATTGAACAATGAGGCCAGGGCGTTGGACGGCGTAGTCGACTTCATCCAGGTGGACGAGCCTGAGTACAGCATAGATTATCCAGAGTATGCTGGCGGGCTTCTCGACACAGTCTTCAAGGGAGTCTCCAAGATTCGGATGCTCCACTCTTGCGGCGACGTTTCGCACGTATTCGAGGATATGGTTGAACTGAACGTCGACGTCCTCGAACACGAGTTCGCCGCGAACCCGGAATTATTAAACACAGTAAAGCGAATAGACTTCAAGCAAAAGCTCGGATACGGCTGCCTAAGGTCTGACAAAGACCGTGTGGAGCCTGTAGACGAGGTTAAGACGATAGTGCGCAGGGCTCTTGACGTATACCCCCCGGGCAAGATACTGTTGAACCCGGATTGTGGGCTTAGGAACCTGCCTCCCAGGGTGGCGTTCCAGAAACTACGGAACATGGTGGAGGCCAGGAACTCCCTATAAATACGCGGAATGCGTATAATTGGGTATCCGTAAAGATGGCGCAGATAATATCAGACCGTAGTGTACCTGGCTTCTCCCAGTCTGAAGGTGGCCTACTAGTCCCCGACTCCCCCCTGAAGTCCATTGAAAACCAGAAGAGGGCTGTCGGAGGCCGAATAGACTTCGGAAGCCACTTCCAACACCGCTATAGTCTTATGCCCCGGGAAGGTGCTACTCCAGTGGAGCAGCTTGACGATTGTGTCAAACAGTTGAGAAATCTCACCGGCCGCAGAGGACTAAGCCTTAGTCACGCAGTCCAGATGACCGTCTTCGTACCTTCGGAAGGGTATGCTGATACAGTGAAGCAGCTTGAAAAGCATATGGAAGACGTTTACGGCGGGAAAGAGAATGTTCCGCCAATCAGTTTCGTTGGGCAGACCCCTGCGGACGGCAGGAAGTCCGGCATGGAGGCTGTCGTTATAGAGCCGAAGAAAGGCCATGAACTGATGATTAATCCTGGCATAATCGGTGCTGATGGCATTGCGGCTGTCGGCAGGCCGAAGGCAATCAATGAAGGCGAGATGGAGCGGCTGCTCGGCATGGAGGAGGGTTCCCTGAAGGGTGTTGGGGAGGCGAGGTATTCTGTAGTCATTGTGGGCGACGAGAAATGGGTTTACGCCGCTGGTCTGGCTGGGAATCCGGATTCAACTAACGCTGGCGAGAAGGCTTGGGGCGCACTGGCGAAGGAGATGGCTATACTTGTGCGTGAAGGAATATTCGAGAGGGATGCTGTGGTCAACACAGGACTGCTTAACTCTCATCACACAGTCCACGACATTATCGGCGACAACTACAACCACTTGAATGTGGTCCGCGACGAGATGTACAAGCGTATGGGAATATACAAGTACCCCTCTGCGACAGGAATAGGGTCTTTCTCAAGTGAGGGCGACGTCATAATCGGGATGATAGGCGCTAAGGGCGTTGACTATGAGCCTGTCGTCGTAGTCCAGCACGGTGAGGCTCACCAGTACTCGATGCAGTTCATGAAGCAGCAGGTCGTAGGAAAACCAGTTGGCGGCCAGGTTGATGCTACTGGAGTCGGAAAGCCGGTGTCGGTGCCTAAATTCAACAGGGCGTTATACCTTCCAGGCCACGAAGTCGTTCTGGTTTCCGGTACAGCCTCAGTGGAGAAGGGAAAGGGGCTGCTCTATGGGCCGGAGGCGTTTGAGGCTGAAAGCCAGGCTAACGGCGGCAGGGGGGTGCAGCTTGACGTCACCGAGATAGTCGATTCAGTGGGAATGAAAAGAATTAGGGAGAGGGGTCTTGGAGTCATTGCTGGAGCAGACAACAGGGTATACTTCCGGGCGGAGACCGCAGCGGAAGCCCAGACCATAGTGACCATACGAAACATGACCCGTCTTCTAGCAGCTAAGGGGATGAGTCTGAACGACCTTGCCCACAGCAGGGTTTACGTTGCAGACCTCGACGACAGCGGCCGCGTAATGGACCTGGTAGGCAAGATATTCGGCAACAACCCAACGCAATGCGTTGAGGCTCCAGTCTGCTATAAAGGATGGCTGGTTGAGATAGAGGGCATTGCCGGGAAAAACAAGTCTCTGATACAGTGATTCATTTCTTGATTTTATGCATTCTTCATGCTGTTTAAACCCTTTTTGCCGTAAATATATGCTAGCACTCGCATTACCCTTAATGATGAAGGGAATACTCTTGCTTTCCATCATGCTTGCCTTGTCGTCTGTGGCGTCAGCCTACGATTGTTTAGACTCTGACGACGGTAAGAACGAGTTCAAGCAGGGCTACGTTCACATACCCGAGTCGACTGACATATACAAGCAGTACGACAACTGCTATCAACCCGACAGTATCCTCCCAGACGGCACTCCAGAGCGGGGTAAGAGGGTCTCATCATGCAGTTCAGATGATTTGTGCTACGTGGTTGAGGCCTATTGCAGCAAGCCGTCGGCTTCCGGGGAATATGCTGTTGGAATAGAGTACATAAAATGCCTTCTAGGTTGTGAGGACGGGGCGTGCCTATCATGCGAAGACTCTGATAAGGGCGAGTACTACTACATCAAGGGTGTGGTCAAGACGCCTTGGACAACGGCCTCCGACCGGTGTGATGAGGAAGGCGGCAGAGGATTGTTCGAATACGTCTGCAGTAAGAGGGTGGACGGCAGGCATGAAGTGGACAAGATACTGTACGACTGCCCGTACGGCTGTCGTGATGGCGCATGCATGTCATTCGCTGAAAGCATAGGCGGCATTGAGATACCTGGCCTGATTAGGGAGAAGGAGTATGTTTACGCCTGTCAGGGATGCCAGTTGGAGGCTAAGATATGCATTCCAGTCGGAACCAGGCTTAAGGCAGGCGACACGGAATACTACTGTGGGCTTGGCGGCATCTTAACTTTTCAGGGAGATGATCTGGCGGAGTGCCAGAACAACTATGAGTGCAAGACCAACCTATGCCTGGATGGCACATGCCTGCCAGACTGTACGGGCTGCTTCAGCGAGGACAAGGCTTGCATGCCATTCGGGTTCAGGACTGGTGGCGAATACTGCGACATAGACTATAAGCTCAAAGAACAGAGGCCTGAAGACCAGGAGTGCTCGAACAACTACGAGTGCGCGACAGACACGTGTCTAGACGGTAAATGCGAGCCATCCAGCATGTTGGATAGGGTGATAAAGTGGATACGAAAGATGATCGGCGTCTAGCCTGATTGAGCCTTGATGCAGTTAAAAAACATTCCGCCCGAATATTATACGATGACCGTAAAGAGCGTTCCGTTCAAGCCGGATCCAAAGGGTTTCTTCTACATCTACGTTGATGTGGAGCGTAAGGAGATTGTTGTGGAGCACTACAAGAATGTCGAGCGGAAGCTGGGCTTGAAGAAGGTTATCGTCTCCGGGAAAGTGAACAGGAAGTTTAGGGGAAAGAAGGCGGAGAAAATATATCGTGAGATAATCGCACACAACCTTGTGTCGCTCATGGATCACGCAGCCTATCTTGGCGCGGAGCTGGCGAAAGCGGAATTGGCGTTGACCAAGGGCGTCGAATACGAGCAGGACGAGAAACTGACGATCTAGACAAGTTTCCTAATTGCCCTAATTAACACATCCCTATTGCCGTCGTCTGACAGTAATAACATGTCTTGAAGTTGATACTCCACTCTCAACTGATAGCACCCCCGCGAGTGCTATGAAGAAGGCGACTATGGTGATGGAGTCCATCGTAAACAATATGAATTCAGGGATAAATCATTTTCAGCGGATGATTATTCACCCTCATGCTCGCGGGTGTCGTAGCCGTCCTCATGGTCTTCATGATGCTCGTCATAACCCCCGTAATCCTCCTCCTGCTGCCTGTAATGCTCCGCCTCATGCTCGCTCATGTCTGCACTGAATCCCTTACCCATGCCGAAAAGAACGAGTATTCCCGCGATGAAAACCAATGCGATAACCGCCAATACAACCGCGGACGCTCCCACAAGGATTGCCGCCAGCAGTGCGACCGCGCCTATTATGACTGCGTAAAGCACCCGCTCGATAAAAGTCTTCTTCCGCTCTTTTTTCCCTGCGTCAGGGTCGTATGGTTCATGCGGCTTCTCGCCCGCAGGCCCCTGGGCCATGCCGCTGCCAGCATCATGCTGTCCAGAATTCCCTGGGCCAGTGATACCAACATCGTCCATAGTAATTACTCTACTGAAAACCCTTAAAAGCATCGCATACCAATAATACATCATGTCCTCTGTGCTGGAAAAGGCTATTGCCTCTAGGAAGGCCTCGCTCGAGCTGGCGAAGACTAGCACCGAAGCTAAGAACAATGCTCTGGAGCGTATAGCTGAGGCTATAGAGTCAGGGTCCGGGCGCATACTGGACGCCAACAAGAAGGATCTTGAGGGGGCAAAAAAGCTTCTGGATGATGGCGGGCTGACGAAGGCGTTATACGAGCGGCTTGAGCTTAGCCAAGAGAAAGTTTCCGGAATGGCGGAGAGCGTTAGGAGCGTCGCTGAACTAGCTGACCCGTCAGGCAGGGTGGTCGGCGTGACAGAACTGGATAAAGGCCTCGAGCTGAG
>JBDRLL010000028.1:0-28291 GCA_043813075.1 Candidatus Altarchaeota archaeon
CCCTAACCAGCGTAATAACCTACGTCATACTAATGCTCTTCTCGATACACGGACTATGCTTCTCAAAGAACACGATGAAGAAGATGCTGGTGATTGGGATAATCACCATATTCACCCTTGGCCCGATAATGACGAACGCCATAAGCAGGTACAGGATGCCCGTGACCCCCCTCATCATACTTCTAGCGTCATACAGCATGACAGAGTTCCACAGGATACGATACAGGAAACCTCTTGAAATCGTCTTTTTCGCCATCACCTTCACGGTAATGGCGATTTTCTTCTACGCCCAATGCCCGACAGTCACAGAATCAATCATTGAATACGCCGACAACGAGCTGATATGGGCCATATAGTGGGAGAGTATATTTATCATAATGGGGTAATAGGATAGTCAGAACATGGATAGGACAAATGTAAAGACAATCTTCGGACTGATACTGACAGCGAACATAATCTCGGTCATATTCTTCATATACTTCAGTTCAACCGCAATCCCGGAAGAACAGGTGGAAGTAGAGGTTACTGGAGACTATTTCGGGGAGGTTACGGCTAATGACAACGGGGGCAAGATTATAGCCCCATACCTTATTTCAGAGGATGTGTACTACATAGGCTTCGGGAGCGACAAGATGAGTTACGGCATATACCTTGTCAACACAACTGAAGGGGGGGTCATAATAGACAACGGCTGCGCCATACACCGGGCAGAGGTCATCAATAAGCTAAACACCCTCGGATTCGCTCCGGAGGACATAAAATACGTGCTGAACACACACGCACACGGAGACCATGTTGGAGCTGACAAACTTTTGCAGGATGCGGGGGCTAAGATAGTGATAAACGCAAAAGACGCCCCGTCACTGGAGTTCGGTGATGACATGATATTCTGCAGATTCTGCTGTCCGATAGAATTAAAGCTCGTTAAGCCAAACATCATAATCAGAGATGGCAGCAAGATAGTGGTAGGCGATAAGACATTCCAGGCAATGGAATTCGGAGGCCACACTCCAGGAAGCACAGTATATATCATGAAATACATCTCTCCGACAGGCGTGAAGAAGGTGTATTTTACGGGAGATACTGTAATGGGGATAGAATGGTTCGCCCATTGGAGAGGAAACAATTACTCAAACCTGACCCAATTCGCAGAATCAATAAAGAGGATATGGGCTGAGACTGGTAGAGACCCGGAATACACCAAGTACTACATAGCTGCCGGACACATAAAGCCAAACGTCAAATGGACGTTCAAGGAGATGGACAAGAAATCATTCAGAGGAAACCTCGACAAGGTGAAGAAAAACGTTTTAAAGACTAAATACGAGATAAACAGTGACGTCTTATAGACCACGCTTCAGACAAGATATCCTATCTCCTTAAGCCGCTTCTCCACGTCAACACTGTACTCCACCTCATTAACAGGATTAGAGTCATTAGCCATTAAGAGAAAACCAGACATCAGTCCCTTAAGATCATCGGCGGCACCAGGGTTTACGGCATACACGTTCCTCAACTCCCTAGGGTCGGAAGCCAGGTCAAACAACTCCCACCTGACATCATCGCCTGACGCGTCAGGCCAGAAGACAAGTTTAAGCCCCTTATACCTCAAAGCCCTCTGGTCTGGAGCATACATCGGGTGTATAGCCTCGCTATATACGACAAGGTCTTCATTACGCACCCCAGCCAACACTGGTATGAGAGTCTCCCCACCATACCCATTATATGGTATGTCGAGTGTGTCTAGGATTGTCGGTGGTATATCAACCTCCCTCACCTGGTATGGCACCCTGACCCCAGTAATCGACGGTATCCTCATGAAAAGTGGGACGTGTATAAGCTCGTCGTAATGAGTGTGGCCATGATCGCACCCCCCGTGATCCTGGAATTCCTCGCCATGATCCCCGACAACAATGATTATCGTCTTATTGTACAGGCCAAGCTCCTTGACGCCGTCTATAAGGCCTCCAATATGCTCGTCCGCGAAACGTATCTCCCCGTCATAAAGCGCAGTAAGGTACTCCACCTCCTTTGGTGTGTAGACAGTCTCCTTGCATATGCCCCTGCTCGTCGCATAGTATTTTTCTGGAATGTCCTTTATGAAAAGGGAGTCATAACCCTCCTGCGGGTTGTAGGGCTGGTGCGGCTCGTTATAATGAAGCCATATGAGGAACTTCTCATTCCTGTGGGCGCGCATGAAGTTGATTGTCTGCTGCCTGAAGCCGTCAGCCCTCCCTCCAGGCCCGCGTTCAACGAATCCCTGGCTAAAGCCGAGGTCAGCCAGCGGGAACCACGCGTTATAGTTGTAGTATGTGTAGTACCCGTTCTCGGATAGTGTCTCCGCCAGAGTCTTAACATTATCATTGAGAGCCACCCTCGGACCGACAAGGCCATGCTGGCTGGGATACAATGAGGATAATATGGATGCGAGGGAGGGGAGAGTCCATGGCGACTGGACGAACGCCTTATCGAACTGTATGTTCTCCCGCCCGAACTCGTCCAGCCGGGGGGTTATGTTCCGGTGATACCCGTTTGACGTCACATGGTCCGCCCTGAACGTCTCCACCGTCAAGATTATGACGTTACAGTCAACGCACTTATAGTCCACTCCAACATCCCATACACGAGTAGTGGTCGTCTTCCCCTTGGATGAGGGCGGTTCTGAAATGCATGCGACAGACAGCAAAACAACCGTGAATAGCATGAAACACGTCCTTGAAGCCATGAAAACACCTTGAGAGACTAAGAATACTATTTTACACACATGTCTTTAAAATCCACTCCAACATTAGGGCACGCGCACAATGATTTAACATCACCATAAGTGTTCAAAAGCCCGTTAATGCAAGACAGGTTATATTCCCCTGCCGCATTGCATTTCGAAACCAGTGCGCATGGAGTCGAGCCTCCGGAAGACCCTAAACGAAGGCCTATATGATGGAAACAATAGTCCACTGGAGCCTGAGAGACGCTAGAGTAATCATCCCTAACCCTACCACAGAAATCAAAGGCAGATGCAATACTACGCTGGGAGACTATGTCAGACAGGTGGCCTATGCAGTCGTGCTCGAACCCGCCGCTCATCCTGCATGAGTCGTAGGCGTGCCCGTAGTCTGTATAAGCGTTGGCAAGTGCCTCCGCTGACTTGAAGAAGCATTCATCACGCCAGACACCATCGAGGATAGCGCACACGTCGGACGCCGTCTTCCTGCCAACGGAATCCTCTGGCTTATTGAATATGGCGAACACCGCAACATCAGTCATACAGTGACCCCTTACATTTTCACGCCCTATCTGGAGACAGTATGAGACAGACTTGTTCGCCTCATGGCGTGTGAAAGAGGACTTACGGTATAGGCAGTAGTCCAGATACTCTGCGGGAAATTCGTCACAAACTGGGTTAAGCTCCTGGCGGCCTGCACCAGACATCAAGTGCATAGAATAGTAGGTGGCCGCCAAAAGTACTGCAGCCAACAGCACGTACATCCTACAGCCCATAGAGTTATTCACCTTCAATCACACTCCGGAACAGGAATGGCCTCCCGATTTCATCATAGCAGGACGAGCGCAGTCCGTCATGCCCTATCTTATCGCACAATGACCTGAGTTTCTCTGACAACTGCGCGTATCCCCGCGGCACACCCCTGTTCTTAATGTAGTAGCTGACGAGTATGTCATGCACCATCTCGTAGTTGCACGCGTCCCTTATGACGGGTTCGGAGACGATCTCGCAATACTTCTCGGACCGCTCAGGGTCTGACAGCACAATGCCTGCTGAAGCCTGTGAGATACACGCGTCCCCCTCCAACGCAACAGCCACATCATCGCATTCGACAGGCCTCGCCTGGAGCGACACGAGCAGATAGTACAATATGAATGCCAAAAGAAGGCCTGCTGCCATGAGGTATATCCCACCATCATTACGTCTCATCCTCTCCCATCACCAACGTTTTTAAGGTATCCTCCAGACCTGAACCCCAGAACGTTTTATCTTCTTTAGGTTGTCTGGCACATGGTCTAGCGAGTCGAACTCCATAACCCACTTGGAGGGTATCCTGACCAGGCAGCTCTTCTTTGACTTGTAACGCTGAAGGGATGACAAGTCCTCGTAGACGACATAGGCGTTGAAGCTTTCCTGACAGTCTATAAGCTCTATGCGTATGAAATCCAAGTCAAGGTCACTGCCATGATATATCCTCATGAAGTTATAAACGTCAAAGTCCGCGTAATAGAAGCCGGACTTGCCCTTAAGGAAATCGTATGCTAGGCGGTAGCCGATAATCCTGGAATTATCGAAGACCCATAAGGCATGGGTGACGTAGAGCGAGCTCGAAACAAGTGACAGTAAGAGTATAACCGCTGTTATCCTATGGAAAGTGCTCTTGCGTAAGAATTCCACTATCATGCGGGACACCATTATGGAGGCTGCAGGCAGCAGTATGGATATGAACCTACCGTCCTTGTGGATCATCTTCCATTCTGTTATGCTCTGAGTGCCAAAGTTTAGGTAGATTGCGAGGACTATGAACCATAGTAGAATCATAGTGTCCTTAGACGAACGCTTATACAAGAGGTATATCAGGGAGAGTAACATGTAGAACCCGAAGAACCCGAAGAGAGGGGCATCCACAAAACCGAACTTGCTTGTGAAATGGGTCAGCTCGAATTCAAGAGTCTTCTTGTTTATGCCGAATAGTATTGAAGGGTAAACTAGAAGGTCGTTCCAATTCGCAGTCTCATCATAGAAGAGTATGTTTGCAGCCAGGTTACGGATGGTGCCGACATTATAGTAGGAGAATACTGCGACCTGGAGGAGGACCATCATGCAGAATCCAAGCGCGAAGGAGGCGGGAGCATAACCTATCCTACGCTCCTTTAGGATGTAGTACAACACCATTGACGACGCGAAGACGACGAATATCATGGCCGTGACCTTTACCAGAAACGCCAGTCCAGTCGCGAGTCCTGAAAGGAGGAATAAGAAGTGTCTGTTCCCACGGTCCCTGACGCCCAGGAAAAGGAAATACGCTGCGAGAGAAGTGTAGAACTCGAGGGGTACGTCAGGCATGTACCAGCTGGCCCAGAGAATGTTGAAGGGCACGACACCAACTATGAGAGAGGAGAGGAGAGATGTCCACTCATCATAGAATATCCGGGATATCCTGTACACCAGGGGTATAAGCAATATCGAGCAGAGCATCGACTGGGATACGACAGCCATCTCGCTGAGGCCGAATATTTTTATGGCGAACATGGGTGGGAAGTACATGAGTATCCGGCTGCCGTAGACGCCAGCCAACTGTTTTTTAGGCTGG
This sequence comes from Candidatus Altarchaeota archaeon, assembly GCA_043813075.1. Taxonomy (GTDB): domain Archaea; phylum Altiarchaeota; class Altiarchaeia; order IMC4; family SCGC-AAA252-I15; genus CAYREE01. Next base: position 5,316 of record JBDRLL010000028.1, read on the forward strand.
AAGCCATCCAACAGATTGACAAGCCGGTTCATGTAGACTGGAGTGTCGCTTAGGTTCAAGCCGACGAAGAAGTACATTCGGAGTAACACATTCAACAGGATTATCAGTATGAGCAATACGTGGACTTTGTTCTTAACCATGAAGTCAAATGGGCCTGGAGTCAGGGTCCTCTTCTTGCTCACACCACCACTCTTCTTTACCACGTAAACCCCCTCCACTAACTATGAAACCTATTTTACTTATTCATAGTAGTATAGTTATTAAGATATGAAAAAAGATGTCGTCCTAGTCTTCCCTAAGACAAGCCAGGACATCGGTGGATCAATTTCGGCACCATTCAGCGTGCTCACCATAGCGGCGCCACTGAAGGAGGATGGATACAACATAAGGATCATAGACCAGCGGATAGAATCCGACTGGAGGACTACTCTTGAAAAGGAAGTGAGACAGCACCCGACATGCGTTGGAGTATCGAGCATGACTGGATTCCAGATACACTATGCATTAGAGGCTGTGAATCTGGTGAAAGACACATCCCCAGACACGAAGGTTGTGTTCGGAGGCATACACGCGTCCATAATGCCTGAGCAATCACTGAAGACTTCGAGTATAGACTACGTGGTCCGGAACGAGGGGGAGGCGACATTCAGGGAGCTGGTGAACGCCCTAGAGAATGACTCGAGCGTATCGAACATAAACGGCCTCACATACAAGTCTGGTGAAAAGATCATCAGCAACCAGGACAGGGAGTTCATAAAACTGGATGACATGCCGCCAACCCCGTGGGAGCTTATAGACGCGGATAGATACATACACAAGGTTGTGATAATGGGCGACAGCGGCAGGGAGATGGACATAGGAGAGACCACGCGTGGATGCCCATTCAACTGTAGGTTCTGCTACAACGCACTGCACCATAAGAGATGCTGGAGGAGCATGAGTGTTGAAAAAACAGTAGAGATGATAAAAAATGCCGTCGACAAGTTCAAACTGGACGCGATATGGCTGAGGGACGACAACTTCTTCGTTGACTTCAAACGCGTTGAAGGAATAGCTGAAAGCATGGTAAATGAGAAGATGGACGTGAGATGGTATACTTCAGGCATAAGGATAGATCTCTTCAACGGGATGGATGAGAACATGATTAAACTGCTGAAGAAGAGCGGGTGCGACAGCTTCAGGTTTGGGGTGGAGTCAGGATCACAGCGGATACTCGACCTCATAGGGAAAAACATCCGGGTTGAGGAGGTTGTGGCAGCGAACGACAGGTGCAGGAAGCACGGGCTGACCCCCCACTACTCATACATGTGCGGTTTCCCTACCGAGACGGTCGATGACATAATGAAAACCGTCCACCTAGCCATGAAACTCAAGAAGGATAATCCAGATGGAAAGATGCATCCCATAAACGTCTACGCACCATACCCTGGCACAGAATTATACGCCCTCTGCCTTAAGGAGGGACTCACCCCACCAAAGTCCCTGGAGGAGTGGAGCCATATAGACTGGATGAGCAAGGACCCCCGCTTCCTATCATACCTAAGTGAGGAGGTCTTTGAGACAGCTAACAGCGTATCTAATCTTTCGTACTTCGTTTCAGACGCAGTCAGGATGGTGCTGCCAGACTACGTTAAGATGCTCGCACTCCCAATCCTATTGTGGTCTGACTTCAGGTGGAACCATAGAATCTACGCGCAAGACTATGAGATGTGGCTGTTCAGGAAGATAGTGGACAAGGTGCTTGGAAAGGACTAGCCAGACAATTCAGTGAATATCCGCTTCAGAATAATCCAGCCATCGCTGATGGTCTCCAGCTTGCCTTCACCAGATTTCCTAGGGCATTCAAAGCTTGGAACCTCAAGTATCCTCAGCCTGTTCTTAGCAGCCTTTATTGATATCTCAGTCTCTATGCCAAAACCATTTTCAGTCAAATCAAGCTTCTCCACCACGCCCTTTCGGAAAGACCGGTAGCCGTAGCATAAGTCAGAATAGTTGGTATGCCATATCATGTTAACAAGCCAGACGAAAAACATGTTGCCCATCTTCCGGACTATGCTTATGTCCTCACTACCACCACCCTGTATGAAGCGGGAGCCCATGCAAATGTCGAACCCAGCCTCAATGCCAGCAATCAAGAGTATCAGCTCGCTGGACATGTGGGAGCAGTCAGCATCCATCATTATTATTATGTCACCGGAAGCCGCGCCCAAACCCGTTCGTAGGGCGGAACCCTTACCCTTAGCGTCATACAACACCCTACACCCATGGCTCTCAGCAACTTCAACAGTCCTGTCTGAAGAATGCCCGTCCACAACCAGGATCTCATCAACATAGTCAGGCAGGCTGCCCAACACGCTCGACAGGTTATGCTCTTCATTAAGGGTGGGGATTATAACTGAAATCGAATTTCCGTTCAACATCCTAAACACTACCCACTATTTTAGACGCGGTCTCGCGGGCCTTCACCAGCTTGGCCTGATGCTTCACCAGGAATTTCCGTACAAGTTCCGCGCAATTCTTCTTGTCGTCCCCGCACATCAGCTTCCCGGACCTGCATTCATGGTATATGCGCGACAACTCAATGTCATCGTCAATCAGGTGATACAAGTACAGCTCGTAGACGACACACTTCTCAGGCTCCCCTCCAATCCTCTTCTGCTCCTCCAGCGTCTCCCTCCCACCAGTCTTGGCACGCATCACCTTCCCAGCGGCCTCATCAGGGTCGTCGGTCAACGCGATATAACTCTTAGTGTTGCTGGAGCTCATTTTACCGCCCTCCAGGCCCTGCATGAACTTGTGGTACGTGGCGGATGGAGGAATGCACTTGAAGTCAGAGCCCCCGTCACGGTCCGCTGACAGGCGTGATGCAATATCCCTGGTCAGCCGGATGTGGGGGTCCTGGTCGACGCCGACGGGAACCACGACTGGCCGGGGGCCTCCGAAGCATTCCAATTGGGGGTGGAGTATGTCGGCGACCTGCGTTAGGACTGATATTATCTTGCCGGGTGACAGTTCCCCGTATATCGCCTTGAGTTCGTTGAAAGTGACCCTCTTGGACGCCATGTCCCTGAGACGGTAGAACTCTGTTATGTAGTCGCTTTGAAACCAGAAGTGGAAGTTCTTGCGCTTCAGGCCGAGGGCGAAGTAGTTGGCGAGATACTCCTCCAACGCTATCCTCCTCGCTTCCACAAATCCTATGTCCCGCATGAGATAACTCTCCATGTCCGCGGCACACACGAACACGTCAGCCCTCTTCTCCTGGAACCATATTATCTCTTCAGCCACCATCTTATGGCCGAAATGGAATTTACCGGAAGGCATGAGCCCGGTCATCATCGCGTAAGGCCTGCTATTACTGATTGATTCGACGATGCTGCTAAAGTCCCTGTGGCCGAATATAACGCCCCTCCGGACGTACTTGAACTCGTCCAGGACCTTACGGTACTTCTCTATCGAGTCTATCCCAAAGTCTTCCATAAGCTTCCCATAGTCCCCCACGTCCGAGATTGCCCAGGGATCCATGTTCATTTCCTAACGTACCTCGACTTCATCCTAACCCACTCGTCGTCCATGCTTAGATCGTAATGGTTGGCCATCTTCAGCGTCAAGTATAGTATGTCGGTAAGCTCCTCAGCAACCCTAGCGGGGCTGAATTCCTCATCGCTCTTGTAACCATCCTCCAACAGCATCTGGTTGGACAACTCCCCCAGCTCCTCCTGAATGTGCATTAGGGTCTGGTAGGGTTTGTCGATCCACCCCTTCTCCTCGTCCAAATCCCTTACCTGCCTCTGAAGATCCATCAACGCCGCCATATATAAGATATTTGTGTATTATTTAGAATATATAGTTGGGTGGGATAGAGTGTATTCTCTGGATGCTCTAGAGAGGGGGTATATGAAGTTGCGTTATTTTCTGGAAGCACAAGAAAGGGAGTACATTAGATTATACCCCATAATCAGGTTCATACTAGCATGGTTCATATCCACAAGGATTATGTTGAGTGTTATAGGAACCTGGTCCCGCATAATATTCCATAAGACGACCAGAACATACTCCCAACACGTTTGGCTCGACATCTGGGGAGTGTGGGACTCGAAATGGTATTTGGACATAGCGAAAAACGGGTATAGCCTTGCGGTAAGAGACCGTTTCGGGTCTGTGAACGTCGCATTCTTCCCATTCTACTCCACGCTAATCAAGCTTCTGGAACGCCTGGTGGGGGACTACTTTATCTCCGGGCTAATCATCTCCAACATATGCCTGATCATAGCATGCATCTTCCTGTACAAGCTATCCAGGCTAGACTACGACGAGGAGACTGCATTAAACTCAGTCAAATACCTGTTCCTATTCCCGACAGCATTCATCTATTCAGGAGTCTTCACGGAGTCGACATACCTCGCGCTAGTCCTAACGTGCATGTACTATGCCAGAAGAGAAAAATGGGTTATAGTAGGAGTATTAGGGTACTTCACGGCGTTAACAAAAGCATTTGGCGTCCTCATCATCCTGCCACTACTCTACGAATACTTTAAGTCGATAGGATTCGACTGGCGGAAGATTCGGAAAAACATTCTGCTAATGGCTTTAATACCGCTGGGACTGTCAACCCTCATGTACTACCACCACCAAACATTCGACAAGCCGATCGTATTCATGGAAGTACAATCCACATGGGGGCGGCATCTCGCCAACCCGTTAACGACACTGGCCGCAGAACTGAAGTCCAAGGATGAGGTAAGACGCTTTGAATCCTACTTCTGGATAGCGACCATGCTGATTTTAATATCCTTCTGGAGGAAAATCCGGTTTTCATACCTCATATTATCGATGTATACGCTAGTGGGGCCCCTAATCACTGGGACGGTGTGGAGTATGCCGAGATTCGCACTGGTCGTATTCCCGATGTACATGATATTCGCGATAATATCGAGGGGAAGACGAATGGAGGCCATACTAGCAACATCCATGCTGCTACAAGGGTTCCTGATGGGCTTGTGGGCCATAGGATTAAGGATAATAGTATGAGAATATGGAGACGGACATAGAACATGCGGTCGGCCTTGAGGGATACTACACCAAGTCCCAGGGAGTCGGCGGTATTATAAAGCAGGATGCGGGAGACTTCATAGTCGAAGAGATAGACGCGGGAGGGCGGATCATACCGGTTGAGGGTGACTTCCCAGGAGACAATGTTCCTGGCGAATACACCGTGTTCACGCTCGTCAAGAAGAATTGGGATACTGTGAGGGCCATCAAGGAGATATCACGGCGGGTGGGTGTAAGCCAGCGGAGATTAGGTTTCGCAGGGACTAAAGACAAGAAGGCTGTTACCACACAGAGGGTTTCAATATACAAGACCAGCATAGAAAAACTTCGTGACGTGTCAATCAAAGACGTCACACTCAAAGACTTCGGATATGCTGACGACTCGATAGGCCTCGGAGACCTGACTGGCAACACGTTCACAGTCACTATAAGGATGATAAACCCGGAAGTCGGAGACCCTGCTGGAAGAATCAACGGAGTATACGGTGAATGCGGGGGAGTATTCCCAAACTACTATGGAATACAGCGGTTCGGGAGCGTGAGGCCAATAACGCACCTGGTGGGCAGGGAGATAATCAAGGGGGACTTGAAGTCCGCGGTCATGACGTACCTGACAATGGTTTTTGAGGGGGAGTCTGCGGAGAAGAAGAATGTTAGGGGAAGGCTCGCTGAGAGTGAGGACTTTAAGGCAGCTTTAGTGGAGTATCCGAAAGACTTGGGTTATGAGAAGATACTGCTCAACCATCTCGTAGAGAAGCCGGGAGACTATGCGGGCGCCATAAGGAGGATGCCAAAAAGCCTTCAGATGATGTTCGTGCACGCCTACCAGAGCTACGTCTTCAACAAGGCGTTGAGCTCATGCCTGGAGAAAGGGTTGAACGTCGAGAGCCTGCCCCTGGTTGGAGTGGATACGGGAGTTGACGAGGAGAGCGCGAGGATACTAGAGGAAGACGGGCTGACTACGGAGGACTTCAGGGTGAGGGAGATGCCGGAGCTGTCGAGCAGGGGGGAATACAGGAAATGCTTCGAGATGGCTGATGAATTCAAGGTGGTTGAATCAGGGATGGACGAACTCAACGAAGGTTTCCTTAAGGCGACACTATCATTCAGGCTAACCAAGGGATGCTATGCCACAGTATTCCTGAGGGAAGTGATGAAAAACCATGTTCACTGAAGACCCGCTTCACTAAGCCATGCCCTACCCTTCCCGACAACCTCTTTGAGGCGCTCACTGTCCCTGGCTTCCGCCGTAATCCTCATGTAAGGCTCAGTACCGGAAGGCCGTATAAGAATCCACGCGTCATCCCACTGGACTCTGACGCCGTCCACTGTAGTGTATTCCGAGTCGATGACCGTGGTTAGTTTCCCCATTACAACAGCCTTATCTCCCTCAGCACAGGGTATCTTAACGCGCTCTACAGGATATGACGGTATCCCAGATAATATGTCGTAGAAACTGCCTTCCGAAACCATGCTGACCGTCTTAGCCACAGTGGCAACACCATCAGGGTATATGTGTATGTCCGGGAAGATGTAGGTCCCTGAAGGCTCCCCGCCGAAGCCTGCCTTGTTCTCCCGTATGCCCTCCGCGACCGCGACGTCTCCGACTGGGACGCGGATGACCTCACCACACACCTCTTCAACACGCATGCTCGCGTCAACCGTTGTGACAACCCGGTCAAGACCATACGCCAGCACAGCCAAAAACGAGTCCCATTCGACAAGCCTGCCTCCAGAGTCTATGGCAGCGGTCCTGTCAGCGTCACCATCATGGGCGAACGCTATGTCATAGCCGCCTTCACGCACCATCCTGCATGTCTCGGCCAGATTGGATTCTGTGGGCTCTAGTGGATGCGGGAATACTCCGTCCGTATTGTCGTTGACGACGGTAACATTACACCCCATTCCTTCAAGCAGTCCTGGCGTTATGGAGGAGCCGCTTCCCCCAGCACAATCAAGGAGCACGTTAACCCCGTCAGCCGCACCAACGTGCCCGAGTATCAGGTCGATATGCCGCCCAACATAGTCTCCGCTAACCTCACTCCCATAACCCTTCCTGAACACTCTCCCCTCAAAAACATCCTCCAGATTCTTCTCTTCCCCAGGCCGGAATGCACCGTCCCTACTCCAGAACTTGAAGCCGTTATAATCAGGGGGATTGTGGGATGCCGTGACCATGACGCCGACGCCATAATCTGACGTCGCCACGCCGACAGTGGGTGTCGAAACAACACCCAACTCCACCACATTACAGCCAGTCGATAGTATGCCTGAAACCAGGGAGCTCTCAAGTAGAGGCCCTGAACTCCGGGTGTCCCTGCCCACGGCGACGGTGCCAAACCCTGTCGTAGTGCCCAACGCCTGGCCCATCCTGACCGCGAATTCTGGCGGAAGCTCCGAAACCTTGCGGCGAATACCTGAAGTACCGAATAAACCACACATCCTATATTATCCTCCGGTAGTATATTAGAAACACCGCAGTTATGAATGAGAATGTACGCGAGAAAAGCAGTACACCATAACCTATGAATGCGTCTAACACCATCACTTGAGAAGTGTTAGCCTGGCCAGCAGGGCTTCAAGCTGTATCCTCTCGTTAGCCCCCTCAACAAGGGTGAAGTTCGCCTCGCCAACCAAGTCGATTATGCACACCTTCTTCTTGTCGTCAGCATCCAAGTTGAATGCCTCGCGGTTCATCTGCAAGAGTATGTCCTCTCCAGAGAGGCCGTAGTTGAGCATGAGCTCATCGAGAATCTTCCGCGCATCAATGAATTTCCCCGCCAACGCGGTGGCCATGAGATTCTTTATGTCTTCCGGACGGGCCCGGGTGGTTATGGAGTAGACGTTTTCATCGTTAACCTCCCCCAATGCCGCGGCACTCTGGAGTATGTTTATCGCACGGCGTATATCACCCTCCGAAACGTAGAGTATCGCATCAATGCCCTTAGCGTCTGACTTGACGCCCTCCTTCTTCAGTATTTCAAGCAGGTGCTTCTTGACCTTGTCGGAAGGAACCCTTGTGAAGCGGAATATGGCGCACCTGCTCTGCAGGGGCTCTATTATCTTGCTGGAATAATTGCAGCTCAATATGAACCTGCAGGTCGTGGTGTAACGCTCCATCGTACGGCGCAAAGCATTCTGAGCATCGGATGTGAGGGAATCAGACTCATCGAGGAAGATTATCTTAAAGTCACCGGACAAAGGCTTGGTCCTAGCGAAATCCTTTATCTTGCTCCGCACGACGTCGATGCCACGCTCGTCGCTCGCATTCAACTCCAGGAAATCATAGCCCAACTCACCGAACAACTCACGGGCAATACAAGTGGCTGCCGTAGTCTTGCCAACGCCCGCCGGCCCCGCGAACATCAAGTGCGGCATGCTCCTAGACTTCACGTAAGCCTGAAGACGGTCCACCGCAGAATCCTGGCCCACAATATCCGCAAGCTTCTGTGGCCGATATTTCTCAGTCCAAGGTAATTCCATTCTCAGAGTATCTAATTGGATTGCCTGAATAAAACCGATATAGGCTATAGAATATGGTAGTTGATGATATTATAAAAATTCGCTGGATGCATACAGATAGATGGTAAAACAAGGCTGAGACATTAATAAAAAACGTTATCCAAATGAATAGGCATAACAGGACGATAATCACGGGGTATATGAGATGGCTGTAGGGCAGGTTGGGGAATACAATCCAGTCGAGCTGGAAGAGAGGATACTCGCATACTGGAAGCAGAACAAGGTTATGGAGGAGACCCTCAGCCGGCATGAAGGCAGGAAGCTGTTCTCCTTCCTGGAAGGCCCTCCGACAGCCAACGCCCCGCCCGCACTCCACCACGTGGAAGTGCGAGTCTTCAAGGACCTGGTGAACAGATTCCACTACATGAGGGGGTATGACGTACCCCGGAAGGCGGGATGGGATTGCCATGGGCTGCCTGTGGAAGTGCAGGTGGAGAAGGAGCTGGGCTTGAAGAGCAAGAAGGATATTTTAGACTATGGTGTAGACAAGTTCGTGGAAAAATGCAGGGACAGCGTCTTCAGCCACATAAAGGAGTGGGACGCCCTCACAGAGAGGATGGCGTACTGGATAGACTTAGGGAGGCCGTACGTCACCATGGACAACGACTACATAGAGAGCGTCTGGTGGTCCCTCAAGCAGCTATGGGATAAGAAGCTGCTGTATGAAGGATACCGTGTCGTCCCATACTGCGCGAGATGCGGGACTCCGCTGTCAAGCCATGAGGTTGCGCAGGGATACAAGAACGTTAAGGAGACGACCGTTATAGTCGCATTCAGGGCTAAGGACAAGGACTACAGCCTGCTCGCGTGGACTACAACACCTTGGACCCTGTTGTCTAACCTTGCTCTCGCAGTCAATCCGGAAGTGGATTACGTCACCATAAAGCATCACGGCGAAAAATACGTCCTAGCCAAAAGCATAGCTGAAACACGATTCAAGGATGCTGAAGTGATAGGTGAATTCAAGGGTAAGGAGCTTGTTGGCGTGGAATACCACCCATTGTTCAGCCACTTCATCGGAAAACTAGAAAAACCCGCGTGGCGGGTCATAACGGGAGGATTCGTTACTACTGAGGAGGGTACGGGCATCGTCCACATCGCACCCGCCTTCGGTGAAGACGACTACAACGTGGGGCTTGAAAACGACCTGCCGCTAGTCAACCCCATAGAAGACGACGGGAAGTTCGGGGAAGCCATACCAGAGTTGAAGGGGGTTTTCGCCAAGGACGCTGACGAGAGGATAATCCAGATGCTTGATGACATGGGCCTGCTGGTGGCGAAATACCCGTACGAGCACGACTACCCGTTCTGCTGGAGGTGCAAGACACCACTACTCTACTATGCAATGAAATCCTGGTTCATAAGGGTAAGCTCGCTGACAGACAAGCTGCTGGAGAAGAACAACGAGATAAGCTGGTATCCGGAACACATAAGGGAAGGCAGGTTCGGGAACTGGGTCGCCAACGCCCGTGACTGGGGGCTGTCGAGGAACCGGTTCTGGGGCACACCCCTCCCCATATGGAAGTGCGTTGAATGTGGTGAAACCCAGGCCATAGGATCCAGGAAAGAACTGAAGGAAAAGGCTATTGTGGATGTGGGCGACGACATAGACCTGCACAGGCCGCACGTCGACGGGATCGTCTTTAAATGCGGTTGCGGCGGAGAGATGAGGAGGGTTGAATATGTGATAGACTGCTGGTATGATTCCGGCTCCGCGACATACGCGCAACTACACTACCCGTTCGAGAACAAAAAGCTATTCAACGAGTACTCACCCTACGACTTCATTTCAGAGGCGACAGACCAGACGCGCGGCTGGTTCTACACGCTCCTAGTCCTGTCTGCCATACTCTTCGACAAGCCAGCATACCGGAAATGTGTCGTGGGAGGGCTTCTGCTGGACGACAACGGGGAGAAGATGAGCAAGAGCAACAGCAACATCATAGACCCGTGGGAGCTGTTCAACAAGACGGGCGCCGACGCAGTCAGACTGCAGATGTGCTCGCAGGCACCGTGGAACGCCAGGAGATTCGGTGCAGAAAGCATGGGGGAGATGGTGCTGCCACTGCTCAGGACCCTATGGAACTGCTACCACTTCACTGTCAGATACATGATGCTAGACGACTTCGACCCCAGACAACACGAAATCACGGAGTGCAATCTAGAGCTTGAGGACGACTGGATACTGAACGCGACAAACCAGACCATATCTAATGTGACAAAAAACCTTAACGACAACAACTTCCACACCGCACTATATGAGATAAACAACCACATAGTGGAAGACCTGTCGCGATGGTACATAAAGCTAATAAGAGACAGGCTATGGCTCGAAGACAAAGAAGGGGGCATAAACCCCTCGAAGAAGGCGGCCTACATGACCCTCAGCAAAGTCTTCGAGAAGACTTGCCTTATGATGGCGCCGCTCGCGCCATTCATCACAGAGGAGATTTACCAGAACCTCCTGAAGAAAGACGTTGCAAGCATACACCACATGCCATGGCCTATGCCGGAGGAAGTGGATGATGGGATGATCTCTGGCATGAACACGGCCAGGAAGATTGTGGAGGCAGGCAGCAACTGCAGGCAGCAGGCGGGCATAAAACTGAGATACCCCATAGCAAAGGCGACGATAGTCGGCGGTGAGAAGATAAGGGAGGCTGTGGAGTCTATGAGGGAGGTGGTGTCCAAGCAACTAAACGCCAAGGAGGTAGAATACGTCAATGAGATGAGGGGGGTGAGATACATCGCCTCCCCAGACTACAGCAGGATAGGGCCGGAATATGGGGGCAAAGCGAATCAGGTGGCGGAGGCCATAAGGAAAAACCCACTGGAAGCCAAGAGCATACTGGAGGGGGGCGATGCATCGGACATGGGGGGTTTCAAGGTTACTGCAGACATGATATCAGAGGTTAGGATAGAGGTTCCTGAGAGATACAAGGCCAGTGAATTCAAGTCAGGAGACCATAATGGGATAGTGTTCATAGAGACGGAACGCAGCCAAAGCCTGTTAAACGAGGCTCTTGCAAGGGACTTAATCAGGAACATACAGGAGTTGAGGAAGAAGAACAACCTGGAGGAAATGCAGCGGATAAACGTGAAAGCCTCGAAAACAGGTGATATGGAGGCTATGATGTCTGAATTCGAGGGTTTGGTGCTTAGTGAGACCCGGTGTGATGCCATAGAGCTCGTGGAAGGGCTTGAGACAGGCCACGGATTCACATATGAAGGCTCTAAGATAGGTGTTGAAATCTCTTTTTAAATGAATACCTACTATAATATATTCCTTTGACTATTGGGTTAAAATGAAGGGTTCTAGCGGATATAGACGGCGCACGCGAAACCTTAAGGTAGGTTTGCGGGAGAGGGGGAAGGTTAAGATAAGGCGCAGGCTAACCGAGTTTGAGGAGAACCAGGATGTTTCTATAAAGATAGATCCAAGCTACCAGAAGATGCCGCACCCACGGTTCAAGGGCAGGACAGGGAAAGTAGTCGGCAGACAAGGCAGATCCTACTTCGTCAAGATAATCGACGGGGGAAAGACAAAGAAGATACTGGTGCAGCCAGAGCACCTGAATAAAGTGGGGTAAAGCAATGGACGTTCTAGAAGAGAAGCCAGTGACACTGGCAACGGTAGAGTCGATACTCAAAAAGAAGGAGAAGGAGTATAAGGAGGGGGAGATAGAGCTTTCATACGAGCAGAGGAGGGCTCTAGAGCATTCATCCAAGTTCAAGCACCTGAACGTCAAGGACTCCGAGAAGCTGGGCAAGGAATTGGCAGGTGTCGGCCTGGACCTTAGTGAAGAGAGGGTGGTTAAGATAATAGACTTGATGCCTGAGACAGTGGATGATGTGAGGGCGATTTTCGCTAAAGAAAGGTTCAAGTACACTGAGGAAGACATCAAGAAGATAACAGACCTTGTGGCACAATACCGCTAAAGGGGGTGGTGGCTTTGAAAAGAGACGATAACGTCAGAATACTGGATTATCTACCAAAAGGCAAGTCCGACGTGCCACCGCACAAGCGTAAGCCGGTGGCGCAAGCGGTTGGGACCAAATACTTCTCGCTGCTAGAGTTAAGCCCAAGAGAGGGTGTTACGCTGGAGCAGGGAGCCCCAGAATACATAGGGGAGGGGTCGAGGGAGAAGATAGACCACATAGAGAGGAGGATAAAATACGACTGGCTAACGCCAACTGCAAAGTCAGAGCTGCCGGTAGTGCTCACAGACATAGTCAATGAAGACGAGGAAAGGTTCATAAACTTCTACAACACCGCAGGGTCGATAAGCACCAGACAGCACAAGCTGGAATGCCTCCCGAAGATAGGCAAGAGACATAGGGAGGAGATACTGATGGAGAGGGAGATACAGCCGTTCAAAGACTTTGAGGACATGCGTTCACGAGTAAAAAACACTCCAGACCCGGTCAAGGTCATAGTCGACAAGATAGTGGAAGAACTGAAGGGGGAAAGCAAATACTACCTGTTCGTGCCCTTATTCGAAGAAACGAGAAGAAGATAAAAAGCGCAGTTGGTTGGGGAGATGCGAGACCGACATGAACCCGGAGACGACAACACAGTCTTCATAGGCAAGAAAGGGGTCATGAGCTATGTTCTAGCGGTTGTGACACAATTCAACAACGGACACCAAGATGTCATCATAAAGGCCAGGGGCCGCGCCATAAGCAGGGCTGTTGACGTCGCTGAGATAGTAAGGCAGAGGTTTGTGACTGACGCGAAGGTGGGTGACATAAGCATATCCACTGAGGAGATAGATGGTGAGGAAGGGCCAATAAAAGTCTCAGCGATAGGCATAACACTGTCCAGATAGTGCGTGATGATAATTCTCCAAACAAGCATATGTATGTGTGTGACCCAATAGTTAGAGGGTATGGGGTAATGTGATGGACAATCCACTGCCATTATGCAGGCTTTGCGCTAAAAACAGGGTTCTCTGCAGCTCATGCAACAGGGGGTTCTCTGAAGGCAGGATAACCGAGTACGACATTGAGCTTTCAAGGCTGGTGTATGAGATGTTTGAAGGCAGGATAGGCTTCAAGAAGGCTGTGGACGCCAACGAACACGTAATCGTGCTCGCCGACAGGGGGAATGTGGGAGAGCTAATAGGCAGGGAAGGCAATGGCCTGAGGAGGATGAGTGAGAGAGTCGGCAAACCCGTGAAGATAGTTGGTGTCGGAGATGTTGAGGACATGATACGGGACCTTATCGCGCCCGCCAGGATACATAGCATAAACAAGGTGTACAAGCCTGGGGGAGAGACAGCATACAGGGTCAGGATAGACTCTAGAGACAAAGGACGTCTGAGGATAAACCCTGAAGCCATGAAGAGCATAATATCGTCGATAGCTGAGAGAGAAGTCGACTTGAAGCTGGAATGATTATTAAATATCCCTTCAGTAATAATCGAATACCATGCGCACGCACTACTCGAACGAGATTACAAACGGGCTTGACGGGAAGGACGTCCAGGTCGCCGGATGGGTGCACGACGTAAGAGACCTGGGAAAACTGAAATTCCTCCTGATAAGGGATAGGGGAGGCGTACTTCAGGTCACAGCGAAAGACGGTGAAACACCGGCTGAAGTGATGGAGTCCATAAACAAGCTCAACAAGGAAGCCGTGGTAAGCGTCAAAGGCAAAGTCTTAGTGAACAACAAGGCGCCTAGAGGGTTTGAATTAAAGCCTGACGTGGTGACGCTAATAGCTGACTCTGTAAGCCCACTGCCACTTGACGTGACAGGGAAGGTCGACGCAGACCTGGACACGCGACTGAACAACCGTTTCATGGACGTTAGGAAGCCGGAAGTCCAGGCGATATTCAAGATAAGAGCCAAGATACAGGAGGCGTACAGGGAATTCTTCATCAACAGGGGTTTCATAGAGATAAACCCGCCCACAGTAATCGCAGCCGCAAGCGAGGGGGGCACGAACCTGTTTCCCATAACATACTTCGAGAGGGAGGCTTTCCTCGCGCAGAGCCCGCAGCTCTACAAGCAGATGATGATGTGCACTGGACTTGATAAAGTGTTCATAATGCAGCCGGTCTTCAGGGCGGAACCCCACAACACGCCAAGACACTTGAACGAGATATTACAGATGGATGTGGAGAAGGCATTCATAAAAGACGAGGAGGGGGTGCTAGAGGAACTCGAGGGTGTGGTGAACCACATAATGAAGAGGGTGTGTGGGGAGTGCTCTGAGGAGCTGAAGACGCTTGGGAGAGAAGAGGAAGTGGTGGTACCGGGATTGCCATTCAAGAGGCTGACGTACGATGAGGTCATAGACACGCTAAACGAGAACAACATCAAGATAGAATGGGGGGAGGACATACCACCGGAAGGAGAGAAGAAACTCAATGAACTGCTGAATGAACCGTTCATAATCAAGCACTGGCCGACAAAGATAAGGGCATTCTACTCGAGGCCTTTGGACGACAGGCCTGAAGTCTGCGGCGCCTTCGACTTGGACTACATGGGCATGGAGATGTCTTCGGGAGCACAGCGTATCCACGACCACGACCAGCTGGTTGAGGCGCTGAAGAGGAAGGGCTTGAACCCCGAGAATTTTGAGTTCTATCTTAAGGCATTCCGCTATGGCATGCCACCACACGGCGGGTGGAGCATCGGCGCGGAGAGGATAACCCAGGCCATAACGGGAGTGAAGAACATAAGGGAGTGCGTGTTATACCCGAGGGACAGGACGCGCGTGGAGCCGTGAGACGCCTTTAACAGTCTGTTAGCTCATACTCGTGGCCGACCACCTTGAATATCAGGCACCTCCTGTTGGGGAAGTTCCTGAGTGAGAATTCCCGGACATCCCCCGTTTCACCCACCATGTTGAGTATTACCACATCATCGTCGAAATTCATGCCAGCAAGGTTAGAGCCGGTTATGTAGTCGGGTATGAAACGCGCGAATACAACCGCATTCTCCTCGTTCTCGTGTATCTCCTTGAACATTTTCACCAGCCTGGTGTCTATGCCATGCTGCCCGGAGTTGAGAGCCATGTTAGAGTGCAGGTAGATTAATGACGAGACAGCGCAAGCCAACACGATTATTGTGAGGAACTTGTAGTTGGAGTGCAGGACCTCGACCTTCGTGAAAGACCTGACCGTCAGCAGGAGTATTATCGGCATCAGCTCGTAGTAATAGCGTGGACCGAAGAACTTGCAGTGGTAGTAGTATATGAAGTAGCCGAATATAGTGATCATTATTATGGACGAGAATAGATAGTCGACCACATCCTTCTTGTAGAAGAAGAGGAAGAATAGGAAGGCTATGTATAGCAGGCCGATCCCGCCGAACAGTGAGTCATCCAGCATGCTAAGGCTTATGTAAGTGTTCAAAAAGCCTTTTTCCACGGTATGGCCCCGTGATTCAAATGACATTAGAGGCTTTCCAGCCCCCATGTGGAAGCCGGGCAGCTCGCTCTCATTGTACTCTTGGAATGGGGTTTTGAGCATGTTACCGGTCACCAGGTAGTTGTAGCCGAGGAACATTATGAGCATCACGCTGAATGAAGCAGCAAAGGGTATCAGCTTCTCCAGGGTTATCTTCCTGGACCATAAGGCGTGTAGTATGAAGGGTATTAAAAACAGAACTAGATTGTATATCCTTATGTTCAGAAGCAGTCCAAGGGAAAGCCCGGCGAGTAGGGGGTAGAAGTCGCCTTTATTCTTTATTGACTTCATGTAGGCGAGTAGGAACAGGATGTAGCTCAGCATTGCAAGAGTATTATTCATGTAGGACGAGCTCATTAGTATAGACCATGGACTCACCGCCATCAGGAGGGCAGTGTAGAACGCAAGACGACGGTCATTGAACACCTCCAGGCCCAGATAGAAGAGGGCGACGACAGCGAGACCCCCGATGATGGGATTTACCATGAATGACGCCTTCAAATATTCGCCGATGGCAAGCAGGAGGGGGAAGGCCACCAGATACTTCCCGTAAACCCGTTTACCGTGTATGGCGAGGAAGTTCCCCGCGTTCCGGAGGTACACGAAATCTCTTGAAAGCGAGTATGAGCTGTCTATTGCGGGATCGCTTATGGAGTATATGAAGAACTTGCCGTTTAGGATGAGTTTCGCCTGCAACAATTGTGTTACACCGTCCGGAGTGTGGGGCATTGCGCCGAGGAGATAATATCCGAAAACAGCCGAAGGGGTGACGGTGAAGACAAACAATAGGGGGACTAGTAGGATGTTCCTGCTGAGTATATTCACCCGCATAGAGAAGATGAAGAAAACAACTGCCGCAACAGCAATGGACTTAACTAGAGCTATCAGGTAGTAGCGGTATATCGACCCGTTCACGTAGAAGTAGTAATGGAATGAGCGAAACCCATTCCCCCTGACTGTAGACCAGACCTGCGAGGCATCATACATTATTTTTATCTTAGTCTCATTGCGTGTTATGAACTCCGCAGGTATTGTGAATATCTGATCCTTGAAATAGTGTATGTCCTCAGGACCCCACACGAAGAAATCCCCGACACGCTTCCCATCAGCGAATACGGTTAGCACGAGATTGGTATTTGTGACGTCATACCTCTTTACCATGACTAAATCCTTGCCCGGAACACTCTTGACGTAGAACAGCTCGTTCCAGTCATACTCGTACACTATCTTATGGTTGTCGTAGTAACTCTTGTTGCCAGGGTAATACAAGACAGTATACTGGCTGTTGAAGAGGTTCCTAGGCCAATAGTAGTGGGTTACCTCACTCCATACGCTGCCGACGTCAACAGAATCTATCGGAACAACACCATCAAGGCCGGGGGGTATGTATCCTGGAGACAGCATATAGAAGACTATAAGGAAGGCTAGTGCTGACGCCATCACCTCCGCCCTCATCAGACTGGACGGCGAGAAACCGGGTTTTTTAAACCCGTTGCGCCTCAGAGACATGGTATATACTATGGTAGGTAAAGTATAAGAAAATAAGGTGGAGCCGTTGTATCACTCTTATTCAAGGGTTTGTGACGTTCTCAACAGCATAATCCTGGGATCCTAAACCTATTTCAGCGGCGTAGTCAAGCATATGCCGTCCATCAATACCGTGCTTCGCCAGGAAGGGGTCCACGCCCCCATTCGCCCTGGAAACCAGGTCTATGCTCGCCATGTCTACCGCGACAGGATCCTTGCTCAATAGTATGCCAACATCATCTGCGATGGGTTTTTGCGCGTAAGGCATACAGTCACAGTCCGCGGTAACGTCGGTGATAAAGCTCATGAACCACCATTCCCTACCGCGTAATGCGGCCTGCGCATACTCGGCGATACGCTCCATAAGAACCTTGTTGACGCTGTCCGAGAGATCCCAGGGGATGTCTATCGCAGCATGCGGGCAGACTGCAATGCAACGAGCGCATCCAATACATTTGCTGGAGTCTATTAACGCAGGGCCCTGCAGGGATATCGCATCTCCAGGGCACTCGTTAACGCAAGTACCGCATGAAACGCACTTATCGCTGGAAACCTTGGGGGATATGACTGAATGCATCTCCAGCTTACCGGGACGGGAGCCCAAGCCCATGCCGATGTTCTTCAAAGCCCCGCCGAACCCTGTCGCGATATGGCCCTTGAAATGAGAGACTGCGACCAGCTGACGGTAATCCCCGAGTCCTGCGCCAAGCTTGGCGGTCTTAAGCATGCCGCCGACTATAGGGACTTCTAGGGTGTCCTCACCCACCGGACCGTCGAGTATGTGCAGTGGGAGGAACCCGAATCCATGCTGCCTGGCAACGTTCAGATGGTCGATCATCCGAGTCCGCCCGCCACGATATAGGACGTTGCAGTCCACGAACACCGGCTTATCCAGGATTGATGCAGCGCCCTTAAGCCATTCCGGCCTGACGTGCGTGGTATTCCCCTTCTCCCCGAAATGCACTTTCAACGCCACACCACCATTGAATGATTCCGCTATAATCCTGAAGAATTCATCAGCGCCATCGCGGAGACGGGACACGTCATCGTATAGGTAGACGACAGACGACATGAGAACTTATATGCCATACACGTAAAAGAAATACAATGCATGGTGAATTGCGGATGTCGTTCAGGAGGGTGAATGAGAAGTACTTCAACAACAGGCTGGCGGAAGGCGACTACACGTTCTCGTGGAAGAAGCTTTCTGGAACATACGCTTCCGTAGAATACACGAAGGAAAAATCCAGGATACGCGTGAACCCAGTGATAAAGGATGATGAGGAGCTGCTGGACTACGTTATGCTGCACGAGATACTCCACACCATACGGGGCTTCAGGAGGATACGGACGCACCGCGGGAAATTCAACGACAGGATGAAGGAACTCCTGGGGGAGGATGAATTCAGGAGGCTCGAGGAGAAACTCGACTCCATGAACATAAGACAGCGGACGTTCGGGAGGAGATACGTCTACAAGTGCCCGAAATGCGGGCAGAAGATAGTGAGGAAGAAGAAGGTGAAGGACACTTCCTGCTCCCTATGCGACAAGAGATACAACCCCAAATACAGGCTAGAACTGGTTGAAGGCTACTACACGCTCGAACACTTCATTTAATGGAGGAAACATCTGACTCCAGTATACACCATAGCCATCCCATGCTCGTCCGCGGCCTGGATGACTTCAGCGTCCCTTATGCTGCCGCCGGGGTGTATGACCGCTGATACCCCAGCCTTAGCGGCCTCGTCGATCCCGTCCCGGAACGGGAAGAATGCGTCAGAAGCCATAACACTGCCATTAGCGTGCTCTCCAGCCTTCATGGCCGCGATTTTGACTGCGTCGACGCGGCTCATCTGGCCGGCTCCAATCCCGGTAGTGTACCCTTTTTTCGCGAATATTATCGAGTTAGACTTAGTGTGCCGGCACACCTTCCATGCGAACAGCATGGCTTCCACCTCCTCTTCTGAAGGCTTCCGGTTAGACACGGTCTTGAGGTCATCCCTCGTCAACTCCCTCAAGTCCATATCTTGGACCAGCATGCCGCCGACCACCCGACGATAATCGAAGGACTGCTTCGGTTTTTCTGGTGAGCCGATGTCCAGGACACGCATCTTCTCCTTCTTCTTCAGTATGTCGAGGGAGGAGGCCTCGTATCCTGGCGCGATAACAGACTCCACGAAAGTGGATGTTATCTCCTCTGCTAGTTTCTCGTCGACTGGCCTGTTTAGTGCGACTATGCACCCGAACGCTGATAGGGGGTCCGCTTTATGGGCGAGAGAGTATGCCTCACCCAAAGAGTCGGCGACGCCGACTCCCGACGGGTTTAGGTGTTTTACTATTACTGCGGCAGGTTTATCGAACTCGACCACGAGACGCAATGCAGCATCGAGGTCGAGTATGTTGTTGAACGAAAGCTTCTTATCTCCTGCGAGAAGCTTCGCGCCACCAACACACGATCCGACATATGATGGGTCTGCGTAGAATGCAGCCGCCTGATGAGAATTCTCGCCGTAACGAAGATCGTAAAGCTTGGTCAGAGAGAGGTTTACCGTATCGGGGAACTTAACATGCTCTACGACAGTCCTGCTGAGATAGTCGTAGATGAGTGAATCATACTCGGCAGTATGCTGGAAGGCCTTAACTGCCAGACGCGCCAGCGTCCCCTCCGATAGGGAGAGATCATTTTCACGCAATTCTGTGAGGACTGGTTCATAGTCGGAGGGATCGATGACTGCACCAACGTGTTGATAGTTCTTGGCGGCGGCGCGAATCAATGTGGGCCCGCCGACATCGATGTTCTCAATAGCGTCTTCAAGAGAAACATCTTTCTTGGATATCGTCTGCTTGAAGGGATAGAGGTTTACTACGACAAGGTCTATCAAGTCCATGCCATACTCCTCGATCTGGGACATGTGCTCCTTCTTGTCACGCCTCGCCAGCAGGCCCCCGTGTATCTTAAAGTGTATGGTCTTGACTCTGCCATCAAGCATCTCCGGGGTCCCAGTGTAGTCTGAGATGTGGGTGAAGGGGATTCCTTTCTCCTTCAGAAGCTTGGCGGTGCCGCCAGTAGAAATTATCGTAACGCCCAGGCTAGATAATCCAGAAGCGAATTCAGCCAGCCCCCTCTTGTCAGAGACGCTAATCAAAGCGGTCTTGGCCTTCAAAACAAAACACCAGTAAAAGACTTCGCATGAAGACCTTAAAAATCAAGGGTGATCGACTTGGCGGCTTTCATCGTGTTTTCGAGCAGGCATGCTATCGTCATCGGACCTGTGCCCCCTGGCACGGGGGTTATGTGCGATGCTTTTTTCCTGACGTTCTCGTAGTCCACGTCACCGACGACAGAATCGCCTTTACGGGCCACGCCAACGTCGACGACAACAGCACCATCCTGGACCATGTCCTCCTTAATCAGGTGGGGGACGCCGGTGGCTGATATCAGCAGGTCAGCGTTGAGTGTATGCGACTTCAAGTCCCTCGTCTTCACGTGGCAGACGGTAACCGTAGCATCCCGGTTCAAAAGCAACTGGGCCATTGGCCTGCCGACAACGAGACTGTGATTCACTATGACTGCGTTCAATCCCTCAAGGGTTATCTTGTATTCCTCCAGGAGTCTGATGACTCCTAGTGGTGTGGCGGAGACCATGCGCTCGTCGCCTGACGCGAGCAGGCCCTGGTTTACGGGCGAGAAGCCGTCAACATCCTTGTCAGGGTTTATTAGTGAGATAATCTTTGCTGTGTTGATGTGTTCGGGTAATGGAAGTTGAACCAGGATTCCGTGAACATCACCCGTGTTGTTCAGCTTGTCTATCACACCAATCAACTCCTCCTCAGTGATATCATCTGGGAGTTCGTGGACCTGCGACATGAACCCGACCTCCTCGCATGCCGTATGCTTCATGGAGACATACAACCTTGATGAGGGGTTATCGCCGACGATAACAGTCGCAAGCCCTGGAACAACACCAGATTCTTTAGAGAATACATTAACCTCCTTCTTCAATCCTGCCCTAATCTTCTTGGCCAGCTTACGGCCGTCTAATACTATGGCAGCCATTCTCACATGTATACGGGGAACCTTGACGAGAGTTCAGACACCCTAGACCGAACGCCGGAGATTATCTTCTCATCCCCTTTGCCGTCGACGACTTCAGTCATCAATCCGCCCAGCTCGGACATCTCACCCTGCATCATGCCGCGTATAGTGACGCATGGGGTCCCTACCCTGATGCCAGACGTTACGAACGGCTTCTCTGGGTCGAAGGGGATGGTGTTCTTGTTGACGGTGATTCCTGAGGAGTTAAGAGCCTCCTCAGCCTGCTTTCCAGTGAGTCCCTTGCCCCTCAAATCCACGAGCATGAGGTGATTGTCTGTGCCACCTGAAACAAGACTGAATTCGTTTTCAGCCAGTGAGGAAGCCAACGCCCTCGCGTTCTCCACTATCTGGGCCTGAAGCTTCCTGCGCTCCCCACTCATGTTCTCCTTGAAGCACACCGCCTTCGCGGCAATAACGTTCATGAACGGGCCGCCCTGCGCCCCAGGGAAAACAGCCTTATCCAAGTCTTTAGCATACTCCTCCCTGCACATGACCAGCGCGCCTCGCGGACCCATAAGGGTCTTATGGGTGGTGGTCGTGATGTAGTCTGCATGCTTCGCCGGGTTGGGGTGCACTCCCGCAGCAACCAGGCCGGCTATGTGGGCTATGTCAGCCATCAACACAGCACCGACTTCATCGGCAATCTCCCGGAAGGCCTTGAAGTCGACGATCCGGGGGTAAGCACTGTAGCCGCACACGATCAGTTTAGGCTTCACCTTCCTGGCGACTGAAAGCACTTCAGCAGGGTCGATAGTCTGCGTCTTCTCGCTGACGGTGTAGGTTTCGCCGTGATATATTTTACCGGAGAAATTGACTTTATACCCGTGGCTCAGGTGGCCGCCATGGCTCAAGTCCATGCCGAGGATCGTGTCGCCAGGATTCAATGCCGCGAAATAGACGGCCATATTAGCCTGCGTCCCAGAGTGGGGTTGGACGTTCACGTGTTCGACGCCGAACAGCTTCTTAGCCCGCTCTATCGCAAGGTCCTCGACAGCATCAACGTACTCGCAACCACCATAGTATCTCTTGTGCGGGTACCCCTCAGCGTACTTGTTGGTCATCACACAGGAGACGGCCTCGCGGACCGCGACACTACAATAGCTTTCGCTCGCAATCATGTTAACGCCCTCCTGACGCATTATCTCATCCTGGATGACGTTGTAGACCTCCTCGTCAACGGAAGCCAGCTCCCTGTAGAAAGACTCTAGAGTAATCTTGAACACCTCAAAGGGGATAAGTATTTTAAGTAAAACAAGTTAAAAATAACACCCCAAACACGGTAAAACCATAATTGGGCCTGTAGCCTAGTGGATAGGGCGACAGCCTTCTAAGCTGTAGACCGTGGGTTCGAATCCCACCAGGCC